>CAZMOU010000070.1:0-22019 GCA_964567835.1 uncultured Chitinophaga sp. | reverse complement strand
GGAAGCACAATCTCACCGGCAAGGTCGAGCCGGTGAAGATCGACGACGCCTGCTCCTTCCTCTGCCACTTCAAGAACGGGTCGCTCGGCCTCTTCGAGAGCACGCGCTACGCCCGGGGCCACAAGGCGCTCTACACCTTCGAGATCAACGGCGAGAAGATGAGCCTGAAGTGGGATCTCCACGATCTCCACCGGCTCGAGGTCTTCGACTATTCCGACACCGGGTCGGAGCGCGGCTGGAAGAGCGTCCACGTCTCCGACGGCGATCATCCCTACATGGGGAAGTGGTGGGTGCCGGGGCTGGCGATCGGCTACGAGCACAGCTTCGTGCACCAGGTGGCCGACTTCCTCGAGGCCTACGCCTCGAAGAAACCGGCCCATCCCACCTTCCGCGACGCCCTCGAGACGCAGCGCGTCTGCGACGCGGTGCTCGAAAGCGCGAGGAACCGGCAGTGGGTGAACGTCGGCGGCCACCCGGTGGGGTGAGCCGGCCGGGAACGGAGGGCGGCGCGAGCGACGTCCGGTCGCCGCGCCTCACTCCGCGGCAGGGGTGCCGTCGTCGCAGTGGCCCTCGAGGGCCGTGATCTTCGCCAGGCGGCGGGCGTGGCGCCCCCCCTCGAAGGGCGTCTCGAGCCAGGTGTGGATCATCTTGTCCTGCACCTCGGGCCCGAGCATCTCCGCCGAGAGGCAGAGGACGTTCAGGTCGTTGTGGCGGCGGCTCAACTCGGCCGTCACCTCGTCGTGGCAGGTGGCGGCGCGCACGCCGGGCACCTTGTTGGCGGTGATCGCCATGCCGACGCCGGTGCAGCAGAGGAGGATGCCCCGGTCGGCCGTGCCGCGGCTCACGCGCCCGGCCACGTCGGCGGCGATGTCCGGGTAATCGACCGCCTCCGTGCCATGGCTGCCGCAGTCGAAGACCTCGTGCCCCATCCTTTCGAGGAGGCCGATGAGCCGCAGCCGGGCGGCCACGCCGCGATGATCACTGCCGATGGCGATGCGCATCAATGACGCTCCAGACGGGGAAACCGCCCCGGCACGGCGACCGTGCGGAGGCCTTCCCCGCGATCGTGGTCCCACCCCCGGCCCCAGACTACGGGCGCGACGGAGGACCGACCAGTGTATCGATCCGGGCCGCCAAATGCCCGCGGATTTGCTGCGCACAGCGGCGGTAGGTGGCGAGCGGCCCGCCGATCGGGTCGACGACATCCTGCCGGTCGGGCGCGAGCATCGCCACGCGGCCGGCGGCGTCGGGGAACCGGGCGAGGATCCCGGCGCGGTGCGCGGCCGTCATCGTCAGGATGACGTCGGCCTGGCGGACGAGGTTCTCGGTGAGCGGTTGGCTCTCGTGGGCGGAGAGATCGGCCCCCACCTCCGCCATGGCCTCGAGCGCGCCGGGACTGGCCTTGCCCCCGCCCCAGGCCGACAGTCCGGCGCTGGCGACGACGATGCCCCGGTCGTCGATCTCGTCGGGTCGGCAGCCGAGGCGCTCGGCGACCATCGTGCGGAACAGGGCCTCGGCCATCGGGCTGCGGCAGGTGTTGCCGGTGCAGACGAAGAGCACCATCAGGCTCGAGAGCCGTCGCAGCGTCTCCTCGGACACGATCCCGGGGCGCAGGACGCGGATCCCCCCGGCGTCGATGCCGACCGTGGTGGGGGGCTGGCCGTAGCGCGTCTGGCCGTCGTCGAGAAGGAGCGTCAGCGACGGGCCGGCGGCGGCGAGCAGGTCGTCGGCGGTGACCGGCATCCGCCCATCGACGGTCGGTTCGGCCAGCCCCACCGGCCCGGCCAGCATCCGCAGGCAGTCGGCGAGCACCGGATGGGCGGGGACGCGCAGCCGCAGACGTCCGTCGTGGACGATCGCCTCCCGGGAGAGGGGCGGGAGACGAAGGGTGAGGCTGTCGGCCTGGTCGTCCTCGACGACCGTCACCACGGGACCGGGCCAGCAGCGGCGCACGAGCCGCCGCCCCGCCGCGGCGAGGCCCGGTGCCCAATCGAACGCCTCGTCGGCACCACGCAGGGCCAGCGAGAGTCGCGGCTCGCCGTCCCGGGCCATCGAACGGGCGAGGAGCGATTCGGCGGCCCGGGCGTCGCGGAGGCAGCCGGCGACCACGTAGTCGGTCTCGGTCGGGAACCCGACGCACCGCCCCTCGGCGAGTGCCTGGACGGCGCGGTGGATGACGTCGCGCACGTCTTCGGCGCGACGCAGATCGATGACCGTTGGCGGCATGGGCAAGGCCGGGAAGTCGGGGGATCGCCTTGCTCGGGGGGGACCGGAACCTCTGGGATCCTCCACAGGCACCCTACCGGTCGGTGCGCGGGGCAGTCAAGGATCGGCGCGGGTGCGCGAACCACCGGCATCGACCGGCGGGCGGAGACACGTTCGGTCGCCGCAACCGGGCCGGTCCCCGGTCGGGGATCGGCCAGCCGGCGGTCCTTCCGGGGATTTCACCTTGTGGGGGGCCGGCGGCGTCCGCTATCAGTCCCCGGCTTTCCTCCCCAGGCGGCAGCCCGAGTCGTCGCACCGAGCCAGCACCCATGCCCGTCGACCCACGGTCGCCCCACGAGCGCGATTCGCACCACGCCGGAAAGGGCGGGAGCGGCGTCCTGCCGCCATCCCCCCCCCGCCGGTCGGGCGGACGCTCCCCGCTCCTCGGTCTCCTCTGCTGGCTGCTGATGGCGTGGCACCCGGCCGGCGCGCAGACCTACGAACCGGCCGCGGCCCCCCTCCCGCCGGCCGTGGCACCCACCGTGCCTCCCCCGCTCACCGGTCCCCAGCCGGCGCCGCCCCCTGCCGCGCCGCCGGCCGCCGCGCCGGCCGACGAGTCGAACCGCATCGTGGAGGTGCGCATCGAGGGGAACCACGCCACCGAGGTGTCGAAGCTCCCGAAGCTCGTGACCCGTGCCGGACAGATCTTCGACGTGCAGTCGGTCGAGGAGGACGTGCGCACGCTCCACCGCAGCCGGAAGTTCGTCGACGTCCGCCCCAAGACGGTCCGCGTCGCCGAGGGGGTGGTGGTGATCTTCCAGGTCGTCGAACGGCCGATGCTCCGCTACGTGAAGTACGTCGGCAACGAACGGGTGACGACGCGCACGCTGCGGAAGAAGGCGGAGATCGACGTCGGCGACGCCATGGATCCCTACGTCGTCGAGGAGGCCCGGCGCCGTCTCGAGTCGTACTACCGTGAGAAGGGCTTCGACGGCGCCAAGGTCACGACCGTCGAGGGGAGCAAGCCCGGCGACACGGGGGCGGTGTTCCTCATCGACGAGGGCCGGGGCAGGAAGTCGCTGTGGACGAGCTTCGTGGGCAACACGATCGCCAGCGACGCGCGTCTGATGACGCAGATCAAGTCGAAGCCGGGCATCTTCTGGCTCATCGGCGGCGAGATCGACCGGGAGAAGATCGACCAGGACTGCGACCTCCTCACCGCCTACTACCGGAGCCTCGGCTTCTTCCAGGCGAAGGTCGGCCGCGAGCTCGAGGTGGTGCACGGCGCCGGCCGCGACTGGACGCTGCTCACCTTCGTGATCAGCGAGGGCCCGCGGTACAACGTGCGCAACATCTCCTTCATGGGCAACAGCCGCTTCAAGAGCGAGTTCCTCACCCGCGACCTGAAGCTCAAGAGCGGCGAGCCCTTCAACCAGTCGAAGATGGACGCCGATCTGGCCCTGATCCGCGACATCTACGGCGGTCGCGGATTCGTCTTCGCCGACATCCGTGCCGATCCCCGCTTCCTCGAGCAGCCGGGCGAACTCGACCTGGTCTACAACGTCGCGGAGGGACAGCGCTACCGGGTGGGCAAGATCAACGTGCGCATCCGCGGCGAGCATCCTCACACCCGCCACAGCACCATCCTCAACCGGCTCTCGTTGCGTCCGGGAGACATCCTCGACATCCGCAAGCTGCGCGAGGACGAGCGGCGGCTGAAGTCGAGCAGCCTCTTCGCGGCCGACGCCGCGAAGGGTGAGGGGCCGCGCATCGTCTTCAGCAAGCCGGACGACGACGACGTGCAGGTCGCCAAGGATCCGAACCGGCCGGGATTCCGTGGCCAGAGCCCCGACGGCGCGGAGGATGCGGTCATCGACCTCGTGCTCGAAGGCGATCTCGCCCCCGAGGCCGCATCCGCCGAGGAGGCGGTGGCACTCCCGGAACCGGCCGCGCCCCGTGCCGTTCCGGCGCGGGAGCCCGGGGCCACGGTGTGGCGCGGCCAGAGTCCGCAGCCCGGGTACGTGCAGCCCTTCGGTCAGCCGGCGGTGCCGGCGCAGGGACCGATCCTCACCCCCGCTCCCGCCGCCTCCCCGTCGTCCCTTCCGCGCTACGCCGCGCAGCCCGGCGCTCCCCAGGCGGCGTCTCCGTGGGGGGGCACGGCGCTCCCGTCGACCGGTCCGGAGTCGGTCGAGTACGGCCGCTTCCAGGCCCCGGTGACGCCCCAGGGGCCGGGGCAGATCCAGCCGGTGCAGGGCCAGGCACCGGTCTACGTCGCCCAGCAGCCCGCGGCGCCCGGCTATCCGCCGGGCCCGGCGGCCGGGTTCCAGCCCGGCGCCCCGGCGCCGGCACCGTGGCAGCCGCAGGTGCTCCCGCCCCCGCAGGGCGGCGGCTTCCCCGGCGGACAACTCCCGCCCGGGTTCCAGCCGGGAGTGGCGCCCGGATTCCCCGAACCGCTCCAGGTCTTTCCCGGCCAGGAGCCCTACGTCGTCGTCGACGTCGACGCCGAGGAGACGCAGACCGGCCGCTTGATGATCGGTGCGGGCGTCAACTCCAACGCCGGCCTCGTCGGCAACATCGTCATCGACGAGCAGAACTTCGATCTCTTCCGGCTGCCGCGGAGTTGGGACGACATCCGCAACGGCACCGCCTTCCGCGGCGCCGGCCAGCGCTTCCGCCTCGAGGCCGCGCCCGGCACCCAGCTGCAGCGCTACACCGCCACCTTCCAGGAGCCCTACCTCTTCGACACGCGCGTGGGCCTGTCGATGAGCGCCTCCTACTACACCCGCTACTTCTACGACTGGGCCGAGGCCCGCGCCGGCGGACGCGTCGGACTCGGGTACCAGTTCGCGTTCGCCCCCGACCTCTCCGTGAACGCCGGGTTCCGCGGCGAGAGCGTGGACATCTTCAGGCCGCGCGTCTTCGCCCCGAAGATCGAGGAGATGCTCGGCACGAACTCCGTCTACGGCTTCAGCGCCGGCCTCGTCCACGACACGCGCGACAGCCCCTTCCTCCCCACGCAGGGCCACCTGGCGACGTTCGAGTTCGAGCAGGTGATCGGGACCTTCGTCTATCCGCGCGGGATCCTCGAGGGGCGGCAGTACTTCCTCCTCAACGAACGCCCGGACGGGTCGGGGCGGCACGTCCTCTCCATCGGATCCGTGCTCGGCATGTCGGGCCCCGACACGCCCGCCTACGACAACTTCTACGCGGGCGGCTACAACACGCTCCGCGGCTTCGTCTTCCGGGGGGCGAGCCCGCGGCAGAACGGCGCGATCATCGGCGGTCCGTTCGAGTGGCTCAACACCATCGAGTACCTCTTCCCGATCACCGCCGACGACACGCTGCGAGGCGTCGTGTTCACCGACTTCGGCACGGTGGAGTCGAACGTCTCCATCAGCCAGATGCGCGTCGCGCCCGGATTCGGCCTGCGGATCACGCTCCCCGCCATGGGCCCGGCCCCGATCGCGCTCGACTTCGCCGTCCCGGTCGTCTACGCCCCGTACGACAGCCAGCAGCTGTTCAGCTTCTTCGTCGGCTTCGCCCGCTGAATCCCCATGGCCACCGCCGCCACCGCCGCCGAGAGGATCCTCGTGGTCCGCACCCGCTTCGTGGGCGACACGGTGCTGGCGATCCCCTTCCTGCGCAACCTCCGCCGTGCCTTCCCGGCGGCGCGGATCGACGTGCTGGTGGAGAAGGCGTCCGGATCGGTCCTCGCCGACTGCCCCTATCCCGACGAGTTGATCGTGGCGCCGGAGGAGGGGGGGGGCGGGATCCTCGGCGCCCTGCGGTCGGTGCGGACGAACGCCGCCTGGCTCCGTGGCCGGCGCTACGACCGCGCGTACGTCCTCAAGCGCTCCCTCTCGGCGATCCTCCAGACCCGGCTCGCGGGGATCCCCTGGCGCGTCGGATTCGCGCCGCAGGGAGGGGCGGTGCTCCTCTCCCGCGCCGTGCCGATCCGCGAGCACCGCCACGAGGTTGAGATCTTCCTCGACCTGCTCCGGGCCGACGGCCTCGCCGTCGACGACGGCCGCAACGAGAACTGGGTCGGTGCCGCCGTGGCGCGGAAGGTCGACGGTCTCCTCGCCCGTCTGCCGGCGGGACGTCCGCGCGTCTTCGTGGCGCCGCGCTCCACGGCCGTGGAGAAGGAGTGGCCCGTCGAGCGCATGGCCCGCGTGGTGGAGTGGCTCGTCGAGGATCGCGGCTGCGAGATCCTCTTCTGCGGGGCGCCGCGCGACGCGGCCATGCACGGCGAGATCGCCGGGCGGGCGGGAGTCGAGTCGCACGTCCACGACCTGACCCCCGACCTCAAGCTGCGCGAGACGGGCGGACTGCTCGCGCGGATGGATCTCTGCCTGGGGATCGACACCGGCCTGCTCCACGTCGCGGCCTCGTACGGCGTGCCGGTGGTGGCGCTCTTCGGGCCCACCGATCCGAACCAGTGGCATCCGTGGGGCACGCCCCTCGAGGTGCTGCGCTCCGAGCGTACGCGGAAGTCGCCCGCCGCGCGCCTCCGCGAGACGCTCTTCCCCGCGACCGTGGCGGGGCTCCGCTGGCCCACCGGCACGGCACGGATCGACGCCATCGGCGTCGACGAGGTGTTGGCGGCCGTCGATCGGCTCCTGCCCGCCGCAACGCCCCTGCACCGCGCGGGGTGAGGTGGCCCCGCACCGCTCACGTCCCCGCCGCGGCGCGTCCCGCCACGAAGCCGCTCGCCCAGGCCCACTGGAAGTTGAAGCCGCCGATGCGGCCGTCGACGTCGAGGATCTCACCGGCGAAATGGAGCCCGGGGCAGATCCGGCTCTCCATCGATTCCAGCCGCGCCTCCGAGAGCGGCACGCCGCCGGCCGTCGCCTCCGCCACGTTCCAGCCCCGGTCGCCGACGACCGGGAGCGGCGTCCGCTTCACGGTCTCCACGAGCCGGCGCCTGGCGTCGCGCGGCAGATCGCCCGCCGGCGGCGCGCCGGCTTCGGTGCACAGGCAGCGTGCGAGCCGTTCGGTGAGATGACACTTGAGGACGCCGAGGGCGCCCCGGGCGCCGGCCGCGAGGAGGGCCCCCTCGAGATCGGCAGCCGGGACCGCCGGCAGCCAGTCGAGGAGAAGCCGCGCGTCGGGGGCGTGGACGCGCGACACGAGCCAGTGGCGGCTGATGTCGAGCGTCGCCGGGCCGGAGAGGCCGGTGTGGGTGCAGAGCGTGCTGCCGGACGCGGTGGCGAGCGCCTTGCCCCGCGCCGACTCGAGCGTGAACGTGCAGGGGAGCGCGAGGCCGGTGAGATCGCGGATCCAGTGACCCCCCGGGAGCACGAGCGGCACGAGCGCCGGCACCACCGGTTCGGCGACCGAATGTCCGAGGGCCCGCGCGAGCCCGAACCCCGATCCGTCGGAGCCCGACTTGGGGAGCGACTGCCCGCCGGTCGCGAGGATCACTCGCCGCGCGACGACGGTGCCGGCATCGCTCTCCACGCGGAAGCGGTCCTCGCCGCGGACGATCCCTGTCACCCGCGCCGGATGGAGGAGCCGGACGCCGGCCGACGTCGCCTCGCGGAGGAGGGCGTCGAGGATCGTGCGAGCCGAATCGGTGGTGGGGAAGAGCTTGCCGTTGTCCGGCTCCTCGTAGAACGGCACCCCGGCATCGCGGAAGAAGGAGACGGTCCGCTCGACGGGGAAGCGGCCCAGCACGCGACGGATCGCGGGCGCGGTGCTCCCGGCGTAGTCGTGCTCGGCGACGCGGACGTTCGTCACGTTGCAGCGGCCCCCCCCCGAGACGAGGACCTTCGCGCCGAGTTTCCTCGCGCCGTCGAGGGCGACGATCGAGAGCGACCGCCCGGCCGCCAGAGCGGCCCGTCCGGCATGGATCGCGGCAAAAAGACCCGCCGCCCCGGCCCCCACGATCGCCACGTCGGCCTCCGCGGGAATCGTTCCGCCCCCCCCCGCGGCGTGCAACGGCTCGTTTTCTCGGGGTAGACTCATGGGGTGGACTTTACCTCCTGGGAAAGCGGTTCGGGCGTGGTGGTCCGTCCCGGTGCCGCTGCCACTCGCCGCCCCGGCCCGTCTTCCCCCATGACTCCCGCGGTCCGTCACACCCCCCGGCTTCGCCGCCGCCTGGTCGCCGGCGGGATGGTCCTCGCCCTGGCGACGGCGAGGATCGCCACCGCGGCGGACGGACCCATCGACTTCAACCGCGACATCCGGCCGATCCTCTCCGAGAACTGCTTCTACTGCCACGGCCAGGACGGGGCCAAGCGGCAGGCCGATCTGCGCCTCGACGACCGCGATGCGGCGATCGCCGCCCGGGCCATCGTCCCCGGTGATCCCGGGGCCAGCGGCCTGCTCGAGCGCGTCGATTCGACCGACGCCGAGGTCGTCATGCCGCCGCCGTCGTCGAACCGGCACCTCACCCCGGAACAGCGCGACCTGCTCCGCCGCTGGATCGCCTCCGGGGCGGAGTACCGGAGGCACTGGGCCTTCGAGTCGCCGGTCCGCCCGGAGCCGCCGGCGGTGAACCGGGGGGGATGGGTGAAGAACGGCATCGACGTCTTCGTCCTCGCCAGGCTCGAGGCGGCCGGCCTGCAGCCGGCACCGGAGGCCGACCGGACCACGCTCATCCGCCGTCTTTCGGCCGATCTCGTGGGGATCCCGCCGACGCCGGAGGAGGTCGATGCCTTCGTCGCCGATCCCGCCCCGGACGCCTACGAGCGGCTCGTCGACCGCCTCCTGGCGAGCCCGCGGTACGGCGAGCGGATGGCGCTCCCCTGGCTCGACGCCGCCCGCTACGCCGATTCCAACGGCTTCCAGCAGGACGGCGACACCTGGCAGTGGATGTGGCGCGACTGGGTGGTGCGGGCGCTCAACGCCGACATGCCCTTCGACCGCTTCTCGATCGAGCAGATCGCCGGCGATCTCCTGCCCGAGGTGACGGACGATCCGCGGGCGACGGAAGCGCAGCGGATCGCGAGCGCCTTCAACCGCAATCATCTTCTCAACGGCGAGGGGGGGGCGATCGCGGAGGAGCAGCGTTTCAACAACCTCTTCGACCGTGTCGACACCACGAGCACCACCTGGCTGGGCCTGACGCTCGCCTGCTGCCAGTGCCACGATCACAAGTACGACCCGCTCACGAGGCGCGACTACTACGGCCTCCTCGACGTCTTCAACCGTGTACCCGAGAGCGGGGCGCCGCAATACTTCTCGTCGCGGATCCGGGTGGCGCCGCCGATCCTCGAACTGCCCACCGAGGAGAACCGCGCCCGCGTCGCCGACTTCGAGGCGAAGATCGCTGCCGCCGACGCCGAGGCGGCGCCGGTGATCGAGGCGGCGTTCCAGGGATGGAGGAAGGGGCTGCTCGCCTCCGGCGCTCCCGGCGAGGCCGCGGGGCTGCCGGCGGACCTGCTCGAAAAGCTGCGGAAACCGGAAGGGGAGCGGAGCGACGAGGAGAAGGTCGCCGTCGACGCCGGGCTGCGGAAGCATTTCGGGGAGAAGGTGCAGGCCGACGTCGCCGGCAAGGCGGCGCCGGTGGAGCGTGCCGCCACCCTCCGCCGCCAGCTGGGCGACTACCGGGCCGACCAGATCCCGCGCGTGATGGTGATGAGCGACGAGCGGCCGCGCGAGACGCGGATCCTCGACCGGGGCGACTACCTCACCCCGATCGGCGATCCGGTCGGGTTCGCCCCGCCGGCGGTGCTGCCGCCGCTCGAGGAGGGGGCACCGGCGAACCGGCTCGGCTTCGCGCGGTGGCTGTTCCGCCCCGATCACCCCCTCACGGCGCGGGTGCAGGTGAATCGGATGTGGCAGCACTTCTTCGGCACCGGGCTCGTGAAGACGGCCGAGGATCTGGGCGTGCAGAGCGAATACCCCCTCCACCTGCCGCTCCTCGACTGGCTGGCGCTCGAGTTCCGCGACCGTGGCTGGAGCCAGAAGGCGATGCACCGGCTCATCGTCTCGAGCGCCACCTACCGGCAGTCGAGCCGGATCCGCCCCGGCGATCTGGCGGCCGACCCGGAGAACCGCCTGTTCGGCCGGGCGGCCCGGTTCCGCATGCCGGCGCCGGTGCTCCGCGACACGGCGCTGGCCGCCAGCGGGCTCCTCGACGGCCGCCTCGGTGGACCGCCCGTCTATCCCTACCAGCCCGACCAGATCTGGGAGGCGCTCGCGATCACCAAGGAACGCGACTTCACCTACCCGCAGTCCCGGGGGGCGGATCTGTGGCGGCGCAGCCTCTACACCTTCTGGCGGCGCACGGTGAGCCCGGCGAACATGTTCGACGTCGCCAACCGGCAGACCTGCCGGGTGCGGTCGACGACCACCTGCACCCCCCTCCACGCGCTCACCACGCTCAACGACCCCACCTGGGTCGAGGCGGCACGTGTCCTCGCCGCGGCGGTGATGCGCGGCTCCGCCGACGGCGACGCGCGGCTCGCCGCCGCGTTCCGGCGCGTCGTGGGGCGCGTGCCCACCGATCGCGACATCGCCTCCCTGCGGCGGATCCACGCCCGCCAGCGCGACGTCTACGCCGCCGACACGGCCGCCGCGGCGGCACTCGTCGCCGTCGGGGAGGCGCCGAAGGCGGAGGGGCTGGACGCGGTCGAGCATGCGGCGCTGGCCGCCACCTGCCTGGCGATCCTCAACCTGGACGAGGCCCTGACGAGGGAGTGACCCCGATGCCGGGACACGAACAGCGGACCGACGACGTCGCCCAAGCCCTGGAGGAGAACCGTCGGCGTGTGTCGCGCCGCCGCCTCTTCGGGTCCGCCGGCCTCGGCATCGGCTCGGTGGCGCTGTCGGCGATGATGTCGCGGGAGGCGGGTGCCGGCGGTCTCCCCGGGCTGGCCGGGCTCCCGCACCATCCGCCGCGCGCCAAACGCGTGGTGATGCTCTGGCAGGGGGGCGGGCCGTCGCACGTCGACCTCTTCGACCCCAAGCCGGCCATGGAACGCCACAAGGGGCAGGACATCCCCGACAGCGTGCGCGGCACGACGCGCTTGTCGACGATGTCGAGCGGCTACGCGAAGTGGCCCACGCAGCCGGCCATCAAGCCCTTCCGCCGCTACGGGGCCTCCGGGATCGAGCTCAGCGAGTTGCTCCCCAACGTCGGGGCTCTCGCCGACGAGATCTGCGTCGTCCGCAGCATGCACACCGAGGCGGTGAACCATGCCCCGGGCGTGACGCTGTTCATGACCGGCGCGCAGGTGCCGGGGCGCCCGAGCATGGGGGCCTGGGCGACGTACGGGCTCGGGTGCGACACCGACGAACTGCCGGCGTTCGTCGTCATGACCTCCTCCGACAAGGGGAAGACCTGCGGCCAGTTGTTCTTCGACTACTACTGGGGCAGCGGTTTCCTCCCCAGCCGTTACCAGGGGGTGAGGTTCCGCAACGTCGGCGACCCGGTCCCCTACCTGGCCAATCCGGCCGGCGTCAGCCGCGAGGCCCGGCGGGCGTTGCTCGACGGCATCGCCGAGATGAACGCGGAGCACCTCGCCGACTACGGCGACCCGGAGATCGACACGCGCATCGCGCAGTACGAGATGGCCTTCCGCATGCAGGCGAGCGTGCCGGAGCTCACCGACTTCTCCTCCGAGCCGGCCCGCGTCCTCGAGCGCTACGGCCCCGATGTCCACGTGAAGGGGAGCTTCGCCTCCAACTGCCTCGTCGCCCGGCGCCTCATCGAGCGCGGGACCCGTTTCGTGCAGCTGATGCACGCCGGCTGGGACCAGCACAACAACCTCTTCACGCAGCTCGAGGAGCAGTGCCGCGACACGGAGGGCCCTTCGGCGGCCCTCGTCCTCGACCTCAAGGAGCGCGGACTCCTCGACGAGACGCTCGTCGCCTGGGGGGGAGAGTTCGGACGCACGCCGTTCGGACAGGGCGATCCGGCCAATCCCAAGGGGCGCGACCACTTCGGGCGGGCCTATTCCTGGTGGCTGGCGGGGGGCGGCGTCCGTGGCGGCCACGTCCACGGTGCCACGGACGACTTCGCCTGGAACATCACCGCCGATCCGGTCCATGTCCACGACATGCAGGCCACGATGCTCTGGCTCCTGGGGATCGACCACACCCGGCTGGTCCACCGCTACCAGGGGCGGCAGTTCCGGCTCACCGACATCCACGGGCACGTCGTCCAGGGCATCCTGGCGTGAGGGGCGGCGGCCGCACGGTCTTCCCCCCCTGCCCCGTTTGAACCGCGCCGGGGCGGGTGGGGCGTCCGCGGCAAACGGAGCGATCCCGGGCGGCGGCGGAAACTCGATCGCTCGTACCGATCGTGCCGGCGCCCCTGGGGAAAACGCCCCCGAAACGCCATTCCGATGCGTTGAACCGCCCTCTGGCGTTGGTATCGTCGTCCCAGGGAAACCGCCCGCCGCGAGCGGATTCCGCACCCCTGGGACCTCCCCGGCATGCCCATCGCCCGCCACCCCGAGCCGGCCGAAGTCGACTGTCTCCTCCGCAACGCCGAATTGCGCGATGCGATCGAGCCCTATCTCGACGAGGCGATCCTCGAGATCGACTTCCGCTCCCTCCCCACCGAGGCCGAGAACAGGTTCCTCGAGTCGATGATCGCGTGGGAGCGGGCCGTCTACGAGCCGATCGCCCGCTGGTTCGATCCGCCCCTGGCGATGCAACCGGCCTGCACCCTCGACGACGATCAGGTCCACGAGCGGCTCTGGGAGACGATCGAGAGGCTGTTCGAGAAACGCGTCGTCCTCGACTTCACCGACCACCTCTCCGACCGCGAGCTCTACTCCCTCGTGCGGCGCGACATCCTCCCCACGTCGTTGAAGCGGGTCGATCTGCCCGACAACTTCATCCACTGGGATTGCAGCGCCACCGACGGCGAGGATCCGACCGTCTGGCTCACCTACTACGCCAGCGACGCCGAGCGGGAGCAGTGGAGCCACGAGGAGGGCCGCGAGCCGCCTCCCCGGCAGGTGCCGCGACATCCGCGGGCCCTGCCCACCGCCCCGGTCTGATCCGCCCCCGCGACGTCGCCGGGATTTCCGCCGCGGCGACGGAGGTTTCCCCGCGCCGCGGCGACCGATTCGCCGGGCGCGGTGGTTTGCCCGGCCGTCCCTCCACCGTATCCTTCCTGCCGAGGGGGGCCGAGCCGGCCACCCCCGCCTCCCGGGGAGTCGTGCCATGCCGTCCGTCCGCCCGTTCCGTCGCCATCTCCGTGCCTTCGTCCCGGTCCTGGCGCTCCTCGGCGTCGGGCTCGCCCCGGGCCGGCTTTCCGCGGCGGAGCCCACGCCGGTCGAGCAGGCGATCCTCCGCGGCTCCCGGTATCTCGCCGAGAAGGGGCAGGCCGCCGACGGGAGCTTCTCCGCGGCCGCCGGTCCGGCGGTGACGGCGCTCGTCGTGGCGGCGCTGGCCGAGAGCGGCACGCCGATCGACGACCCGGTGCTGCGGCGCGGGCTCGCCTACCTGCTCTCCTTCCGGCGCGAGTCGGGGGGCATCCACACCGACGAGTCGGCGATCGGCAACTACGAGACCGCGATCGCCCTGCTCGCCCTGGCAGCCTGCAACCGGGACGGCCGCTTCGACGGGGAGATCGCGGCGGCGGAGGCCTTCCTCGCCGGGCTGCAGTGGGACGAGTCGGAGGGTCTCACCCCCGCCGATCCCAATTACGGCGGCGCGGGATACGGCAAGAAGGGTCGCCCCGACCTCTCCAACACCGCCTTCCTGGTCGAGGCGCTGCGCAACGCCGGGGCGGCCGCCGACGACGAGGCGATCCAGCGGGCGCTCGTGTTCGTCTCGCGGACGCAGAACCTGCCCGGGCCCCACAACGACCTGCCGCACCCGGCCAAGAACCCGGACGGCGGCTTCTACTACACCCCGGCCAACGGCGGCGAGAGCATGGCCGGCACGACGCCCGAGGGGGGCCTGAGGAGCTACGCCTCGATGACCTACGCCGGGCTCAAGAGCATGATCTTCGCCGGCCTCGACAAGGACGACCCGCGTGTCCGGGCGGCGCTCGAGTGGCTCGCCAAGCACTACAGCTTCGAGGAGAACCCGGGCATGGGGGACGCGGGACTCTTCTACTACTACCACACCATGGCCAAGGCCCTCGACGTCCTCGGCGACGAGGTGTTCACCGACGCCGCGGGCACCGCCCACCACTGGCGCGGGGAACTCGCCCAAGCCGTGATCGCCCGCCAGCGCGAGGACGGGTCCTGGGTGAACGCCAACGCCCGTTGGATGGAGAACGACCCCAATCTCGTCACCGCCTACGCCCTCCTGGCGCTCGCGCACGCGAAGCCCGAGCCGGACCCCGCGCCCTGAGGCCGCGGTGCCCCTTCAGTCCTCGAGGGCGAACAGGCGGCGCAGGGCGTCGAGGAGGCCGTGGGGAGGGCCGGCATGGCTCTCCTGCCGCAGCGACGTCATCGGCAGGTGGAGGAGCTTGGCGGCGTAGCGTTCGAACGACTGCCGGATCTCGGCCCGGGCCGTGTCGTCGAGATCGGGGAGGCGGCGGAAGAGCCGATCGAGCTCGGCTTCCCCGGTACCCGTCCATTCCGCCCGGAGCCGCTCGATGACCGGCGCGGAGGAGCGGTGGTGGAGGTCGCCCATGAAGCGACGGGTCTCCTCGTCGATGATCGCCATCGCCCCCGGGAGCTCGCGCTGACGCGAGCGGCGGTTGGCATCGCACGCGGCGCCGAGGTCGTCGATCGAATAGAGCCACACCCCGGGGCGCTCGCCGACGCGCGGGTCGAAGTCCCGGGGCATCGCCAGATCGAGGACGAGCAGGGTCCGCCCCTTGCGCCGGCTCTCCGCGGCCGCGAACCGCTCGAGCGTCACCACGTGTTCGGTGGCGCCGGTCGTGCTGACCACGAGGTCGGCCGCCGCCAATTCCCCGACGAGTTCCTCCATCGGCGCCACCCGGGCGCCGAGCCTGCGCCCGAGTTCCTCGGCCCGGGCCGCCGAGCGGTTCACGATGACGACGTCGCGGGCCCCCGCGTCGCGGAGGTAGCGGAGCGTCTCGTGGGCCATCTTCCCGGCCCCGATGAGGAGCACGCGCTTGTCGTCGAAGCGCTCGAAGACGCCCCGGGCGAAGTCGGCCACCGCCACGCTGGGGATCGAGAGCCGTTCGCGGCCGATCGCCGTCTCCGTGGCGACGCGCTTCGCCGTCCGCAGCGCCGCCTGGAACATGCCCCCCGTCAGCGGTCCGGCCGTCTCGTTCTCCCGGGCCAGGGCCCACGCCTGTTTCACCTGGGCGACGATCTGCGGTTCGCCGAGCACCATGCTGTCGAGGCCGGCGGCGACGGTGAACAGGTGCCGTACCGCCGCGTCGTCGGCCTCGCGGGAGAGCACCGGCTGGAGGACCTCCATGTCGATGCCGCGGCACTCGGCGAGGAACTCGACGAGCTGTCCCGGCGCGGGCGGCACGGCGCCATCCTCCCCCGCCGCGTAGAGTTCCACGCGGTTGCAGGTGGAGAGCAGCACGCCCTCCCGTCCCGGGAAGCGGTCGCGGAACCGGGCCAGCGCCTCGGCCGCCTGCTCGGCGGAGAAGGCGAGCCGTTCCCGCAGCGCCATCGGCACGGTGCGGTGCGAACCCCCGACGAAGGCGAGCATCATCGCGGCGCCTCCCGGACCACCGCGGCGGCGGCGGGGGGGACGCCGTGGCGGCTGGTGCCCACGAGCCCCCACACGATCGAGGCGGCGAGCACCCCGAGGCTCACCAGCGACAGCAGCGCGGCGGTCCTGGCACCGGAGGGACGGCCGGCCGTGGCCCGCTCCGCGAGCGCCGCGGCCACGAGCCAGGCGACGAGCAGCCCCATGCGGAGGACCACCGGATCGTTCCAGGGGACCGTCTCGAGGAGCCCGTGACTGGTGTTGACGGCGTTGAGGACCAGACCGGAGGCGAATCCGGCGGAGGCCGCCCACGCGGCGACCCGGGCCGACCGACCGGTGAAACCGGCGAGCTTCTCCAGGCTCGGCATCCGCAGGCCGCGTGCCGGCGCCCGTTTGCGGGCCAGACGGCCGGCCTGGATCAGCCACATGAGCGCCGAGATCGCCCCGAAGGCCACGGCCACGCTGGCGGCGAGGTTGAAGCTCCCATGGATCGCCCCCCACACCTGCGTCGCCGGGGTCTGCGGGAAGGGGTCGCGGCTGGAGAGCTGGGCCGCCCCGATCAGCCCGAGCACCAGAGGGAGCATGAACAGCCCCACCGGCGTGCGCGGATTGGCGACGGTGAGCCAGAGCGAAGCACACGCCAGGAGCCAGGCGGCGAGGAGGTACCAGTCGTAGGGGCTCGAGAGGGGCACCGCCGGCTCGTGGGTGGCCCGCCAACCGAGGTACAGGGTGTGGGCGATCAGGCCCGCGGCGGCGAAGCCGACCATCACCGCCCCGCGGATTCCGGAACGGAAGACGAGCCTCGACGCCTCGCAGGCGAGCGCCACCAGGTAGCTGGCGGCGAAGCAGACCACCGAGATGCGGGAGATGAAATCGGTCATGGCGGCGGGGGAGTGCGGGGACCGGGTCAATTGTAGCCCGGTCCCGGCGGCTGCCGTCCCCGGCACGCCCCGGTCGCGACTCCTATACTGCCCCCATGGTCAAATCCCCCTCTCCGGCCGCCGATCCCCGTTCCGACGCCCTCTTCCTCCGCGCCTGCCGCCGCGAACCGGTGGAGCGGACGCCGATCTGGCTCATGCGTCAGGCCGGGCGCTACCTGCCGGAGTACCGGGCGGTGCGCGGGCGCGTCGGTTTCATGGAGTTGTGCAAGACCCCGGCGCTCGCCGCCGAGGTGATGCTCGCCACCGTCGATCGCCTCGGGGTCGACGCCGCCATCATCTTCAGCGACCTGCTTCCGATCCTCGAGCCGATGGGGATGGACCTGGAGTTCGCCGCCGGCGAGGGGCCGGTGATCCACAACCCGGTCCGCGAGGCCGCCGACGTGGCGCGGGTCGGGGAACTGAACGATCTCGACGCCCTGGGATTCGTCTTCGAGACCGTGCGCGCCACCCGCGCCGGACTCCCCGACTCGATCCCGGTCATCGGCTTCGCCGGCGCCCCCTTCACGCTCGCCGGCTACTGCATCGAAGGGGGGACGAGCAAAGCCTGGCTCCATTCCAAGTCGCTGATGTACCGGGCCCCCGGCGCCTGGCACGACCTGATGGACCGCATCGCCCGCGCCGTGAGCCGCTACCTGGTCGCCCAAATCGACGCCGGCGCCCAGTGCGTCCAACTTTTCGACAGTTGGGTCGGTTGCCTCTCCCCGGACGACTACCGCCGCTACGTGCTCCGGCACAGCCGCACGGCGCTGGCCGCGGCGGCGCAGCGGGCGCCGGTGATCCATTTCGCCACCGGCAATCCCTCCCTGCTCCCCCTCCTGGCCGAGGCCGGCGGCACGGTGATCGGCGTCGATTGGAGGATCGGACTCGACGACGCCTGGCGCGCGATCGGCCCCGATCGCGCGATCCAGGGGAATCTCGATCCCGCCGTCCTCCTCGGCGATCGTGACACCGTCCGCGAGCGGGCGCTCGAGATCCTGGCGGCGGCCGGAGGCCGCCCCGGGCACGTGTTCAACCTGGGCCACGGCGTCCATCCGCAAACCCCCGTGGAAAACGTCCTCGAACTCGTCGCCACGGTGAAGGCCGCGGGACGCTGAACGGGTCTCCCGCGCCCGCCCCCTCGCCACGGCCGACGCTCCCGGGGTACAAAGGCGTGTTGCGCGCCGCCGACGCCCTCGCGACGGAGCCCCCCCCGGTGTCCGTGTCGCGCGCAGCCCCCGATCCCCACCCGTGGACTGCTGCATGGCGACCCTCGAACAGCGTCTCTTCCATCTCTTCGACGCCGCCGATCTGGAGGCGGCGCGGTCGGCGACCGCCGTGCAGGTCAGCTGCCCCCGCGTGGGAAAGGTGAGCGGGACCGTCGCCGGGATCGACGGGGAGGGTCCGCACACCGTCTCCCTCGAGCTCTCGGCCTGTCGACGGGGGGGGATGACGCTCGAGGCGCGTTGTTCGAGCGGGCCCGGCCGCCTGGGAAGAACCTGTGCGGCGCTCGCCGCGGTGCTCCTCGAGGTCGATCGCCGCGGCCTCCTCTCCGGCATCCACGCCAACACGCCGATCACCCTCGACATCGTCGCCGCGGACCCTCCGGCCGACACCCCGGAGGACGAAGGCGGTGAGGAGGAAGGCGCACCTGCCGGGGCATCGGACGCGGCGGACGCCGGACCGGAGACGCCGGCTCCCGCACCGGTGCGCCGCCCTCCGACCCGGCTGCCGGCCTGGGCCATCGATCTCGACGAGCGGCGCCGGCTGGTGGAGCCGGCGGCCCGCACGCGGTCGGTCACCGTGGCCGACTCCCGCCGGGCCTCGGGGGCGCTCGTGTTCCTCCTCGATCTCTCGGCATCGACCGATTCCGCCGCGGCCGTGCTCTGCCCCTGCCGGATGCAGGTCGACGTCGCCGGCCACGCCACGGGCCGGCCGCGTCCGGTCGTCATCGGCCCGGGGCAGTCGGCCGACTCCGAATGGGACCACCTCGACGCGCAGGAACGGGCCATCCTCTCGCGGCTCGTCGGCACGGTGCCGCTCGGCGAAGGGGGTGTGCCGGAGCCGCTCGAGCGACGCACCGTGTCGCGCATCGCCGTGAGCGCGCAGTCGGCGGCCGAGCAATTGGCCCTGCTCTGCGAGCAGGGCCGCCTCGTGATGCAGCCCGAACCGCGCCGCAATCCGGACCATGTCGTGCCCCTGGCGTGGGATTCCGGCCGGCCGTGGGAGTTCGCGCTCGTGCTCGAACCGGAGGACCTCCCCTCGTTCCGTGGAGAGACGCTGCGCGAATTGGCCGAGGACGACGGGCGGCGCCCGCTTCCCAGGCCGGGCAAGGCGGTCCTCCGGGGGATGCTCGTGCGGGGCAGCGAGCGCCGGGACGTGCGGGATCCGAAGGCGATCCTCCGCTGCGGGCTGGTGGTGTTCTCCGACCGGGTCGGGAGGCTGGCGGCCGGCGATTCGGCCACCGCATCCACCGTGACCGGGTGGCTGCATCAGTTCGAGCGCCGCGGCCCGATCGAACTCGCCGGCAGCCAGGTGGACGGGCTCGTGGAGCGGCTGGCGACGCTGGCCGACGTCCCGCGCCTCGTCCTCCCGTCGTGGACGGGCTGGCGCATCGAGTCGGGCACGCCGCGACCCAAGCTCGTCCTCGACGACACGCGCGCCGTCGCGGCCGACGACGAGGAGGTCGACGCCGGCGGGAGGCGTGGGCGCCGCCGCGCCGCCCCGAGGGTGCACCTCGCCGGGCGGATCTGGTTCGACTACGGCGGCATGACGATCGGCGCCGACGAGCCGGCAGGCGGGGCCGCCGACGTCGAGCGGAGGGTCTTCGTCCGCCGCGACCGGGCGGCGGAGCGTGACGCCATGACGGCGTTGCCCCGCTTCGGGGCGACGGCCGCCAGGGCGGAGGCCGAGGGGGAGCCGGTGACCCATCACGTCGAGTTCGCGCGGGCGCGGCTCGACTCGTCCGTGCCCCAGCTGGCCGCCGCCGGCTGGGCCGTCGAGGTCGCCGGTCGGAGGTATCGCCCCGCCGGCAGCGTGGCCTGGAACGTGACCAGCGGCATCGATTGGTTCGAGCTCTCCGGGAGCATGGATTTCGGCGGCGTGTCGGTGGAGATGCCCGCGTTGCTCGAGGCGCTGGCCCGGGGCGAGCGGTCCGTCGAGCTCTCCGACGGCTCGGTGGGCATCCTTCCCGACGGATTCGCCGAACAGCTCGAGCCGATGGTCGCGCTCGCGCAGCGTCAGGACGGCCGCCTCCGGTACGGGCGGATCCAGGTCGCCCTCCTCGACGCGCTCCTCGCCGGCCAGCCCCACTCCCACGTCGACGAGGCGTTCGACCGCATCCGCGGCGAGTTGGCCCGCGGCGAGCGCCCCGAGGCCGAGGACGAGCCGGAGGGCTTCCAGGGAACGCTCCGCCATTACCAGCGGGAGGGGTTGGGGTGGCTCGTGTACCTCGAGCGCATGGGCCTCGGCGGTTGCCTCGCGGACGACATGGGCCTCGGCAAGACCATCCAGGTGCTGGCGATGCTCGCACGCCGCCGCCGAACCATGAACGAGGCCGGTCTCGCGCACCGGCCCTCGCTCGTGGTGGTTCCCAAGAGCCTCGTCTTCAACTGGATCGAGGAGGCGGCGAAGTTCGCGCCGGCGCTCCGCGTCGTCAATCACACCGGCAACCAGCGCATCGAGACCAACGGCACGCTCGCCGACCAGGACGTCGTCCTCACCACCTACGGCACGCTGCGCCGGGACATCGTGCGGCACCGCGAGGTGGAGTTCGACTACGTCGTGCTCGACGAGGCCCAGTCGATCAAGAACGCCGGCAGCCAGGCGGCGAAGGCCTGCCGCCTCCTCCGCGCGCGGCACCGTCTGGCCCTCACCGGCACGCCGGTGGAGAACCACATCGGCGAGTTGTGGAGCATCTTCGAGTTCCTCAACCCCGGCCAGCTCGGCAGTGCCGCCCGGCTGAAGCGTTTTCTCGCCGGAGGGCGCGGCGGGAGCGCCACGGAGGTCGTCGCCCGGGCGGTGAGGCCGTTCCTCCTGCGGCGCACCAAGGCGCAGGTGCTCTCCGACCTCCCCGAGAAGACCGAGCAGACGATCTTCTGCGAGCTCGGCGAGACGCAGCGGCGGGCCTACGACGAACTCCGCGAGCACTACCGCCAGGAACTCGCCGGCAGGATCGGCCGCATGGGGATCGGTCGCTCGCGCATCGCGGTCCTGGAGGCGCTCCTCCGCCTCCGGCAGACCGCCTGCCATCAGGGCCTCGTCGATCCGGCGCGGGTCGACGAGTCGGCGGCGAAGCTGGAGACGCTCCTCGAGCAGCTCGACGAGGTCCTGGCGGAGGGGCACAAGGTGCTCGTCTTCAGCCAATTCACCAGCTTCCTGGCCATCGTCCGTCGCCAGCTCGACGCGCGATCCATGTCCTACGAATACCTCGACGGCAAGACCACCGACCGGCAGGCGCGCGTGGCAAGGTTCCAGGAGGACGAGGACTGCAAGCTGTTCCTCGTGAGCCTCAAGGCGGGGGGGCAGGGGCTCAACCTCACCGCCGCGGACTACATCTACATCCTCGACCCGTGGTGGAATCCCGCGGTGGAGGCACAGGCGGTGGACCGGGCCCACCGCATCGGCCAGACGCGGCGGGTCTTCGCCTACCGGCTCATCGCCCGCGACACGGTGGAGGAGAAGATCCTGGCGCTCCAGGACCGGAAACGCGACCTCGCCGAATCGATCGTGCGGGCGGACGACAACATGATCTCCTCGCTCACCGCCGAGGACGTCGAGATGCTGCTGTCGTGAGCCCGCGGGGGCCTGTCCTCATGGAAAACTCACGCGGCGCGCGGCCCGTCGGTCCCTAGAATCGGCGACAGACTTGCGTGCGGAGCGTGCGGTCCGGGGACGGTGACGCGATGACGGTGGGACTCGACGCGGTCGATCGCCCTGTGGAGGGGCGGTCGGAGCGATCCGACACGGGCGACGGTGGCGTGAGGCAGCAACCGGCGAAGACACGCGGTGCCGATGGCGGCGAGCCGTCGATCCTCGTCGTCGACGACGAGGAGGATCTCCTCGAACTGGTGCGCTTCAACCTGGCCCGCGACGGCTATGACGTGCGTCGCCAGCGGCGAGGAGGCGATCAAGGCGGTGCGGCGCAGCCCGCCCGATCTGGTCGTCCTCGACCTCATGCTCCCGGGGATCGACGGGCTCGAGGTGTGCCGGCGTCTCAAGGCCGATCCGCGGTCACGCGACCTGCCGATCGTGATGCTGACCGCGAAAGGGGAGGAGCGCGACGTCGTCGCCGGACTCGACCGCGGCGCCGACGACTACATCACCAAGCCCTTCAGTCCGCGGGTG
>CAZMOU010000069.1:12563-22057 GCA_964567835.1 uncultured Chitinophaga sp. | reverse complement strand
CGATCCAGAGGTGGAGCCCGTCGCTGTCCTCGGGACGCGTCGGCTGGCACCAGCGTGCCTTCCCCACCCCCTTCACCTCGGCCCGCACGCGGAGACCGTCGTCGTTCCAGGCGAGCCACAGGCTCGTGACGTCGGGGACGCCGACGACGGAGGCGAGCGAGGGCAGGCGGAAGGAGTCGTCGAGGAGGGCCGAGGCGGGGGGCCAGAGCGTCTTCTTTTTGCGGCACCCGATCCGGAAGGTGAACAGGGCGCCGGGGTTGACGAGGGGGGGCAAGGGGCGCGCTCCACGAGCGGGGAGGGGAGATCCATACTCTATACTTCCGGGCCCCCGGGGGCATGTCCCGCGCCGGCCGCAAGGGCCTCCGCGCCGACCGAAGGTCCCCCGTTCCGCAGCGGAGAGACGACATGGCACGCGCACGACGGATGGCGGAGAGCCTCCTTCGACCGATGACGCCCCTGGCCGCCGGCACGCTCCTGGTGGCGCTCGCCTGTGCGGCGGCGGCGGCCGATCCGGCGCCGAAGCCCGGCCAGCCGCTGTGGCGCAGTCCGGTCGTCGACCGCGACACCCCCGGTCGCACCGTCTCCTTCGACGTCGACCTGGGGGGGGCCGGCCAGGTGTGGCTCGTCGTCGACGACGGCGGTGACGGCTTCGGCTGCGACTGGGCCGACTGGATCGATCCGGTCTTCGAGGGGCCGGACGGGAAGACGGCCCTCGTCGATCTCGACTGGAAGCAGGCGGCGACGGAGTGGGGCGAGGTGCGCCGCGGGCGAAACGCAGGCGGCGGCGAGCTGCGCGTGGGAGGGAAGACGATCGCCCGCGGCATCGGCACGCATGCCAACTCCGTGATCACCTTCGCGGTGCCCGAGGGGGCCACGCGGCTCGTCGGCCGCGGGGGGCTCGACGACGGCGGCGCCGATCAGGGCTCGGGCTCGATCCGCTTCGCCGTCTTCACCCGTCCTCCGCCCTCCCCGGCGCGTCCCGCGCAGGCCGGCGGGCCGGTCGAGGCGGCCGACGGCCCCGGCACGCTCGTCGTCCCCGAGGGGCTCGAGGCGACGCTCTTCGCCGCCGAGCCGCTCCTCACGAGCCCCGCCGACATCGACGTCGACGCCTCGGGGCGGGTCTGGGTGTGCGAGGTGACCAACTACCGCGGCAAGAAGGACCACCGCCCCGACGGCGACCGGATCCTCGTCCTCGAGGACACCGACGGCGACGGCCGGGCGGAGAAGAGCACCGTCTTCCACCAGGGCCGCGACGTCGATTCCGCGCTCGGCATCTGCGTCATCGGCGACGGAGCCGGGCGGAAGGTGATCGTGTCGTGCGCGCCCAACGTGTGGGTGTTCCACGACGACGACGGCGATCTCGTGGCCGACCGGAAGGAGGCCCTCTTCACCAGGACCGGCGACCCGCAGCACGACCACTCCGTCCACGCCTTCTCCGTCGGTCCCGACGGGCGCTATTACTTCAACTTCGGCAACACCGGCCACGCCGTCCACGACGCGCGGGGCGAGCCGGTGGTCGACATCCTCGGCAACGTCGTCAACGACTCCGGGAACCCCTACCGGCAGGGCATGGTGTTCCGCTGCAACCCCGACGGCTCGGCCTTCGAGGTGCTGGGGCACAACTTCCGCAACAACTACGAGGTGGCGGTCGATTCCTTCGGCACGCTCTGGCAGAGCGACAACGACGACGACGGCAACCGCGGCGTCCGCATCAACTTCGTCATGGAGGGGGGCAACTACGGCTACGTCGACGAGCGCACCGGGGCCGGGTGGCAGGTGCCGCGGACGAACCTGGAGGAGGAGATCCCGCTGCGGCACTGGCACCAGAACGACCCCGGCGTCGTGCCCAACCTCCTCCTCACCGGCGCCGGCTCGCCGACCGGCATCTGCGTCTACGAAGGCACGCTCCTTCCGGAGCGCTTCCGCGGCGCCCTGATCCACTGCGACGCCGGGCCGAACGTGGTGCGTGCCTACCACGTGGCAAGCGCCGGCGCCGGCTATACCGCCACGAGCGAGAACGTCGCCGACGGTTCGGCCGACCGCTGGTTCCGCCCCAGCGACGTGTGCGTCGCCCCCGACGGCTCGCTCCTGGTCGCCGACTGGTACGACCCCGGCGTCGGCGGCCACGGCATGGGGGACACCGAGAAGGGGCGCATCTACCGCATCGCGCCGGTGGGGTCGACGTGGTCGGTGCCGAAAGCCGACTTCTCGGGCGTGAAGGGGGCGGTCGCCGCGCTCGCGAGCCCGAACCTCTCCACCCGTGCGATGGCGCTCGAGCGCCTGCGGAAGGAGCCGGGGGAGGCGATCCCGACGCTCGCCGCGGCGATGCGCGGCGCTTCCGACACACGCCACGCGGCGAGGCTCGCCTGGGCGCTGGGCATGCTTCCGAAGGGGGCCGACGCGCTCGTTCCGGAGCTCCTCGGTGCCAAGGATGCCGACCTGCGGATCGTGGGGCTGCGCCTCGTCCGCGCCACCGGCGGCGACGTCGTGGCCGCGGTGGAAAAACTCGCCCGGGATCCGTCCCCTGCGGTACGGCGCGAGGCGGCCGTGGCCCTCCGCGGCGTCGAGGGGAAACGGGCCGACGCGGCCTGGGCCGCGCTCGCGCTCGCGCACGCCGCCGGGGATCGCTTCGGGACCGAGGCGCTCGGGATCGGAGCCGCCGGCCGCGAGAACGGCTCGCTGTGGGACGCGCGACTGGCCGCGTGGCTCGAGCGCGTGGGCGACGGATGGCGGGGCCCGGCGGGGCGCGGGATCGTCTGGCGGAGCCGCGCGGCCGAGACGCCCCGGCTCCTCTGCGAGCTCATCGCCGATCCGGGCGTGACGGCGCCGGAGGCGCTCGCGCTCGTGCGGTCGCTCGACTTCCAGGACCGGCCCGCGACGGCGGCCGCGGTGCGGGCGCTGCTCTCCGGCGGCGGGAGGGAGTGGACCGACGAAAAGCTCGGGACCGTCCTCCCGGAGCTGGTCCTGCGTCTGGATCCCGCCGGGAAGCCGGAGGGACGGCTCGCCGAGCGGATCGCGGCGGCGGCCGCCGCGGTGCCGGGCACGCAGGCCTTCATCGACATCGTGAGCCGATTCCGCCTGGCGAGCCGGGCCGACGATCTCGTCTCGCTCGCGGCGGACCCCGGCACCGCCGACGCCGTCGCCTCCTCGGCGCTCGGGGCGGCGTTCGATCTCGGTGCGGCCGACGCCATCCGCGCCGCGATCGGGGCCGCGACGGAGGATTCGCAGCGCGTGCCGGACGATCCGCGGGAGGCGCGGGCCGCCGGGGACGCGCCGTCGCCGGCGTTCGTGAGAGCCTCGCGTCTCCTCGACGTCTGCGGGCTCCGCGGCCAGGGGGCGGCGCTCGACACGGTGCTCGCCACCCTGGAACGCGCCGACGCGCCGCCGGCGGTGCGCGCCGCGGCGGTGAAGGGTCTCGCCCGCACGCAGGGGGGCGCCCGGCGGCTGGTGGAGATGGCGAGGGAGGGCCGGCTCACCGGCAGCCTGCCGCAGGCGGCGGCCGCGGCCATCTCGGCGAGCCCGTGGGGCGACGTCCGCCAGGCGGCTTCCGACGTCCTCCCGCTCCCCAGAGGACGCGGCGGGGAGAACCTCCCGGCCGTGGCGGAGCTCGTCAAGCGGAGCGGCAGCGCCGAGCGGGGCAAGGCGCTCTTCGCCGGAGTCGGCACCTGCGTCAAATGCCACGTCGTCCAGGGAGAGGGGAAGATGGTGGGGCCCGATCTCTCCGGGATCGGCGCCAAGCTCTCGCGCGAGGCGCTCTACGAGTCGATCCTCGCCCCGTCGGCGGCCATCAGCCACAACTACGAGGCCTACACCGCCCTCGCCAAGGATGGCCGGGCGATCGGCGGGCTGCTCGTGTCGAGGACGCCGACCCAGGTGGTGATCCGCGGCGCCGACGGCGTCGACACGACCCTCGCCGGCGACGAGATCGAGGAGCTGGTGCGGCAGCCGGTGTCGCTCATGCCGGCCGACCTCGCCTCCACGCTCTCCGCCGCGGAGATCGTCGACGTGGTCACCTGGCTCGAGTCGTTGCGGGGCCAGCCGGCCCCCTGAGGCCGGACGATCGTCACGATCCGCACGAACGGCACGGCTTCCGGGGCGACGCACGGGAAGGAAAGCTGGTCTAGGCTTGTGGGACGATCCGTGCGAACGGATCGACGACCGGGCCTCCACGGAATCGGCACCCCACGATGCGCGTCCTCCACGTGGCGAGCGAGGTCTCCCCGTTCGCGAAGACCGGCGGATTGGCCGACGTCGTCGGAAGCCTGCCGGCGGCACTCGCGCGCCTGGGGTGCGCGACGTCGGTCGTGCTCCCGGCCTACCGGGAGGTGTTCGCCGGGCGGAGGGCGCCGGTCGAACCGACCGGATGGGAGTTCGAGGTGCAGGTCGGGTCGCGGCGGGAGCGGGCCACGATCTGGCAGTCGTGCATCGAGTCGGGGCACGGCGCCCCGGACGTCTCCGTGTGGCTCGTGGGCAACGACCGCTACTTCGATCGTCCCACCCTCTACGGCGGCTCCGAGGACTACGGCGACAACGCCGAGCGGTACATCTTCTTCTGCCGCGCCGTCCTCGAACTCGCCAGCCGCTTCGAGCACCCCTACGACGTCATCCACTCCCATGACTGGCAGGCCGGGCTCGTGCCGGCCTACCAGAAGGTGCTGGCCTCGACCTGGCCGCGCCTCGCCCGCGCGCGGACGGTCCACACGATCCACAACATGGCCTACCAGGGGGTGTTCTGGCACTGGGACATGCTCCTCACGGGGATCGACTGGCGTTGGTTCAACTGGCGGCAGATGGAGTACTTCGGCCAGCTCAATCTCCTCAAGACGGGGATCGTGTTCGCCGACGCCGTCACGACCGTGAGCCCGACCTACGCGCGGGAGATCCGCTCGGCACCGGGCGGATGCACGCTCGAGGGGACGCTCGCCGATCGCGGCGACGCGCTCGTGGGGATCGTCAACGGCATCGACACCGACCGCTGGAATCCGGCCGCCGACCCGCTCCTGCCGCGTCCCTACGGCCCCGACGACGCCGCCGAGGGGAAGGCGGCCGCGAAGCGTGCCCTCGCCGAGCGCTTCGGCGGCGACGCGTCCGACCCTCGGCCGCTCCTCGCCTTCGTGGGGCGGCTGGCGGAGCAGAAGGGGGTGGAATTGCTCCTCGATCTCCTGGGGCGGCTCGCCGGCGGCGGGCGGGCCAGGTTCGTGGTCCTCGGGCTCGGCGACCCGCGTGCCGAGGATGCCCTGCGGAGGATGGCCGCGGCGCATCCCGGATCGATCGATCTCGTCCTCGGGTTCGACGAGGGGCTCGCGCACCTCGTCCAGGCCGCCGCCGACATGCTCCTCGTGCCGAGCCTCTACGAGCCGTGCGGACTGACGCAGCTCTACGCGCTCCGCTACGGGACCATCCCCATCGTCCGGGCCACGGGCGGACTGGTCGACACGGTGGTCGACGCGACGCCCGAGGCGCTCGAGGCGGGGCGGGCCAGCGGCTTCGTCTTCGAGCACGCCGACGCGGGGGGGCTCTCGTGGGCCGTCGACCGGGCCCTCGCCCTGTGGGCCGACACCGGCCGCTGGAACGAACTCGTCCGCCGCGTCATGGGTCTGGACTGGTCGTGGGACAAAAGCGCGCAGGAGTACCACCGGCTGTACCGACGCCTCCTCGACGCGCCGCCGGTCGCCGTCCACGTCCCCTGATCGGCGGGGTGCGCGGCAAGCTGCGCGGGATGCGTCGACCTTGTCGCTCGTGCCGATCGAGCGGAGGGTGCGGGTCGTGCCGGCCGATATTCTCCCGCATGGACACCAACCTTTCCGCCGGGCGGCGCCCGGCACCCGTCGTCTGGGTCTGCCTCGCCCTGGCCGCCCTGCCGGGGCTCTCCCGCCCCGCCGCCGCGTGGCCCTGCCGCGACTGCGGCCCGCAGCCCGGGTTCCTCACCTCCGACGCCGGGGCGACGACCCCCTGCGGCAGCGAGGGGTGCGGCAAGCGCTTCTGGGGCCCCCGGGCCGAGGAACCGTGCGGTCCCGACCCGTGCGACAACTGCAACCGCTGGCGTGACTGCAACGGCGTGAGCCGTGGGCCCGACCTGCTCGCCCCCTGGCAACTCCCGCCGGGGCGCGGCTTCATGACGCCGGGCGAGGTCGGCTACGTCACCGAGGACCCGTGCAACGAGTGCAACAGGTACAAGTGCTGTCTCCTCGGCGGTCCGAGTTGCCTGTGGAAGATGAACCCCTGCTATCCCGACTGCATCCTCACCCTCTTCCCCTGGCCCTGGAAGCGCCACGCGGCGCGAGGTTGCAGGGAGTGCCGCGAATGCCGCGAATGCCGGCCGGCGACCGTGGCGGCCGCCGACGGCGACTCGCGCGTGATCGTCGACGCGGAGGAGTGAGCCCCTTCGGCAGACCGTGGCCAAAGTGACCCGCGGATGCGGCGGCAGACACCCCGGAAACAACCCGGCTCTTTCGGGGGGGCTCGGGTGGAAAAAGGTCACGGATGACTTTTTCCACGGACCGTCAGCGCCCCTGCCGCTCGGCGGCGATCGTGGCGGCGAAGGTGATCGCGTCCCCCTGCTCGCGGCAGGCCCGGCGCAGCGGCTCGAAGTCGCCCGAGGCCGCCGCCAGATCGACGAGCGTGGGGATCATCCCGGTGGCCTGCATGAGGCTCGGGCCCGCGTCGTCGCGGGGCCGATCGAGCGCCGCGTGGAACGCCTCCGCCCCCCGGCCCAGCCGCGCGAGCAGCAGCACGAGGACGTCCCCCGGCAGCGATCCGGCCTGCTCCACCTTGGCGAGCACCGCCGCCTTGCGGAAGAAGGCCACCGCCCCGTCGATGTCGACGCCGAGCTGCGCCCCGTAGAAGCGCCGTGAGGCCTCTCCCATCACCTCGAAGGGGGGCTCGCCGGCGTAGACCGTCTCCGGCGGCAGGCGGCAGGCGTAGACGGCGAGTTCCCAGGCGCGGCGGACCGAGGCGGGGTCGGTGCAGACGCGTCCGATGCGCAGCACCGACTGGAGGTGCGACACGTCGACGTGCACCGCCGGATCGTCCTCGAGCCCGCCGGCCGCGGCGAGCACGTCCGGGATCGTGTCCGCTCCGCCGACGTCGATGCCGCGGCGGTGGAGATCGTGGACGAGCGAGGCGAGCACCTCGCGGTGGAGGTGGGCGACGAGCAGGTCCGCGGCCGGCCGCTGCCGCGCCGCCGGCAGCCGCGACACCGCCTGTTCGTAGGCGGTGATCGTGTTGCAGGTGCCGTTGCGTTCGAGGAGCAGTCGCAGGCCCAGCGCCGGGGCGACTCCCTCCCACAGCGCCACGTGGATGATCTCCTGGATCGTGGCGTCGGCCACCGACTCGTGCTCCGACGGGTCGTCGGAGGGTGCGGCCGGGGCCGATTCCGACGCCATCCGTTCGGCGAGCGCGGCGAGTCCCCCGGCCACCTCCTCCGGTTCGGCCGCGGCGCGCAGGTACATCCACGCCGCCGCCGGCTTGCCCTCCTCGAGCAGCGGCCAGCCCACCTCGCGGCACGCCGCGAGCGACCTCGACTCCAGTTCCGCCTGGAGCGCGGCGGGGAGGGGCCGCGCTTCGCCGGCGACCGGGATCCCGAGCGCCACGCGCGCCTGGAGGAGGCGGGCGTCGAAGAGGGAGTGCCAACGCCGCGCGGCGACCAGCGCGCCGGCGAGCGACTCGAACATGGCGTCGAGTCCCCCCGCGTCGGCGGTGGCGCGGAGCCCGTCGCAGAGGGTGGATGGATCGAGTTCGCCGGAAGCGGGGTCGGCGGTCATGGGGCGGTTCCGTGGGGTGGGCCGGGGGAGTGCGGGGACAGGGGTGGAGCGGCGGTGCCGGGAGTCGGGGCGACGGCCGCCTGGCGGACGCTCTCGTAGGCGAGCACCGCCGCGGTCGCGGCGACGTTGAGGCTGTCGGCGAGGCCGTGCATCGGCAGGCTCGCGCGGTCGAGGCGGAGACGCCCCGCCCCGGCGGCGGCCTGCCAGGCATCCGAGATGCCGTGGGCTTCGCTCCCGAGGAGGATGGCGACCGGGCCGGCGAGACCGGCCTGATGCCAGGGAATCGCCGCGCCGGGGCAGGCGGCGACCACGCGCCGACCGCTTCCGGCGCACCAGCGCACCGCCTCCTCGACGGTGGCGGCGGCCAGCGCGACGGAGAACACCGTGCCCAGACTCGCGCGGATCGTGGCCGGGTTCGCCGGGTCGGTGCCGCCGCCGCAGGCGATCACCCCGGCGAGCCCGGCGGCGTCCGCGGTGCGGAGGATGGCGCCGAGGTTGCCGGGCTTCTCCACCCCCTCGACGATCATCACCGGTCGGTCGGGCCGCGGCGTGAATCCGGCGAGGGGATGGCCGCGGAAGGGGACGACGGCGACGCATCCCTCGTTGCGGTCGCCGAAGGCCACCTTGGCGAAGGCGGCGGGAGCGAGGAGGACGATCGACGTGCCCCGCGCGGCGAGGTCGTCGAGCCAGGCGTCGAGTTCGCCGCCCGTGGGGAGGCCGGCGGAGGGGTCGTCGGCGTCGCGCTGCCCGGGAACGCGGCCGAGCCGGCGCTCGTCGAGGAACAGCTCCACCGGAACCACGCCCGCGGCCACGGCGCGGCGCAGTTCGCGCCCGCCGTCGACGAGCGTCAGGCCGCTCTCGCGCCGCGCCTCGCCGTCGCGCAGCCGTGCCGCGGCGCGGACCCGCGGGTTCGACGGGCTCGTGATCGTGGGGTGCCGGGTCATCGGGGAGCGCGGCGCGCGAAGGCGCCGAGATCGAGGGGGCGGCCGGTGGAGGCGGTGATCGTGAGCTGGCCCGACTCGATCCGGGTCTTCCCGCCGGCGAGGGAGCGAAGCAGGCCACCCAAGCGTGCCGGAGTCCATCCGGGGGAATGGCAGGAGAGGAGGAGCGGGCCCGCGGCCGGTGCGGGAACCAGGGCGGCGAGATCGGCGAGGAGCGGTTCCAGGACGCGGTCGATCGCGCAGGCCTCGCCGCGCGGGCCGTGGCCCCACGACGGCGGATCGAGGACGACGCCGTCGTAGCGGTTGCCGCGACGACGTTCCCGGGCCACGAACGTGCGCGCGTCCTCGCAGACCCAGCGCACCGGAGCGTCGGCCAGTCCGCTCGCGTCGGCGTTGCGCCGGGCGAGCGCCACCGCCTGGCGGGAGGCGTCGACGTGGACCACTTCCGCGCCCGCCGCGGCGGCGGCGAGCGTGGCGGCGCCGGAATGGGCGAAGAGGGAGAGGAGTCGGCTCCCGCGGGGGGTGACCCCCTCGAGCCAGACCCACTGCGGCGCCTGCTCGAGGAACAGCCCGGTCTGTCCGGAGGCGGCCGGCCGGACCTCGAGGCGGAGGACATGCTCCTGGAGCGGCACCGAGACGAGCCACGGAGCGGGCAGCGCGCGGCGGCTCTCCCACCCCCGGGGGAGCGGGCCGGGCTCCCGCGCGGTCGCCGTCGCGCTTTTCCCCTCCCGGTCCCCCGTGTAGGTTACATGGACGTCGCTCCACAGGCCGGGAAGGCCGCGGGGCTGCC
>CAZMOU010000069.1:0-12553 GCA_964567835.1 uncultured Chitinophaga sp. | reverse complement strand
TGGGGGAGCGGACGATCGACGAGGACGCCGGCGAGGCGTTCCAGACGACGTCCGCCGCCGAAGTCGACGAGCGTCGCCTCGTGGCGCGCCGGGTCGTCGGCCCGATCGGAGCGGTCGCGGGGGATCTCCATGATGGTCCCCAGGATACGTCCTCGAGTGGGTGATCCCAATCCAGCACCGGTCCCGGCACCGGTTTCAGCTCCGGGGCTTCCCCCGGCGGAGATGCCAAGATGAAGCGTGCGAGCCGTTCGTTCCGCGGGGGCCCCTGGGGCGTCGCCGCGCTCTTCCTCCTGTGCGGGTCGGGGATGGCGGCGGCGGAGGAACGCACCGCCGACGACGCCGTCGCCGCCCTCGTCGCCTTCCTCGAACGTGGCGACGACGACGGCGGGGATCGTGACCGCGGCCGCGACGGTGTCCGGCAGCGCGACGACGAGCGTCGGGGCGGCCCCGACGATCGGCGCGAAGGCGACGGTCCCCCGCGCTCGGGCGGAGGGGAGTCGGGCCGCCGCGACGATGGCGGCCGTGGACGACGGCCCGAGGCGGCGCGGGCCCAGCGCGAACAGGCGGCGGAGCGGGCCAGGGATCGGGCCCGCGCCGAGCGTGAGCGGGCTGCCGAGCAGGCCCGCGACGAGCGGGGCCCGGAGTCGCCCGGTCGTCCGCACGGACGCCGTCCCTTCGACGACGGGCCGCCGCGGATGGCCAGGCCCCAAGGGCCCGGCATGGGCCGGCCGGCCCACCCCGCGCCGCATGCCCGATCGGCACCGATGGTGCCGCTCGTGCCGGCGCAGCCGCGTCCTCCGCAGGCCCCGCCCGGCCCGCCGCCGGCGCCCGGTGCCGTCGTGGTCGGACCGCCGCAGGTCCGCGCCTTCGCCTTCCAGACCGGGCCTGACGGGGCCGCCAAGGCGGTGCCGCCGGGCACGGTGCACGTGCAGCCGGTGCCGGGAGCCCCGCAGCCCGGCGGGCCGCGGCAGATCACCGTCCAGATCGACGGCGGCGAACTCAGGCTCGAGGGTGTGCCCGGCATGTCGGGGCCGATCAAGCTCGACGGGATTCCCGGGCTGAACCGACCGCTCCGCGTCGAGGGAAGGCTCCATGCCGAGGCGACGTCGGGGCCGCCGGGGCCCCGGGGCGACGGGCCGGCGCACGACGCCCATGCGCAGGTGCACCGGCTCCTCGATCGGATCCTCGACAAGGTGAACGCGATCGAGGCACGGCTCGGCGGTCCCGGAGCACATGGCCAGCCGGGGCCGCAGCCGCATCACGCAGGCCCGCAGCACCAGCCGGGGCCGCAGCCGCCGAACCAATTCGGACCGCAGCAGGGTCCGCATCAGCCGCCGCACCAACCCGGACCGCAGCATGCGGCACCGCAGCCGCCCCATCAGGGGCCGCAGCATGGCGGCATGCATCCGGACGAGATCCACCGCCGTTTCGAGGAGCACTCGCGGAATCTCCAGGCCCGCATGGAGGAGATGGGGAAGCACCTCGCCGAGCAGGTTCACGCCGGCGGCGGCGAGCAGATGAAGCAGTGGCACCAGAAGCTCGTCGAGACCCACGAGAAGCTCGAGCGGAGCTTCCAGGACATCCGCCGCCGGTTCGCGGAGCAGCAGGAGCGGATCGAACGACTCGAGCAGGAGTTGAAGCGGCTCCGCGGTGAGGTCGAGCGGCGTGGTACCGCGGAGGACGCGCCGCGGAAGCCGGTGGCGTTCGACGCCCCGCCGACGCTGTGAGCGGTCGATGAGGCATCTCGCATCGGGCATCGTGCTGTCGCTGGCGGCCCATGGCGGGGCCCGGGCCGACGGCCCGCCCGCCGTCGGTGTCAACCGCAACATCCGTCCGCTCCTCTCCGACCGCTGCTTCGCCTGCCACGGGCCCGATGCCGCGAAGCGGCAGGCGGGGCTCCGCCTCGACACTCCCGAGGGCGCCGCGGCCGAATCGGCCGGCGGCGTCCGCGCGGTCGTGCCCGGCGACGCGCTCGCAAGCGCGCTCGTCGAGCGCGTCACCACCTCCGACCCCGATCTCGTCATGCCGCCGCCGCACGTCGGCAAGCCGGTGACGGCGGCCGAGGCCGACCTCCTGCGGCGCTGGATCGCCGGCGGCGCCCGCTACCGGGAGCACTGGGCCTTCGAGCGGGTGGATCGGCCGGCGCCGCCCGCGACGCGCGACGCAGCCTGGGCGCGGACGCCGGTCGACCGCTTCATCCTCGCCAGGCTCGAGGCCGAGGGACTCGCGCCCCAGGGGGAAGCCGATCGCGCCGCGCTCGCCCGGCGCGTGAGCCTCGACCTGACGGGGCTGCCGCCGACCCCGGCCGAGGTCGACGCCTTCCTCGCCGACGATTCCCCCGACGCCTACGAGAAGTTCGTCGATGCCAAGCTCGCGAGCCCCCACTACGGCGAGCGGATGGCGCTCGAATGGCTCGACTCGGCACGCTACGCCGACAGCCACGGCTACCAGACCGACTCCTCCCGCTCGAACTGGCCGTGGCGCGACTGGGTGATCGACGCCCTGAACGCGGGCATGCCGTTCGACGAGTTCACGATCCTCCAACTGGCCGGCGACATGCTCCCGGCGGTCGCGGGCGATCCGCGCGCGGAGCGCGACCGGGTCGTCGCCACCGGCTTCAACCGCAACCACCGCATCAACGGCGAGGGGGGGATCATCGCCGAGGAGTGGCGCGTGGAGACGATCATCGACCGGGTGGAGACGACCGGGCAGACCTGGCTCGGGCTCTCCATCGGCTGCGGCCGTTGCCACGACCACAAGTACGATCCGCTCACCCAGCGCGAGTTCTACGCGCTCTTCGCCCTCTTCGGGAACGTGCCCGAGACCGGGACGATCATGGGGAGCGAGAACCGTTCCGGCGGCAATTCCGATCCGCTCCTGCCCCTTCCGACCCCCGAGCAGGAGGCGGAGATCGCCCGCCTGGAGAAGGCCGTTCAGGATGCCGAGGCGGCGGTGCAGGCCGGGGAGAAGGATCTGCCCGGACTCGTCGCCGAATGGGAGCGTTCGGTCGGTCCGGTCCTCGCGCTTCCGGAGGAGCCGTGGCTGGCCCTCGAGCCGGCGGGCCTGAAGAGCGCGGGAAACGCGACCTTCCGCCGGCTCGACGACGGCTCCTGGCTCGTCGAGGGGGCGCAGCCTCCGCTCGACGTCTACGAGATCGAGGCGCCGCTGCCCCCCGGCGCGCTCGGCGGCGTCCGCCTCGAGCTCCTCGCCGATCCGTCGCTCTCGGGGGGAGGCTTCGGCCGCAACCACAACGGCAACGTCGTCGTGAACCGGATCGAGGCCGCGATCGTCCCCCCCGGCGAGTCGGCCGCGCGGACCGTGGCGCTCGCCCGGGCCGAGGCCGATTACGAGCAGGCCGGCTGGCCGGCCGCCGGCGTGCTCGGCAACGGCAAGGGGTGGGCGATCGACGGCCATCTGCCCGACCGGCGCGAACCGCGCCGGATCGCGGTGTTTCCGGCCGGTGCGGAGACCGTCGCCGCCGGCGCGCGCCTCCGGCTCACGATCCGCCAGGAGGTGATCCAGGGGCACGCCTTCGGCCGCTTCCGCCTCGCCTTCACCGCGGCGCCGCCGGAGCTCCTCGGCGTCGCCGGGGTGAGCATCCCCGCGGACGTGCGCGACGTCCTCCGCGTCGATGCCGCCGCGCGGAGCCCCGAGCAGCGGCAGCGATTGGCCGCCTTCTACCGGGAGAAGGTGGGGGGGCCGGTGAAGCGGGCGGAGGCCGCGCGCGACGCGGCGAAGAAGGCCCTCGCCGCCTGGCGCGAGACCCTGCCGAGCGCCATGGTGATGCGCGAAGGGCCGCCGCGTGACGCCTTCGTGCTCGTCCGCGGCGAATACGACAAGCCGGGCGAGAAGGTGGAGCCGGGGTTGCCCGCCTTCCTTCCGCCGCTGCCTCCAGGGACGAAGGCCGACCGGCTCGCGCTCGCCGAGTGGCTCGTCCGGCGCGATCACCCGCTCACGGCGCGGGTGTGGGTGAACCGACAGTGGGAGCGGCTCTTCGGCACCGGGATCGTGAAGACGAGCGAGAACCTCGGCAGCCAGGCGGAGTTCCCGAGCCATCCGGAACTCCTCGATTGGCTCGCCGCGGCGTTCATGGAGGGGGAGGGGCTGCCGGCGGTGGACGGCCGGCCCGCGCGCCGGTGGGACATGAAGGCCTTCCTCAAGCTTCTCCTCACCAGTTCCGTCTACCGGCAGGGTGCCCGTGTCACGCCGGAGGCCCTGGCCCGTGATCCTGCCAACAGGCTCCTCGCCCGCTTTCCGCGCACGCGCCTGCCGGGGGAGATCGTCCGCGATCGGGCCCTCGCCGCGGCGGGTTTGCTCGTGCCGACGATCGGCGGCCCGAGCGTGCGGCCGTGGATGCCGGAGGGGGTGTGGGACGACACGAGCAAATACGGCAACCTGCGCGGCTACGTCCCCGATACCGGGCCGGGGCGCTTCCGCCGCAGCATGTACACGATCTGGAAGCGGACCGCCGGCCCGCCGACCATGCTCCTCTTCGACGCGCCCAACCGCGAGACCTGCACGGTGAAGCGGTCGCGGACGAACACGCCGCTGCAGGCGCTCGCGCTCTTGAACGAGACGACGTTCCTCGAGGCCGCCGCGGGACTCGCCCGGCGGATGGTGACCGAGGCCGGGGCCGACGACGGGGCGCGGCTGGCCCACGGCTTCCGGCTGGCCATCGGCCGCGCGCCCGACGCCGCCGAGATCGAGTCGCTCCGGGCCGGCCTCGCCGCCGATCGGGCCACTTTCGCCGCCGACCGGGAGGCCGCCGGGCGGTTCGTCTCCGCCGGAGCGGCCGCCTTCGCCGGGAAGCCGGTGGCCGAGGCGACGGGGGGCCTGTCGGCCGACGAGTTCGCCCCCTGGTGCCTGGCGGCCAACGTGATCCTGAACCTCGACGAGTTCGTGATGCGGGAGTGATCCTTGTGACGAGCCCCTCCGGTTCTTCCCCGATCCAGACCCTCCGCCTCCAGGATGCGCTGAACCGGCGCGTGTTCCTCGGCGGTGCCGCAGGCGGCGTGGCCGCGGCGCTCGCCGGCCTCGCCCCGGCGCGCGGCGCCGCCGCGTCGACGGCCCTCCCCGGCCTCCCGCACCATGCGGCGAAGGCCAAGCGGATCATCTATCTCTTCCAGTCGGGCGCCCCTTCGCAGATGGATCTCTTCGACCCGAAGCCGGCGCTCGCCGCGCGGCGGGGCGAGGAACTCCCCGACTCGATCCGCCAGGGGCAGCGGCTCACGACGATGACCAGCGGCCAGAAGAGCTTCCCGGTCGCGCCGTCGATCTTCCCCTTCCGGCAGCACGGGCAGGGGGGGATGTGGTTCAGCGACCTGATCCCGGGGATCGCCGCGCATGCCGACCGCTGGTGCATGATCCGCTCCATGCACACCGAGGCGATCAACCACGACCCGGCGATCACCTTCTTCCAGACCGGCCACCAGCTCGCCGGCCGGCCGAGCATCGGTTCCTGGGCCAGCTACGGCCTCGGCAGCGACAACGCCGACCTCCCCGCCTACATCGTCCTCACGAGCTTCGGCAGCGGCCGCCCCGACGACCAGCCGCTCTACGACCGTCTCTGGGGCTCGGGCTTCCTGCCCACCGAGCACCAGGGGGTGCGCTTCCGCAACGCCGGTGCCCCGGTGCTCTACCTCGCCGATCCGCCGGGGATCGCCCGGAGCACGCGCCGCGCCACGCTCGACCGGATCGCCACGCTCAACGGACGGCGCTCCGAGGCCCTCGGCGATCCCGACATCGCCGCGCGCACCGGCCAGTACGAGATGGCCTTCCGCATGCAGACGAGCGTGCCGGAACTGGCGAGCTTCGCCGACGAGCCGAAGCACGTCCTCGAATCGTACGGTCCGGACGTGGAGCGGCCCGGCAGCTACGCGCGCAACTGCCTCCTCGCCCGGCGCCTCTCCGAGCGCGGCGTGCGCTTCGTGCAGCTCTTCCACATGGGCTGGGACCACCACGGCGGCCTGCCGAACGCCATCCGCGGCCAGTGCAACGACACCGACCGGGCCACCGGGGCGCTGTTGTCGGATCTGGCCGACCGCGGGCTCCTCGACGAGACGCTCGTCGTCTGGGGGGGGGAGTTCGGCCGCACGATCTATTCGCAGGGGGGCGTGACCGAGACCGACTACGGCCGCGACCATCACCCGCGCTGCTTCACCACGCTCCTCGCCGGCGCCGGCATCAAGGGGGGCCTGACGTGGGGGGCGACCGACGACTACTGCTACAACGTCGTCACCCCCGACGAGCATGTGCACGTGCACGATCTCAACGCCACCATCCTGCACCTGATGGGCGTCGACCACACGCGGCTCACCTTCCCTTACCAGGGCCGCGACTTCCGCCTCACCGACATCCACGGCGAGGTGGTGCAGGGGATCCTGGCCTGAAACCGGGCCGCGGGCCGGCCCGGCGCTCCCCGGAGGCGTTCCGGGGGTGCGGGAGGTATTCCCCGCCGATTGCGGGGTGAGTGGAACCTGGCTTAAGATTTTGTCAGTCTCCGTCGGCGAGTCGCCACTGGCCTCGCAGTGCGCGGACCGGTCGCCCGATTCATCCCTGTTTTGTGGAAAGGATGTCCTGCGATGAACCTTTTCCTGAAAACCCTCGCCCAGCGTCTGGCCTTGTCGGTGGTCCTCCTGCTCGTGTCCGACGTCGCCCACGCGACCCCGGTCGCGCTCTCGACACCGGGAGGTCTCACCGTCGGCGACACGTTCCGGTTCCTGTTCGTGACCAACGCCACGACCCAGGCGACGTCCACCGACATCGCCACCTACAACGCCTTCGTCCAGGGCGAAGCGGCCGGTGCGACCTACAACGGCGTCACGGTGAACTGGAAGGCGATCGGATCGACGCCAACCGTCCACGCCCGTGACAACGTCGGTGGCTTCGGGACCTCGGTCCGCGTCTACCTGCCCGACGGGACGCTGTTCGCCAACGACATGACGACCACGACCGGCGGGCTGTGGTCGGCGGCGGTGCTCGCGGCGCCGAACCAACTCATCGGCGGCACGACATCGACGGGAAACACGTGGACAGGCAGCAACCCCTCCGGACTGGCCACCAGCCTGCCATTGGGAGCGGCGGCCGGGTCGAGCACGTGGGCCGACAGGTCGTTCTCGAACAACGCGTGGATCATGATCAATCCCTTCGCGTCCACGAACTTCTACGGCATGTACGGCCTCTCGGAGGCGTTGACGGTCACCGCTCCCGTCCCCGAGATCGACCCGGCCGGAATGGGCGCGGTGCTCGCGCTCGTCACCGGCGCCTTCGGGCTCCTCGAGCGCCGGCGGTCGAAGGCGTCCTGACACACGGTCGGCCGCTCGACACACACGCGAGGGGGGGCGGGTCCGCAGGGGCCCGCTCCCCTCGTGGCGTTCGTGGGGAAGCCTCGCCACGTTCGCGCCGTGCAGGTCGTCGTCGAGGGAACGCGTCGTTCGGATGAAGCGCACCATGGCACGGTTCATCGTGAAGTCGAGGCATCACCGGGTGCGTCGCGGTGTGACGACCGGTGTCGGTGACCGACTCGACGGTGGCTTCTGCGCCGCCCGGTAGAATGGCCGGTTTCCGACAGGAGCGTCCCGCCGATGGACCCCGACTCGAAGTCCCCCGCCGCCCCCCATGCCCACGCCGCCGGCGGGAGGGGCGATCTCCTCCGACTCGCCTTCCTCTCCCTCGGCGTCGTCTTCGGCGACATCGGCACGAGCCCGCTCTACACGCTGAAAGAGTGCCTCCACGTCGCCGCCGCGCACGGCGACACGGTCGACCGCACCGACCTCTTCGGCATCCTCTCGCTCATGTTCTGGTCGCTCGTGCTCGTCGTCACGGTGAAGTACGTGATCTTCGTGATGCGGGCCGACCATGGCGGGGAGGGGGGGATCCTCGCGCTCCTGGCCCTCGTCCCCGACCGCTACCGCCACTCCGCCCACGGCATCGGCGGCGTCTCCGGGATGACGCTCCTGGCGGTCGTCGGCGCGTCGCTCCTCTACGGCGACGGCGTGATCACGCCGGCGATCTCCGTGCTCTCGGCCGTCGAGGGCCTCGCCGTCGCCAGTCCCGCGCTCTCGACGTTCGTCGTCCCGATCACCTGCGTCATCCTCGTGGGGCTGTTCGCGCTCCAGTCGCGCGGCACCGGCGACGTCGGCAGGCTCTTCGGCCCGGTGATGCTCGTGTGGTTCGTCACGCTCGCGCTCCTGGGGCTGCGGCAGATCGTCGGGGAGCCGGAGGTGCTCTCGGCACTCTCGCCCTGGTGGGGCGCCGAGTTCTTCCACCGCCACGGCCTCCGCGGGATCCTCATCCTCGGTTCGGTCGTCCTCGTCGTCACCGGCGGCGAGGCGCTCTACGCCGACATGGGGCACTTCGGCCTCAAGCCGATCCGCCTGGCCTGGAGTTGCCTCGTGCTGCCCGCGCTCGTGCTCGCCTACCTGGGGCAGGGCGCGCTCATCCTCCGCGATCCCTCCGCCGCCGCGGAGCCCTTCTTCCGCATGGTGCCGCCGGGGGCGGCCACGTGGGCCCTCGTACTCCTCGCGAGCCTGGCCACCGTGATCGCCTCGCAGGCGCTCATCTCCGGGGCCTTCTCGCTCACCCGGCAGGCGATGCTCCAGGGCTTCCTCCCCCGGATGACGATCCGCCACACCGCCTACGAGAACGAGGGGCAGATCTACATCCCGGAGGTCAACGCCCTCCTGGCCGTCGGCTGCCTGGCGCTCGTGCTCACCTTCCGCGAGAGCGTGCGTCTGGCCGCCGCCTACGGCATCGCCGTCACTGGCACGATGGCGGTGACGTCGGTGCTCTACTATCTCGTCGTCCGCCACACCTGGGGCTGGGGGAAATGGAGGAGCCTGGGGATCCTCGCCTTCTTCCTGGCGCTCGACATCCCCTTCCTCGCCGCCAACCTCTTCAAGTTCTTCGACGGGGGTTACGTGCCGATGCTCATCGGCGCGGCGCTCATCGCCGGCATGCTGATCTGGAGCCACGGCCGCACCGCCGTCATCGACCGCTATTCGCGGCAGTACGGCGCCTGGACGGAGGTGTGGCCGACGCTGTCGGGTCGCGTCGCGTCGCGCGTCCCGGGGGGGGCGGTGTTCCTGGCGCCGAACGTCGACCACGTGCCCCCGCTGCTGGTGCACCACGTCGAGCTGACCCGGGCCCTGCAGGAGACGGTGATCCTGCTCACGGTGGAGGACATGCCGGTGCCGGAGGTGGCCGAGGAGGGCCGGGCCGACGTGCGACGACTCGGCGACGGTTTCTGGCAGGTGGTGGTGCGCTTCGGGTACATGGAGGAGCCGCGCGTCGTGCCGCTCCTCGAGAAGCTCGCCGCCCTCCACGACATCCCCCTCGACGTCGCCAGCGCCACCTTCTTCATCGGGCACGCCACGATCCTCCCCGACGAGGGAGGGAGACTGACGGCGATCCCGGAGGCGATCTTCGCCTACCTCAAACGCAACGCCGTCCAGGAGGAGCGCCGGTACCACGTCCCGCCCGAGCGGGTGATCGAGGTGGGGGAACAGATCTCGCTCTGACGGCCCTTCGGCGGCCGCATGGCTCCGTCGGACGGGGCGACGTACACTTCCGGGCGGAGCCACCCCATGCCACGCCCCCCGTCCGCTCCCCGTCCGCCGTTCGCCGCGGTCGTCGCCCTGCTCGCCGGGGGCTGGCTGTGCGGCGCGGGGGTCGCCAGCGGGGAGGAGGCCATCGATCCGGCCGCCGCGGCCGACGACGCGGCGTTCTTCGAGCGCTCCATCCGCCCGCTGCTCGTCGAACGTTGCCTCGAGTGCCACGGCGAGAAGGGGGAGGGGGGATTGCGGCTCGATGGGCGGGCAGCGGTCCTCGCCGGCGGCGATTCGGGGCCCGCCGCCGTGGCGGGCGACCCGGCGGCGAGCCTGCTGGTGAAGGCGATCCACTACGCCGACCCGGCCTACCAGATGCCCCCCGCCGGCAAGCTCCCCGAGCGGGAGATCGCGCTGGTCGAGGAATGGGTGCGCCGGGGAATGCCCTGGCCGGGGAGCGCCGGCGAGCCGGCGCCGGCGACCCGCCGCGGCGGCAACGGGATCACCGAGGCCGATCGAAACCGCTGGGCCTACGCGCCGCTCGTCCGCCCCGAGGTGCAAGACGCCGCTCCGGGTACCGTGCCGATCGACGCCTTCCTGTCGCGGAGCCGTGCCGAGGCGGGCATCGTCGCCAACGGGCCGGCGAGCCCGCGCGAACTCGTCCGTCGGGCCTGGTTCGATCTCGTCGGCCTCCCGCCGCCGCTCGGGGAGGTCGAGGCCTTCGAACGCGACGCTTCAGACGCGGCCTGGGACGCCCTCATCGACAGGCTCCTCGCCATGCCGGCCTACGGCGAGCGGCAGGCTCGGGCGTGGCTCGACGTCGTCCGCTTCGCGCAGACCAACGGCTACGAGCGCGACGACGAGAAGCCCTTCGCCTGGCGCTACCGCGACTGGGTGATTTCCGCCTTCAACGCCGACATGCCCTTCGACCGCTTCGCCCGCGAGCAGATCGCCGGCGATCTGCTCGAGCCGCGATCCGATTCGGGGATCGTCGCCTCCGGCTTCTGGCACCTCGGGCTCTGGGACGACGAGCCGGACGACGCGCGGCTCGCGCGATTCGACGAACTCGACGACGCCCTCTCCACCGTCGGCCAGGCCTTCCTGGGGACGACGATCGGCTGCGCGCGGTGCCACGATCACAAGTTCGATCCCTTCTCGCAGGCCGATTACTACGCGCTGCTGGGCCTCGTGAAGGGGGTGCGGCGCTACGAACGGGTGGTGCTCCCGCCGAAGTCCGAGGCGGCGATGTTCGTGCCGCTGTCGGCGGAGGGGGAGTGGGCGCTGGCGGCGCGCGAGTCGACCGAGCCACCGGAGCCGACGCACGTGCTCGTGCGGGGCAATCCGGCGACGCCCGGCGCCGAGGTGGCACCCGGCCTGCCGGAGGTGCTCCGCGACCGTGTGCCTCTCGATCAGGGGCTCGCCGGCCGGCGGCTCCTCGCCGAATGGATCGCGAGCCCGGCCAATCCGCTCACCGCCCGCGTGGCGGCGAACAGGGTCTGGCAGCGGCATTTCGGCCGCGGTCTCGTCGCCAGCCCCAACGACTTCGGCGCCGCCGGTTTCCCCGCCACGCACCCGCAACTCCTCGACTGGCTGGCGAGCGACTTGGTCGCCTCCGGCTGGAGCCTGAAGTCGCTCCACCGCACCGTCATGCGCTCCCGCGCCTACCGGATGAGTTCGAAGGCCGACCGGCCGGAATGCATCGCCGCCGACGAGCCGAACGATCTCCTCTGGAGGCAGAACCGCCGCCGCCTCGAGGCGGAGGCGATCCGCGACGCGATGCTCGCCGTCTCCGGATCGCTCCATCCCGCCGCCGGAGGCCGTGGGTTCTTCATGCAGGTCGGCCCCGACTCCCTCGCCGGCCAGTCGCGACCCGGGCTGGGCTGGGAGGTCTCGCACCCCCTCGAGCGGACGCGGCGGAGCATCTACGGGTACGTCAAGCGGACGCTGCTCGTGCCGGAACTCGAGGCGCTCGATTTCACCAACACCACGAGCCCCGTCGGGGAGCGCGCCGTGACGACCGTGGCGCCGCAGGCGCTGCTTCTGGTCAACGGCGACTTCGCCCGATCGCGGGCCGGCGCCCTCGCGGAAAGCGTCGAGGGGGATCTCGCCGGGGCCGGCATCGACGCGGGCGACGACGTCGCCTTCGTCCGGCGGGCGTTCGAGCGGGGGCTCGCGCGCCGGCCGTCGTCGGAGGAGGAGGGGATCGCCGTGGCGTATCTCGCCCGGCAGCGTGCCGCCTGGTCGTCGACGCCCGATCCGATCGTCCTCCGGCCGCTCGTGCCCAGGGCGCTGCAGGAGGGATACCGCCGGATCCTCCCCCCCGAGCAGATTCTCGAGGTGACGCCGGCCGCGGGCTGGCGGATCGGCAGCGGGAACTGGGGGGGGAGCTACGAGGGGATCGTCAACGCCGATCCCGCCGCGGGGCCCTTCGCCCTCCTCGTCGGCCCGCGGGCGTCCGGCGGCGAGCCCGAGGCGGCGTTCGCCGACGGCGCCGTCGAGGCCGACCTCTTCATCCGCGACGCCGCCGACGTCGTGGCGCTGCTCCTCCGCGGCGTGCCGGCGGGGGACCCACTGTACGAGCGGGCGAGTGGCTACGAACTCGCCCTCCTCCCGCGCGACGGGCTCGTCGAACTGCGGCGCGTCGCCCCCGACGCCGTCGCCACGCTCGCCTCGGGGCGGGTGCCCTTCAGGACCGACGCCTGGAACCGGCTCCGCCTGGAGGTGCAGGGGGGGCGGCTCGCCGGCTGGGTCGCCGACGTGCCTGACGACGGGGGAGCGGACGGCCCGGCGCATGCCGGCCCCGCGACGGTCGAGGCGGTCGATCCGGCGCCGCTCGATCGCCCCGGCCACGTCGGCCTGCGTGCCTGGGGCGCCGGCACGCTCGCCAGGCGGTTCGTCGTCGAGCCGGCCGGAGCGGCACCGCGGCGGATCGATGCCGATCGGCCGCCCCGCTCCGACGAGGCCCGGGCCCGGGCCCGGCGCGATCTGGCCCTGCTGCTCCTCAATCT
>CAZMOU010000068.1:19474-22577 GCA_964567835.1 uncultured Chitinophaga sp. | reverse complement strand
CTGGTCGTCCTCGGCGACCTTCGTGTCGGCGCCCCCCTGGGCGGCGAGCGTCCCGGCCTGCTGGGCATATTCGGCCGCGGAGGCGACCCGCTCCCCAGCCACGTAGACCCCGTCGTCCTGGTAGCAGATGGTGCTGCCGTAGTCGTAGACCCCCGGGGCCTGCCCGTAGCCGCCCCAGGAGCACAAGGGGGCGTAGCCGATCCCGCCACCCCAGCCCATGCCCCCCCAGCCGGCGAGCATGCCGACACCGAACCCGAGACCGAATCCGCCCCACCAGGCCCCGGGCCACCACGCTCCGAAGTGGTTGCCATACCAGCCGGCGCCGCCATACCAGCCGCCGTGGTAGAAGTTGTTGCGGATCGTGGTGCCACGGTTGGAGAGGGTGTTGAGGGAGTAGGGGCGGATCCCCCGGTCGCCGATCCCCTGGCGACCGATGTCGGCGAGACGATCGCGCTGCGCCCGCGACAGACTCCCCTCTCCGGCGAAATGCCCGGGGCCGACGTCACGGATCCCACCGTCACGGATCCCACCGTCACGGATCCCACCGTCACGGATCCCACCGTCACGGATCCCACCGTCGCGGATCCCACCGTCGCGGATCCCACCGTCACGGATCCCACCGTCGCGGATCCCACCGTCGCGGATCCCGCCGTCGCGGATCCCGCCGTCGAAGCCACCGGGACGCATGCCGCCGTCGAAGCCGCCTGGGCGCGTCCCCCCGTCGAACCCCCCGGGACGCATGCCGCCGTCGAAGCCACCCGGGCGCATTCCCCCCCCGCTGTAGCCGCCGAAGTGGGCACCACCCCCGCCCCCCATGCGCGCTCCGCCACCACCCCCCATGTGGCCGCCTCCCCCCCCGTGGGCGAACGCCGCCGACGGCCGCACGATCGGAGTCACGACCAGGGCGGTGACGAGCGCGGCGCGGAGGGTGATCTCGAGCAGGTCGGCGACGACGCGCCTCGATCCCGGACGGTTCGACATCGGCGGATCCTCGGGAGGGAAAGGTGGGGCGGGACGTGACGGGGACGAACCGGGCATCAACGCTGGCGGGTGAACTGGATGGGATCACGGTCGGGCAGGGGGCGGCCGTCGAGCGACCGCTCGATCGACCGCAGCGTGAACGTCCGCGGGCCGGTGGGAACGATCGACTGCACCCAGCGCGCCTCGGAGCCGGCCGCACCGTCGGCGGTAGTGCCGACGAAGCGCCGGTTGAAGACCGTGCCGTCGGTCTCGAAGATCCCTTCCGCACGGGCGCCGGTGGAATCGAAGATCCACGACCGCACGCTGCCGGTGGCCTTGTCGGGATGGATCAGTTCGACGACGTCCAATTCCTCACCCTCGCTGCGGATGCGGATGCCGCCGAGGATCAGGTGCCCCCCGGCGACGCGCTGGTAGGTCGCCTCGACCGTCGATCCACCCCGGCGGTCGGTCCCCTTCCAGCTCCCCACCATCCAATCCAGGGCGTCGAGCGCCTCCACCTGGCTCGACTCGACGACGCTCTCGGCGATCCGCCAGCGCCCTTCCTCGAGGACGCGCAGCGCCGCGAAGCGGGTCTTCACCGGCTTGGCCCCCGGCTTCTCGGTGAAGTGCATGGTGCCGCGGACACGGGCCACGCCCGCCCCGAGCGCCGTGACGCCGTCGAGGTCGATGGCGAGCCGGGCCTCGGGGTTCGCCTCGAGCCAGCCCCGGAGCGACTCGACGATCGGCGCCCGCCCCACGACGTGTCCCCCCCCCTCGACGAGTTCGGCACCCTCCGTCCATTGGTCGGCGAGGGCCTCGAAGCGCCGGGCGTTGAAGGCCTCGACGTAGGCCGCGGTGGCGGAGGCGAGCGCCTCCCGCAGCGCTGCCTCACGGTCGGCGGCCGGCGCGGGATCGGGGGTCGCCACCCCCTGCGCGGGGGCGGGGGTCGTCACCCCGAGCGTCACTCCGAGCGAGAGACAGCCGAGGAGGTGGGCGGGGGCGAGGCGGAATCGCCACATCGGGAACATCTCCGGGGAGTTGGCGGGCCGAATGCCGGTGCGATGGCGTGGCACCGCCGCCGACACCGGAGCATGACCGAATCCTACGCCCTCCGCGACGATTCGGCAGCCGTCAGGCTCATTCGGGGAGCGCGGCCAGCGCCCGGAGCCGCCCCGCGGAGCGGAGATAGATCTTGCCATCGGCGACGGCGGGGCTCGCCCGGCACTCCTCCCCCAGGGCCGTCCGGCCGAGCACGTCGAAGGTGTCGCCGTCGGCCAGGACGATCACCTCGCCGTCGATGGAGACGTTGAGGATCGCCCCCCCGACCGCGACCGGGGACGCGGAGAACGTCCCGCCGACCCTCCCCCGCCAGAGGGTCTCGCCGGTGGCGGCGGCGACGCAGGTGACGACGCCGCGGTCCCCCCACAGATAGAGGCGCCCGCCGACCGGCAGCGGGGAGGGGACGTAGGGGGCGGCGCTACGGTCGAGGCGGTAGACCTCCTCCGCGTCGAGCGGCCCGGCGCCGGCGGCCGGGGGCTCCGCCGGGACGCGCACCGCCACGAGCGTGTTGTCGCCGCCGCCGTCGCCGCTGGTGCCGACGACGATCGCGCGGCCCGCCCCGTCGCGGGCCGCCACGACCGGACAGGACACCGACCGCTTCGGCAGGCACTTCCGCTCCCAGAGGAGGCGCCCCGTGGCCGGATCGACTCCCGCCAGACCGTGGGCCATGCTCGCCAGGACGAGCTGCGCGCTTCCCTCGCGCTCCTCGAGGACGAGCGCCGGGGAGTAGGCCGTGCGGGCCGTGTCGCGCGGGAGCCTCCACACCTCGCGGCCGGTGGCGGTGTCGAGGGCCAGCACCGCGCTCGGGCCGTCCTGTTCCATCGGCACGACGAGCCGATCCCGCCACAGCGTCGGAGAGCCCCCGAAGCCGTGGTCGGTGTTCATCGGGCCGAGGTCGGCATGCCAGCGGGGTTCGCCCGCGTGGGAAAAGGCCTCGGCGCGGAGGTTGTCGCGCGTGGCCCACAGCCAGTAGACGCCGTCGGCGTCGGCCACCGGGGAGGAGGAGGCGAGGCTGTTCATGGCGTTGTGGTCCTCGACCGGACCGGGGATGCCCCGCTGCCAGCGGAGCGCTCCGGTCGCCGCG
>CAZMOU010000068.1:0-19464 GCA_964567835.1 uncultured Chitinophaga sp. | reverse complement strand
TGGCAGGCGAGCGTCCGGATGCAGCGAGCCGGATCGGCGGGATCGATGGTCGCCGACGCGGTGTAGACCTTTCCCTCCCAAACCGCCGGCGACGAATGGCCCGTGCCGGGCAGGTCGGCCGTCCAGGCGATGTCGGCGATGCCGAACGAGGCGGGGAAGCGCCGCACGCCCCCCTGCCCCGCGGCCCCGGCCCCGCGCAGCCGCGGCCAGTTGCGCGGCGTCCCCGCCGCGGCACCCTCCGGATCGGCGGCGGCCGGAGCGTCGAGCGCCACCACGAGCGGCAGCGCCAGGGCGACAACCCGCCAGCCGCGGCGCGGGGAAGGACGACGACCAGGACCGGGAGAGGAAACGGACATGGCTGAACCCCCACGCGACTCGACGCCACCACGTTGCCATCCTACCGCGACGGCGGGATAACGTGGGAACGCGGCACGGGGCCCCGGCCGTGGCGAGGTGCATCGGTGCAGTGGTCACGCCTGCGAGCGAGCGTCCGTGAACTCCTCGCGCCGTCGGTCGCGAAGCGCGTCGACGTCCACATGGCGGGGTACGGGTCGTCGGGCGTCGACCGGGCCTGGCTCTCCCTCGACGGACGCGACATCCTCTCGATCCCCGCGTACCTCTCCTGGCAGCGGGCCGACGGCGCGAGGCCGCGCTTCGGTCCGCTCGATCCACAGGAGGTGCTCCTCCACGAGGGGCAGGTGTGCACGATCGGATTCCTGCTCCATCGGTACCTGGAGGCCCCCTTCGCCGATCTCGTCGCGAGCCCCACCCTCTTCCTGCGCGGCTTCTCGCGTTTCGACCGGCGCTTCGGCACGCGCCGGCTCGCGTCCCCCTCCCTCCCGGAGGAGCACCCCTTCGTGGCCCACTGCCACGCCTTCCGCTCCGAGGCGGAGGGACTCCCCTCCGTCCGGCCCGCCCCGCCCGCCGACGACGCGCGCTGGCACCGGCGTCGGTCGCGCGGCCGCACCTCGCCGACGGTGATCGCGGCGGCCGACCGGGCGCTCCGCGACCGGAAGGGGCGGTCGTTCGAGGCGGCGGTCCGCGCCTCCCTCGCCGGGGAGACGCCCATCCGCGACGACACGCCGGTCGCGGAGCGCCTCCGCGCCGCCTTCGCCCTCCGCGATCCCTGCGCCGCCGAGCGGCTCGCCGGGGAACTGCTCCTCGTGGCGGAGCGCTCCGACATCGGCGACGATCCGGCCCTGGCCGCCGCGCTCGTCTCGCTGCTCGCCTGCCCGAGTCCGCGCCTCGGGGCTCCGTCGACGTGGCGGCCGACGACGCACAACGCGGCGCGGCAGTTCTCAGGGCTCGCCCGCCACCTCCACGCGCGCCACGACCTCCCGCGCTTCCTCGACCGGGCGTGGATCGACGGGGACGAGCGCGCGCAGCGATGGTTCATCCACCTGGGGCATGGGGCGAGCCTGCGCACCGCCCCCGACCTCCCGCTGCCGGCGTCGGCGGCGATGACGCGCGCGTTCCTCGCCACGCCCGACGGCTGCCCCGTGCCGGCGGCGCTGCGGCGGGCGCAGGTGATCGCCCTCGGCGGCAGCCCGGCCCTCGCCGACGCCGTGCGCCGTACCCGCCTGGGGCACGACTTCACGAACGGCCCCTTCTGGGAGGGGGTCGTCCGGTTCTTCGTCGCCAATCCCCTCCTCGACCCCGAGCAGACCGGGCCGATCGTCGACTGGATCCAGGCGCAGCGATTCGACCCCGCCATCGCGCCGGGCGCCGTCCTCCCCGAGGAGGGGGCCGCCCCGCCGCGGCCGCGGCTCTCCATGCACGGCCGCACCGTCGCCGCCACGCTCCGCGAGGTGGAGGCCTGGCACCGGAGGCTGGGGATCGAGTCGGCGGCGGCGACGGCGCGGTGGGCCCCCTCCGGCCTCGCTCCCTTCGAGTGCACCGTCGCCACCGGCGACGGGCAGCGCACGTGGCGCATCCGCGAGATCACCTCCGGCACGGGGCTCGCGCGCGAGGGGGCGCGCATGGAGCACTGCGTGGCCAGCTACGCGCGGTCCTGCGCCGCGGGGCGCGCGAGCATCTGGACGCTGGAGTCGACCGTCGGGGAGGAGACCATGCCGGCGGTGACGATCGAGGTGTCCCCGGCGAGCCGCCGTATCGGGCAGGTCCGCGGCAAGCGGAACCGGAGGCCGACGGCGGAGGAGCTCGCCCTGGTGGGCCGCTGGGCCGCCGCGGCGGGGCTCACGCTCGACGTCGGGGGGTGACGGCGGCGGGATCCGCGGCGCACGGCTCCACGTGGAAGAGCGCGTGGATCCGGTACTCGGCGCCGGTGCGGGCGTCGAAACAGCGGTAGCGGCTGCGGAGCTTGGGGCCTTTGAGGAACTGCCGCCCGCCCTCGATCCGGAACGCCGCCCCGAGCGGGATCTCCTCGACGCGGACGCGGCAGGGATCGGGGCTGTCGTAGCGTGCGAGGGCCACGACGAGCCCGCGGTCGGAGCAGGTGGCGGCGCGGGGGTCGCGCAGATACCGGGCGAGCGCCGCGGTGACGTCGGTCGGCAGGAGGCGCTCGCGCACCACCGGCAGGAGGATCCTGCCGAACTCCCCCTTCCACTGCGGGCCGTGCGGGAGGACGCGGCGGGCGTGGCGGCGCCGGTGACGCTCGTGCCGCTCCCAGGTGAGGGCGTGGGCGATCTCGTGGAGCAGCGTCGTCAGGAAGGCGTAGGGGTTCAGGTCCTCGTTGACGGTGATGCGGTGCGCGCTCCGCCCCGGCCCCGGTCCCCGGTGATCGCCGAGCTTCGAGCGCCTCCGGCCCACGATCCGCACCTCGACGCCGGCGTCGCCCAGGTCCTCCCCGGCGAGCAGACGCTCCACGTACTCCGCCGTGCCCTCGGGCAGATGGCCGAGGACCACCTCCATGCTCCGTCGCGCTCGTTGCACCGCTCGCTCCCTCGTCCGGCCGCCCCTGCCGATGGACGGTGCAGGATAGCGGCGTGTCGGGCGGCGCGTCACTCCCGGCCCCGCCACCGCGCCGACGCTCGTTGGCGACCCGGCCGGCCCGCGGGTAGACTCCCCGCGGGGAACGAAACCTCGAGCCACCTCTCCCGTGGAGATCCGCATACCATGCCCCGCCCTGCATCCGCGTCGCGTCGTCGCTTCCTCGGCTCCTCCGCGGTCGGTGCCGCCGCGGTGACCGGCGGATTCGTGCCCCCCGTCGCCTGGACGAGCCGGGCCTTCGCCAACGCCGCCGCGAACGACCGGCCGCGCATCGGCTGCATCGGCACCGGTTCGATGGGCACCGGCGACGCCCACCAGCATGCCCAGTTCGGCGACATCCTCGCCGTCTGCGACGTCGACGACCGGCACGCGTCCCGGGCCCGCGAGGACGGCAACCTCGGCAAGGGCAAGGCCGACGCCTACCGCGACTACCGGAAGGTTCTCGAGCGCAACGACATCGACGTCGTGAGCATCGTCACCACCGACCACTGGCACGTGAAGATCGCCGTCGAGGCCCTCCAGGCCGGCAAGCACGTCTTCTGCCAGAAGCCCCTCTCGCTGACCCTCGAGGAGAACCGCCTCTGCCGCGCGGCAGCGGAGAAGTTCCCCAAGCAGGTGTTCCTCATCGGCACCCAGCAGCGCAGCCAGAAGGACCAGTTCCTCCGCGCGGTGAATCTCGTCCACAAGGGCCTCCTGGGACCGATCAAGAAGGTCACCGTGGGCATCAACGGATCGCCCACCGGGGGCCCCTTCCCCGTGGCGGAGGTGCCGAAGGAACTCGACTGGAACATGTGGCTCGGCCAGGCGCCGGAGGTGCCCTTCCGGGAGAAGCGCTGCCACTACGAGTTCCGCTGGTGGTACGAGTACTCGGGGGGCAAGTTCACCGACTGGGGCGCCCACCACGTCGACATCGCCCAGTGGGCTCTCCAGGAGGACTCCAAGGGAAAGGGGCCGACGAGCATCGACGGCACCGACGTCAAGCATCCCGTGCCCTTCAAGGACGGCATGCCCACCGTGGACGACCGCTACAACACCGCCCACGACTTCGCCGTGGTCTGCCGGTTCCCCTCCGGGGTCGAGATGGTGATCGACAGCCGCTCCGACAACGGCGTCCTCTTCGAGGGGGAGAAGGGACGGGTGTTCGTGAACCGGGAGAAGATCACCGGGAAGCCGATCGAGGAGGGCTGGGACAAGGACGCGTTCACCGACGACGACGTGCGGAAGCTCTACAAGGGGAAGCCGTTCGAGGGTCACAAGCAGAACTTCTACCGCTGCATCCGCGAGGGGGGGCTGCCGGTCTCCGACGTCTACAGCCACATCATGGCGATGAACACCTGCCACCTGGCGGCCATCGCCGGGCGGCTGGGGAGGAAGATCGCCTGGGATCCCGCCGCCGAGAAGATCGTGGGCGACGAGCAGGCCGCGTCGTTCGCCGCCCGCACTCCGCGCAAGGGCTTCGAGATCGCGCGGGTGTGACCGTGGCCGCGACGGAGCACGGCAGGGGTGCGCGGCGGGGGGCCGGTGGGCGCCGCCGCGGCGCGGCCCTCCGTGCGCTGATCGCGCTTGTGGCACTCCTCTTCCCGGGATTCACCCGCGCGGCGGACGTGGACGGGCACCGACCGAACATCCTCTTCGTCTTCGCCGACGACTGGGGTCGCTACGCCTCCTGCTACGCCGCCGCCGACCGGGCCGCCGGGATCGATCGCCCCGGCCTCTGCGACGTGGTGCGCACGCCCCACGTCGATCGACTGGCGCGGGAGGGGGTCCTGTTCCGCCACGCCTTCGTCGGCGCGCCCTCCTGCACCCCCTGCCGAAGCTCCCTCCTCTCGGGACGCCCCTTCTTCCGCTGCGGCCTCGCGGGGATCCTCCAGGGGGCGCGGTGGGACGATTCGATCCCGGCCTGGCCGCTCGCCCTCGCCGACGCCGGATACGCCATCGGCAAGAGCGGCAAGGTGTGGAGCCCGGGGACGCCCGCCGACGCCCCCTTCGGCGGACAGCGGCACGCCTTCGGCAAGGCCGGGATGCGGGCGATGCGCTGGTCGGAGTCGGCGACGCGCCTGGTGGACGCCGGCCGATCGCCCCCCGACGCCCATGCCGAACTGGCCGCGGAGGTGGCGGCGAACTTCGACGCCTTCCGGGCCACCGTCCCGGCCGACACCCCCTGGCTCTACTGGTACGGCCCCACGAACACCCACCGGCGCTGGGTCGCCGGCTCGGGGCGGCGGCTGTGGGGCATCGACCCCGACGCCCTCGTCGGCCGTCTTCCCGGGGCGCTTCCCGACGTGCCGGAGGTGCGCGAGGACGTCGCCGACTACCTCGGCGAGGTCCAGGCGGTCGATGCGGCGCTGGGGGCGCTCGTCGCCAGGCTCGAGGCGGGTGGCGACCTCGAGCGCACGCTCGTCGTCGTCGCCGGCGACCACGGCATGCCGGGGGTCCCCCACGGCAAGTGCACGCTGCACGACGTGGGGACGCGCGTGGCGCTCGTGGCGCGCGTGCCGGGGGGAGTCGGCGGACGGGTGATCGACGACTTCGTCACGCTCGCCGACCTGGCGCCGACGTTCGCCGACCTGGGGGGGGCGGCATGGGCCGACCGGGCCTTCGGCCGCAGCCTCGGCGACCATCTCGCCGCGCGGTCGGGCGGATGGATCGATCCCGCGCGGAGGTCGGTGGTCATCGGCCGCGAGCGGCATGTCGCCGACGCCCGCCCCGGGAATCTCCCCTATCCGTGCAGGGCGCTGCGCACCGCGGACTGGCTCTACGTGCGGAACTTCGCCCCCGATCGCTGGCCGCTGGGGATGCCGGTGCCGGGCGACGCGGCCGCCGACACCGACGACGTCGTCGCCGACGCCGCGGCGCTCGCCGCCGACACCTTCGCGGCGTACGCCGACATGGACGCCGGCCCGACGAAGGCCTGGCTCGTCGCCCATCGGGCCGACCCCCGCTGGGGACCGTTCCACGACCGGGCCTTCGCCAGACGCCCCGCGGAGGAGCTCTACGATCTCCGCGTCGATCCCGACCAGCTCGTGAACCTGGCCGCCGATCCGCGCCACGCGACGGACCGGGCGCGGCTCGCCGCGGCGCTCGGGGACGAACTGCGACGCCTGGAGGATCCGCGCCTCGACGCCGATTGTCCCTTCGAACGGTCCCCCTTCACCGATCCGAAGCCGTCACGCTAGCTGTCGGTGGAAAGTCCTCCGAGACCTTGTTCCACGTGGGACATCCGCGAAAAAGCCGTGGTTTTTCGGGGGTGTGAGCCGCCGCATCGAGCGGCGGGCAGGTGATCCACGGTCTGCCTGCCGCCCGTGGTGGAACGAAGGCGTCCCCGGCCGTCTGCCACGTCGGTCAGAGGCCGGACGCGCCGGTCGTCTCCTGCCGGCGCTGTTCCTTCTTGAGGGGGAACTCCACCACGACGAGCTTCTTCTGCTCCGGGTCGTAGGCCCATTCCTGGTAGTAGGGGAGCATGGGGAGCTGGATGCCCTCGGGCTTCCCCTTGCCGATGACCTTCGCCATGAACTCGTCGTAGCCCATCGGCTTCGGGCCATGCTCGGCCTCGACCAGCTGCAGTTGGTGCTCGACGGCCATGATGCCGATCTTGCCGACGCTCGTGCGGTAGGCGTCGGAGGTGATCGCCTCGAGTCCGCCGCCGGTGATCGACATCTCGGCGAGTTGGCCCCCCTGCCGCAGCGCCTCCTCGAGCGGCAGGACGTTCTGCGTCGTCTCGCCGATCGTCTTCCGGGTCTGCACGGGGGGGGTGGTGGCGGAGATCTGCTTGGGCTTGGACGGCTCGCAGCCCGCCACCGCGAGGGCGAGCACCGCGACGACCGCACCGATCGAATCCCCTCGCGCGTTCCGGGCCATGGGTCTCTCCTCTCCTCGAGTGCGTTGCCGCCGACCACCGGGGGGCAGGATACCGCAGGGGGCGCGACGGGGACAACGGGCGGCCAAGGCACGCCCGCCCTTCGCGGGGCGGCGACCGGGAACCGGACGCACGGACGGCCCCGCGAGACCCCGCGTCACTCCGCCGCGGCCGGCGTCATCGCCTCGCTCTCGGCCCGCATCGCCTCCATGGGCGCGACGATCGCGTCGACCCGGTCGTTGAACAGGTCGCCGATGAGCATGTCGGTGATGTGCCCCTTGAGATCGGGGTGCCGGCGGACGAACTTCCCGAAGTTGAAGCCGTCGTAGAACTCGCACACGAGCCTGCGCATCCGGTCCATCCCCTCGTTGAAGCGCGGCCCCCAGGCGCCGAGGACGGCGGCGGAGGTGTCCCCCCGGACGAACCCCTCGTGGATGCAGTCGGCGGCCAGGGCCCCCGACACCACGGCCAGGAGGATCCCGGAGGAGTAGAGCGGGTCGAGGAATCCGTACGCGTCGCCGACGAGCACCCAGCCGTCGCCGGCCACCTGCCTGGAGCGGTACGAATACTCCTTGGCGGCCCTGAAGGGCGCACAGCGGGTGGCACCCTCGATCCGCGGTTGCACGCCCGGGCAGCGGGCCACCTCCTCGAAGTAGATCGTCTCGTGGTCCTTCGTCGCCCGCTCCTTGAGCAGGTAGTCGTGCGGGGCGACCACGCCGACGCTGACGACGTCGTTTTGGAGGGGGATGTACCAGAACCACCCCAGCTTGTTGTCGGTCTGCATGACGATGGTCGCCCCCTCGTCGCGCCCGCTGGCGCGCTTGGCCCCCTTCCAGTAGGTCCACAGCGCCGCCTTCTTGAGGTCCGGATCCCACTCCCGCAGCCCGAGGCGATCCAGGATCAGCCCCCCCATGCCCGCGGCGTCGACGACGACGTCGGCCGCCTCGAAACGCTTGCCCCCCTCCGGCCCCCCGGCGAGGTGCACGCCCACGGCCCGCCCGTTCTCGAAGACGACCTCGAGGACCCGTGCCCCCTCGTGCACCTCCACCCCGCTGGACCGGGCGTTGTCGAGCATCAGCGTGTCGAACTCCGCCCGCGACACCTGCCAGGTGCGCGAGGAGTCGTGCGGACGGTGGTCGGCGAAGTAGAACGGTTCGGAGAGCTTGCCCGTGCCGGTCACGAACTGGACGCTCTCCTTCCGCACGAAAGGACTCGCGCGGAGTTTGTCGAGCATCCCCAGCCGCTCGAAGACGTGGAAGGTCTCCGGGATGAGCGACTCGCCGATGTGGTAGCGCGGGAAGGTCTCGCGCTCGTAGAGGGTGACGCGGTGGCCCTGCTTGGCCAGGAGCGTGGCGACGGTGGCGCCCGCGGGGCCGCCCCCCACGACGATCACCCGGGGCTCGCGGGAGAGGTTCACGGTGCCGTCGGTCGTGACCATGGGAACACCTCGGTGACGGGGAAATCAGGAGTCGGAAGCCGCCGCGGCGCAGGGCGCGCTCGTCGGAGCGGCGGGTGTGTCGGACGGTTCATGGGGCCGACGGGCGGCCTTGAGCAGATCGATCAGCCGCCGCAGGTCGCCGGAGTCGAGGTGGCCGAGTTGGCGGGACGCACACGCGACGACGCGGGCGGCCATGCGGTCGAGCAGTTCGTCCCCCGCCGGCTCCAGCGCGATCCGCACGACGCGCCGGTTGTGGGCCGACCGCTCGCGGCGGACGAGACGGCGTGCCTCGAGCCGGTCGACGAGGCGGGTGATGTCGGGGGCCCGCGACACCAGCCGGGATGCCAGGGCGAGCGTGGGGAGCGCCTCGGGGGCGACGTCGCGGAGGATCCGCAGCGCGTTGTACTGCTGGGCCGAGAGGTCCACCTCGGAGAACACCTCCTCCTCGATCGCCTTGAGACGGTCGTAGGTCCGCCACAGGTTCAGGTAGGCCTCCTGCTCGAGCGAATCGAAACGCCGCGGGGGGGCGGTATCCGCATTCGACCGGGGGTGAGGACCGACCTTCTCCATGTCGGCATGATAGTCGTCGCGACATGAATCGTCCAGACAACGATCGTTCGCTGCCGGGACAGTGGGGAAAATGCGGGGAAAATGCGGCCGACGCCCTGGCCTGCACCGGGAGGGCGACCCCGTCTGGTGCCGGCCGACCGGGTCAGCGCGGCCGCGGGGCCCGGGCCTCGCGCCGCACGTGGCGGGGGCGGATGACCGCGGTGGCCAGCCCGGCCCGCTCCAGGGCGAGGATGATCCACCACGTCACGTCCAGTTCCCACCAGCGGTGCTGGTTGGAGGCACTCGCGGGATCGTGGTGGTGGTTGTTGTGCCAGCCCTCGCCGTTGGCGACGAGCGCGACGAACCAGTTGTTGCGGCTGTCCTCGCCGGTGTCGTAGGTGCGGTACCCGAGCAGGTGCGTGAGCGAATTGACGCTCCACGTGATGTGCCACACCGCCACCGTGCGGACGAGCACCCCCCACACCACCCAGCTGGCCGCCAGGCGGGCCCCCGCCGCGGCGCCGCCGGTGAGGAGCGCCCCGAAGGCGAACCCCGCCACCGCGAACAGGAGCATCTGGCCGAGGTAGATCCAGAGGATCGTGAACGGCCGCGACTCGAGCCGGCGGTACCAAGGATCGACGAGTAGGTCGCGGGCGTAGCGGTCGAACGCCGCGACCGTCCGCCGGTCGGGGGCGCGGCGGAAGAGCCACCCGCAGTGCGACCACATCACCCCGTCGCGCGGCGAGTGGGGGTCGGAGGGGGTGTCGGAGTGGACGTGGTGGAGGCGGTGCGTCGTCACCCAGCGCAGCGGCGTGTCCTCGAGCGAACAGAGGGCGAGCGTCGTGAACGTGTGCTCGAGCCATTTCGGCACCTCGAGCGCGTGGTGCGAGAGGAGGCGGTGGTAACCGAGGTTGATCCCCAGGGTGCCGAAGAGGGTGAGCCCCACGAAGGCCAGCACCATGCCAGACGTGCTCGCGAGCGCCGGCAGGAAGGCCAGGCAGGCGAGGAGGTGCACCACCGCGATCGGCAGCAGGTATTCCCAGTGGGTGGCGGCGGCGGGCGGGACCTCGCGCTGCCCGCGGGCATCCTCGTCGCGCACCCGCCCGGCCCGATCGGCAATCATCGCCACGCCACACCCTCCCTGGAGAGCACGCCCGCGACACCCGCTCGGCCGAAGGCTGCCCCGATTCTCCGGAACGCCGCCGTTTCCACAAGCGGCCCGGCCCGGCCGGCGACGACCGGGCAAGCCCTGCGGCCCGAGCGGAGGGGCCCGCGGGCCGCCGGGGCCCCGCGACCGGCGCGGCGGCCGCCCCCCCGCCCCTTCAGCGCTGGTAGGCCGGGAGGTAGTGCATGTAGACCTCGAGGGTGATGGCACCCATCGCGGTCGAGTAGTTCTTCGCCGGACCGTTGATCCGTTCCTCGCCCCACCCCGGCCAGCTCCCGTCGGCGTTCTGGCTCTCCAGGAGCAGCGTCCGCACCCGCGGGCTCCACAGCGCCCACTGTGCCTCGCCCGCCTGGAAGTGGGCCTGCATGGCGTAGTAGTTCATGTAGTGGAAGTACTCGTCCATCTGCGGGCGGTAGTCGCGCTTCTGGAGCGACTGGAGCGCCTTGGCCACCTCGGGGTCGTCGTAGCGGCCGAGGAGCTGCAGCGACAGCGCGCCCGCCGCCGACTGTGCGTTCTTCACCCCCTGCCCCGGCTGGTAGGCGAAGCCCCCCTCCGGCTTGGCGCAGCGCCGGATGTACCCCACCGCGTCGTCGAGCGTCTTCTGGGGGACGTCGAAGCGGGCGCTCTGTGCCGCGCGCAGCGTCACCACCTGCATGACGGTCACGCTCAGGTCGGCATCCGCGGGGCGCGGCTGGTAACGCCAGCCCCCCTCGGCGTTCTGCGCGCCGACGATCACGGCCACGGCGCGGCGGCAGCACTCGCGCATCGCCTCGTCGGTGCGCCACCCGGAGGCCTCGATGAGCGCGAGGGTGGCGAGCGCGTGCTCGTACATCGGACCGTGGGAATTGCCGCCGCTGCGGACCACCAGCCCGTCGGGCTGCTGCGTCGACACGAGGGCGTCGAGCGCCCTGCCCACCGTCTCCTTGTAGGGCCCCCGTCCCGGCACGTGCCCGCGCCCCATGAAGGCCAGGAGACAGAGCGCGTTGACGCCGGTGTTGGGCTGCTGCGACATGCCGTGCTGCCACGACCCGCCGGCGTCCTGCTTCGTGGACAGGTACTCGAGCCCCCGGTCCACCGCCGCCTCGACGCGCAGCACGTCGCGTGCGTCGGCTTCGGCGGCCGGTCCCCGCGCGGCGTCCTGGCCCTCCGCGGCGAGCACGCGGAGGAGCACGCAGGCGAGCGCCGCCGCGCCACGCCACGACCACGCTGCGGGAGGGAACGGCGCCCGGACGGTGGGCGGCTGCGGGAACGGCATGGGATCGGCTCCGCGGGGTCTCAACTCAAACCGGACAGGCGACGGACCGCGATGTCGGTGCAGTACAGCCCGACGAGCAGGGCGAGCACCGGCCAGGTGTCCCAGACGTCGTCGTCGACGCGACGGCGGGTCTCCACGACCCGTGCCGAGAGACGCTCGGGGATCGTCGCCATCTCCCCAGCCTCCACCACGGCGCCGCCGGTGAGGTCGGCCAGGGCGCGGAGCGTCTCCCGGTCGACCGCGGGATCGGCCCGCTCGCGCGTCGGCTCGGCCACGACCAGATCGGCGGAGAGCGCCGTCCGGCCACCCCGCGCGAACGCCACCGTGGCGTTTCCCGGGGCGTCGGGGACGAACGACCCCCGGTAGAAGCCGGGCCGGCCGGCGGGACGCAGTTCGACGTTCCGCTCCGCGGCGGAGACGCCGCCGGCGGCGTCGCGCACCGCGACCGTCTGGAGCGCGGCCTCGACCGGACGCCGACGATCGTCGACGAGGTTCAGTTCCACGAACACCGGGCTCCCCGGCTCGCAGCGCGAGGGGGTGAGCACGAGCCAGTCGGCGTCGGTGGGACGATCGTCGCGGCGGGCCACGCTCCTCATCGCCTGCCCCCAGAAGCGCCAAAAGAGGGCGTCCCCCACGTTGCGGCGCCAGCGGAACGTCTCCTCGGTGCCGATCCAGGCCACGCGCCCCCGTCCCGCGGGGGCCTCCACCACGAGCGCCACCGGGCCGTCGCCCGCCATCCCCGCCGGACGGTCGACCTCGGCGAGCACGGTGGCGGCCGGCTTGGCGACCCGGGCGGCGGCGACGCGGAAGAACGGCGGCATGCCGCTCCACACGGCCCGGTTGCGGACCGCGTCGCCGGAGATGGCGAACGCGGCGTGCATCGCCCCGCGTGCCGTGACGCGCATCCGGAACGGCTTGAAGTCGGCCGACTCCACGGTGCCGCTCCCCCCCCCGGCGGAGCGATCGATCTCCACCGGGAAGAGGCGCTCGATCGGCTGGCCCGCGTAGGCCCGGGGCAGATGCTCGCCGCCGGGCTGGAACAGCACCCCGACGCCGCGCTCCTCGACCGCCTTCACGAGCGCTTCCTGGCTCGCCGGCGGCAGGTCGGAGGGGGCCACGTCGCCGAGCAGCACCAGATCGTGGCGCGCCCATCCCTCCGGGTCGGCAGGCGTCGCCGTCGTCGCCCCGCCCCCGTCGGGGGCCGCGCGCGCGGGCCCGGCGACGATCACCGTCGGCTCGAAGCCGGTGTCGCGACGGACGGCATGGTCGAGGAAGCGCAGGTCCCACCGTGGGGCCGCGTCGACGATCAGGACGCGCACCTTCCGCGTCGTCACCTCGACCGACACCTCGACGGCGTTGTTCGCCGCCGTGATCTCCCCCGGCTCCGCGGCCACCCGCACCGTGAGCCGGCGCGTGCCGGCGAGCGTGGCGTGCCAGGGGAGCGACACCGTCTGGCGGCCGTCGCGGAGGACGAGGTCCGCCGTGGCCACCACGATCCCCTCCGACACCAGTTCCACGACCACCTCGCGCCGCGCGAGGCCGCTCGACTGCACGGTGGCCACGACCGCCACGGTGTCGTCGAGGGTCACCTCCGGCGCCGCGAGCACCTCGGCCACCGCCAGATCCACCGGCGGCTCCGCGGCCCCGATCGGCACCGCGATGACCGGCGCCCGCGGCTGCCCACCCGAGGCCTCGGCCGCCCGCCGCACCGCGTCGAGCGGCTCGACGCCGACGGTCGACCTGCCGTCGGTGAGGAGCACGATGCCCCCCAGGACGCGGTCGGAGGCGTCGTCGATCGCCATGCCGATCGCCTCGCCGAGCGCCGTGTCGGCGCGCTCGGCCTCCGGCGTGGCGCCCCCCGCCCCCTCCGCCGGCTCCGCGATGCGTTCCGCCCTGCGGGCCACGGCGTAGCGGCGCAGCTCCCAGGCGTCGGCGTGGTCGCCGAGCAGTCCCTCGGGACGGGCCGACTCGAGCGCGGCGAGGAACTCGCGGCGCGACATCCGCCCGATCGACTCCACGAGCGAGTCGGCCGCCCCTTCCCCCTCCGGCGCGTCGATCCCGAGGGCGCGCGCCACCGCGCCGATCCCCGCCGCCGGGAGGCGTCCCACCGGGAGATCCATGCTCGCGGACTCGTCGACGATCAAAGCCACCACGGGCCGCTCGACGATGCGTTCGTCGAGACGGAGGAACGGGCCGGCGAGGACGAAGACGAGCAGGCCGAGCACGCCGATGCGGCAGACGTCGAGCACGCGGCGCAGCCGCGGCGCGAGCCAGGGGAGGCGTTCCGCATGGCGCCGGCAGATCCAATAGCCCGCCGGCACCAGGCACGCGAAGCCGATCCAGGCCACCCACGGGCGTGCCCAGTGCCACTCCGCCGCGTCGACGCGGGAGGCCAGTTCGTGGCCGATCCCCGCGGCCCGCGCGAGGCTGGCGAGGAGATCGCTCATTGGGGGATGTCCCTGCCGAGGTGGCGGAAGTACGTGTCGATCACCTCCTGGTAGGCGGCCGGCCCGCGCTCGCGCATCCCCTCGAGGAGCGGGTCGCGGACGCGTGGGGGGAGCTTGTAGATCGCCGCCCGCCGGGCCGCGTCGAGACCGCGCAGGTCGGCCTCCTTCACGGCGGCCTGCCCGGCCTCCGTGCCGCCGTCGGTGGAGGTCTGCGTCGGTTCGCCGGTCGGCTTCGCCCCCGGCTGCCCCTCCCCCTCCCCCTTCTGCTGTGACGCCTGCGCCTGCGCGAGCCGCTCGGCCGCCCGCCGGCTCTCGCGCACCTGGAGACGCTGGGCACGCTCCGCCATGCGCAGCGCTTCCTGCACTTCGGGGCTCGAGAGCATCGCCTCGAGTTGCTCTGGCGTCGGCGAGCGCGGGGAGCCCTGCTCCGGACCGGACTGCTGCCCGGCCTGCCCCTGCGACCCTTGCTGGCCTTGCTGGCCTTGCTGGCCTTGCTGGCCCTGCTCGCCCTGCTGGCCCTGCTGGCCCTGATCCCCTTGCGCCTGCGGAGACCGGCCGGCGAGTTCGTCGGCGATCCGCGCCGCCGTCTCGGCCGCCTCGCGCGCCGCCTCCCGGCTCTGCTCCATGATCGCCGCGAGCGGGTCGGAGGGATCGGCCGGCGGGCTCGAGGGTCGCTCCCCGTCGGGTCCCACGATCTCCTCCACCTGCCTCGACTCGGCACGTGCCTGTCGGTCGAGGGCCGCCTGTGACGGCCGCCCGGGATCGGGGCCCTCGCGCTCCCGGAGATCGCGCCGGTTCTTGCCGAGGGCGTCGAGCGACTCCGCACGCCCGGCCAGATCGTCGGCGAGCGAATCGAGCCGGCGTGCCTTCTCGTCGGCGTCGAGTTGCATCGCCACGCCCCGGGCCATCCGCGCGATCTCCTCCATCGCCGCCGCCACCTCCGAGGGCTTGGGGGCGTCGGCGAGCCGTTCGACACGGGCCGCGTCGTCGCGGAACCGGGGGCTCGCCTCCAGCCGCGCGCCGAGATCGGCCGCCGCGGCGGCCGCGTCGCGCAGGCTCCGTGCCTGCTCGGGCCGCACCCCGCTCGCCCCCGCCGCCTCGTCGGCCGCCCGTCCCAGCGCTCCGGCGAGGTCACGCGCATCCCGGCGGCGCTCCTCGAGGAAGCGGTCGAGGAGACCCAGGTCGTCCTTCTTCGGCTCCTCGAGCGCCGCCGCCGCCGCGTCGGCCGCGGCCTGCGCCTCCGCCGTCGCCGTCCGGGCCGCCTCCGCGGCCGCCTGCCTCGCCTGCTCGGCGACCCCCTTCTCCTCGGCGCTCGCCTGCGGATCGGCGGCGGCCCGAGCCGCCTCCTCGTCGGCGCGCCGCCCCGCCTCGGCCGACTCCTCGGCACGCTCGAGCGCCTCGAGCGGTGCCTCGCCGATCGCCTCGAGCACCTTCTCGCGCTTCTCGTCGAGCAGGTCGTTCTCCCGCGCCGCCTCGCGCAGGGCCTCGTTCGCCTCGCGGAGCGCCTCCTCGAGCGCCGGCACCGCGGGCGGCTCCGGCTTGGCCCCGTCGTCGGGCACCACCACCACGCGGAAGGCCCTCGACTCCGACCACTGGCCCTTCGTGTCGCGGACGGCGAAGCGGAAGGTGCCGTTGCTCCCCGCCGAGAGCCCGAGCCTGTCGGCCGAGAGCGCCGTCTCCACCACCATCTGCGTGTCGGGTGGGGAGTAGGCGGGCACGACCTCGGCGAGCGGCTGCGGTGCGCCGAGCGAGGCCTCGTCGGCGCCGACCCGCACCGCCACCTGGTCGATCCCCCAATCGTCGAAGAGATGCGCCACCACCGGGATGTCGTCGAGGGTCGTCAATTGGAGCAGCTCCGACTGCGGCTCCTCGATCACCAGCGAGGGCGGCCGGTCGGTGGTGGCCACGATCTCCACCGGCGCCGTGGGCCGGCTGGCGTGCCCCTGGGCGTCGGTGAAGGAGAGGGCGGCCCACACCGGCCGGGTGTCCTCCCCCGCCGCGATCTCCGCCCCCCCCTCCGCGGCCGGGTCGGCCGCGGCCGCACGCCGCGCTTCCCCCACCGGCACGACGGCGATCCATCGCGACGCGGCGGCGTCCCCCTCCGGCGGAGCGTCGGCCCTGCGTGCGGCGATCTCCCCGACGGGATGATCGACAGGCTGCTCGACCGGCTCCATCGACCGCTCCATCCACCCGGGCCGGTCGAGGAGCATCCGCCCCCGGTCGATCGACACCTTCAAGCCCTGGAGCGGCCGCCCCACGATCTGCGGCACCGCCTCGAGCGCCACCGTGAGCCGCTCCCAGCGCCCCGGCTCCGGCAGGTCGCCGACGACGACGCGCGGCACGCGGAGGTCGGCGGCCGGCCCGTCGGCGTCGTCCCCCCACACCAGTTCCACGGCGCCGCCGTCGTGAACGAGTTCCACCGCCAGGCGGCGCGGCGGACCGGCGGCGTCGCCGCGGACCATGATGGTGAAGAACCGCTGCGCGAGCCCCTCCTTGGGGAGCACGAGCGCCTCGAGCCTGGTGCGCATCTCGAGCGGCCGGCCGTCGGCCGGGAAGGTGAAGGACCGGAGGCCGCCGGCGGCCTGCGCGGTGGTCCACTTCCACGGGCTCGCCGCCACGGCGTCGCGCGGCAGATCGTCCTCGAACCAGACGCGCTCGTCGAAACGCTCGACGAGCGTCGTCTCCAGGCGTCGATCGAGGAGCCGGACGCCGCCGCGCTCGGGCTCGCCCCCCACGTCCACGGTGAACTCCACCCCCGCGCCGAGCGGCGCCTCGATCCGCGCCGCGTCGGGGACCACCCGCAGCGGCTCGGGGGTGCGCATGTACGCCGGGAGGCGGACGACCGCGGCGGTCCCGACGATCGCGGGGCGGCGGAGGACGGCGATCCGGTGGGTGCGGGTCCAGGTTCCGGCCCCCTCCACGCGGTAGCGGGCGTCACGCTCGAGGCCGTCGAGCGTGGCCACGAAACGGGTCGACGCGCTTCCCGCGTGCATCGGCTCCCGCCGCTCGCCGCCGTCGGCCGCCACCACCACCAGGTCGAGGGATTCGGCGCTGCCGCGCGTCACCGTGGCCGCGATCTCGAGCGCCTCCCCCTCGAGGACCTCGATGTCGCCCGGCACCTCGAGCCGCGTCCAGGTGGCCGGCGGAATGTCGGCGGTCGGATGGAGGAGGCGGTCGACGGTGGTGGTGAAGCGCTCGCCGAGGCCGGCCCACAGTGCCGCGAGCGCGACGACGGCGGCGGCCGCCAGTCCCGCGCCGCGGAGGATCGACCGCCAACGCACCACGCTGCCGACCGGAAAACCGAACAGCCGCTGCTCGGTCTGTGCGACGAGGCGTTCGGCCATCGCGCGCCGCGCCGGGTCGTCGCGCCAGCCGCGCGTGGCGGAGCCACCCCGGTGGAGATCGACCACGGTGAGCAGCCGGTTCTGGATCCCCCCGAGCAGGCGCTCGATCCGCAGCGCCACGCCGTCGAGGAGCGGCCGACGCAGCGAGGGGAGGAGGACGAACAGCGCGAGCGCCGTCCCCACCGCGAGCCACCATCCCGCGAACACCGTCGCCCGCAGCGCCACCGGGAGCGGGGCGACGAGATCGAGGACCACGCCCCCCACGATCCAGGCGATCGCCAGGAACGCGACGAGGAGCATGCCGGTGGCGAGCGCGGCGACCACCAGGCGCCGCCGCGCCGCCGAGACCAACCCCGCGATCCTCGAGGCCCGCGCCTCGAGGCCTTCCGCCGTGCCGTTCGCCATGATCCGTTCCTCCGCTCCCGAAGCTCCGGGTCCTGCCTACGTCGCGGATGCCCGCGCCTCGCCGTCGGACTCCTTCATCCCCACCGATCGTGCCAGCCAGTCGTCGAAGCGCTCGCGCCACGCCATTCCCGCTCCGTCCGCGCGTCGGCGCGTCGGGGGCCTGAGCGTGGAGAGGAGGAACTCGAGACCGAAGAGGGCGAAGGCCGCCGCGATCAGCCCCCGCCAGATCTCGCGCCGGGCGCCGAGGCGGGAGTGGAGCGAGGGGTCGTCGGCGGTCCCTGCCAGGATCGTGACCGGATGGGAACCGAAGACCCGCTCGAGCCCTCCCGCGGGCACGCGCTCGTTGCCAGCCCCCTCCACCTCCCGGTTGACCGCCAGGCCGAGCCGGATCGGGTCGGCGACCAGGCCCGCCGGCGGTTGCACGTCGAACTCGTAATAGCCGACGCGGCGCGTGTCCTCGAGCGCCCCGGTGACGCGGCCGTCTCCGGCCACCGTCTCGATCGCCGTCTTCGCCCCGGACGGGTCGGTGGCCTGCACCGCGGCGCGCCGCCACCGCTCCTCGACGCGGATCGGGGCCGGCTCGTAGGGATGGACGCTCTCCACCGCCACCGCCGGCGGATCGGGGCGCACCTCCTGCACCGCGCGCAGCAGGAGCGGCACGAAGGCCGGGTGGACGGGGAGGTTCGACCAGTCGGGCGTGACGGCCAGTCCGGTGACCACCATCCGACCGCGGCCGACGCGCCCCTGCGCGATGACCGGCGTGCCGTCGTCGAGACGGGCGAGGATCGACACCGGCGCGGCCGGTGCCGCGGCGGCGGCGCCGGCCGCCGGGGGGTCGGGGAGGGCGAGGGGCACGTGGCGGAAGAAGCGCAGCGTGTCGAACGCGCCGACGCGCCCCCCGGGCCCGTCCCCCCCCCGCGGCGACTCGCGGAAGGGGGCGAACAGCGGACTCGACAGGTCGATCTGCCCGAAGCCCCGGCCGCCGCGCTCGTCGTCGGGATCGCCGACGGGCTCCTTCCAGGTGAGCGCCGCCGGCCTGCCCCCGGGGGACGCGAGCGCGGGGATCTCCCCCACGCTCCCCTGCCTGGGGCCGGGGAAGACCACGAGCCCCGCCCCCTCCTCGACGCGCTTCCGCACCCACTGCGCCCGGTTGCCGTCGAGCCGGGCGTCGGCGAGCACGATCACGTCGGCGGCCTGGATGCGCCGCTCGTCGACCGCATCGACGCGTGCCACCTCCACGTCGAGGCTCCGCGCGATGCGCTGTTCACCCTCCACCTGGGGCGGCTCGTCGCCGAGGCTCGCCGTGAGGCTGTCGAGCGGGGCCCGCAGCGCCGCCGAGAGGAACAGCCCCGGGTCGGAGAGCCCCTCGACCCCCGGTGCCGTGATCACGAGCACGCCGACGCGCCGCTCGACGTTGAGGACGAACAGGAGCGAGTCGTCGAAGGGGAAGGCGTCGGCGGGAAGGTCGAGCCGTCCCTTGATCACCCCCGCCCGCGCCGGCACCACCGCCAGCGGCACGCTCGCCGCCTGCCCCGGGACGACCGTGACGGTCGTCTGCGAGACCACCTCGTCGTCGAGCGTGACGGTGAGCGGCACCTCGATGGCCGCATCCCCGCCGGTCCCGCCGGCGCCGTGGGCCTCGACCCGCGCCACCAGTTCCACCGGGAGGCCCACCACGGGCCGCTGCGGCCGGGGCGGGTCGCCGAGGAGCGCGACGTTCGCCGGCGAGGAGAGGGCCCCGACGTCGACGATCACCACCTGCACCTCGCCCGCGAGTTGCCGCGCCACGGGGCTCTCGGCGAGCCGGCCCCACGCCCGCGCCCGGCAGTCGGAGACGAGCCACAGGCTGCGGGCCCCGCGGGGCGGACCGGCGAGCCCCTCGGCGACCGCCGCCGCCAGATCGGCCGTGCCGGGATCGGGCTCGATCGCGTCGAGCTCCGCGCGGAGGCGTTTGCCGTCGCCGAGCGCCGCCCGGTGGAGGACGCGCGGCTCCATCCCGGCGCGCACCAGGGTCACGAAGTCGCCCGCCTGCAGGCGCCCCGCGGCGCCGCGGATC
>CAZMOU010000067.1:17639-22625 GCA_964567835.1 uncultured Chitinophaga sp. | reverse complement strand
TCGCCGTCCCGGTCCCGTGCCCCCCACCCCCCGTTCCCCAGCCCCCGCCAGAGGTTCTCCACCATGCGACGCGCGAAGATCTCGATCATCGGTGCCGGCAACGTCGGCGCCACGACCGCCCACTGGTGTGCGGCCGCGGAACTCGGTGACGTGGTCCTGCTCGACATCCCGGCGACCGAGGGGATGCCGGCCGGCAAGGCCCTCGACCTCTTCCAGGCGGCCCCCATCATGGGGTTCGACGCCCGTCTCACCGGCACCACGGAGTGGTCCGACACCGCCGGCAGCGACGTCGTGGTGGTGACGGCCGGGATCGCCCGCAAGCCGGGGATGAGCCGCGACGACCTCCTCTCCACCAACGCCCGCATCGTCGGCGACGTGGCGGCGAAGATCCGCGACACGAGTCCCGACGCGGTCGTCATCGTGGTCAGCAATCCCCTCGACGCGATGGTGCAGCGCACCTTCCAGGTGACCGGTTTCCCGGCGCGGCGGGTCATCGGACAGGCCGGCATCCTCGACACCGCCCGCTACCGGGCGTTCCTGGCGATGGAGCTGGGCGTGAGCGTGGAGGACATCTCGGCGATGCTGCTCGGGGGCCACGGCGACACGATGGTGCCGATCCCGAGTTGCACGAGCGTCGGCGGCATCCCGGTCACGCAGCTCATCTCCCCGGATCGGCTCGAGTCGATCGTCACCCGCACGCGCAACGGCGGGGCCGAGATCGTCGGCCTCCTCAAGACCGGCAGCGCCTACTACGCGCCGGCCGCGGCGACGGCGCAGATGGTGGAGGCGGTGGTCCGCGACAAGAAGCGGCTCGTGCCGTGCGCCGCGTACTGCGAGCGGGAGTACGGGGTGGGGGGGTATTTCGTGGGAGTGCCTGTGATCCTCGGGGCCGCGGGGGTGGAGAAGATCGTCGAGTTGAGCCTGCTCCCCGAGGAGCGGGCGGCGCTCGACAAGAGCATCGCCGCCGTCAAGGAATTGGTCAGCGTGATGAATCGGCTTTCCGCCTCGGCGTGATCCGCCGCGGCGGAGGGTCGCGGCACGGAAACGTGGCGGAATCGGCGTCGTCTCCGGTCGCGTGGCACGCCCCGCCTCCGCCGACCGTCCATGCCGCGCCGGTTCTCCATCCTGCCCGGGCTGCACGCTCGGTCGGGGGTGACCACCGCGGCGTCGCCGTCCGGCCTGCAGCCTCCGGTCTGGCGTTGAAGCGGGGGTGTCGATTCGGCTAGAACCCCCCGTCTCCGGGCCGGCGACGGGGGGCGATGCCCCGTGCGACGCGGACGCCGAACCGTCATGAGGTGCACCATGCGTCGCCGCCTTCCGCCCCGCCGGGAACGCCTCGTTCCGTACGGCGCGGGAGCCGCCGCGGATACCGGAGTCGAGCCCGCCGACGCGGTCGCGGAGCGCGGGGAGGCCCGTCCGTCCCGCTCGTCCGCCGGCTCCGCGCTCGGGTGCGGACCCGTCTTCATGCCCACCGGCTACGAGCCCGGGTACGACTATCCGCTGCTCGTCTGGCTCCCCGACCCCCGGCGCAAGGCCTTCGACCTCGGTCGCACGATGCAGCGGTTGAGCCTGCGGAACCATGTCGCCGTGCAGCCGCGCGTCGATCCGGCCGACGGCGATCCCGAGGCCGCCGTGTGGCGGGCGATCGACCGCGTCACGGAGCGGGTCTCGATCCACCCGCGCCGCATCTTCCTCGTGGGCCAGGGCAGGGGGGGGACCGAGGCCTTCCGCGTCGCCTGTCGCCACGCCACGGCCTTCGCCGGCGCGGTCTCGATCGGCGGCTCGTTCCCGCACGGTGAGGGACTGTTCGGGCGGCTCGCCGACGTCCGCCGACTCCCCATGCTCTTCTGTTGCCGGCGGGACGCCCCCGCGGAGGTCGTGCGTCCGACCGACGCGACGCTGCGGCTGTTCCATGCGGCGGGAGCGACGCTCTCGATGCGCATCTATCCGGGGCGCAACGACCTGTCGGAAGCGATCCTCGCCGACGTCAACCGCTGGCTCATGGACGAGATCTGCGGCACGGCGGAGGCGGTCGTGGTGCCCAGCGGACGCTGAAGGCGTCGCTCGGGCTGATTCTGGATCGGCCCCGACACCCGAGGCAGGGAAGCCTGGAGGTTCGAGGATGGGACAGCGACACCGGTATGCCGGGCCCCGTTCGCCCGACGTGCTGCCTTTCCGCGGCGCCGGCGGGGTCGGTCTGCGCGTTCTGATCGAGGAAGCGGTGGGCGACGCCGTCGATGGCGGCGTCGTCGGTGACGCCGTCGGCGTGCAGATCGACGTGCCCGCGTCGCTGGCGACCGACATCGAGGCGGGGGCCCTGCGCCGCCTCCTCGCGCCGCTGCTCGCCCGGGCTTTCGCCGGCGCCCGCCGCGGGGCGGGACCCTGTCGGCCGGAGGTCGTCGTCACCGCGGTCGTCTGCCCCGACGGCGTGGAGATCGAGGTGGCCGCCACCGGGGCCCCGCTCGACGCCGACGATCTGGCCGGCTTCGCGCGTCATCCCGGATCGCAGCCCGTCGGCCGCGGGACCCCATGGCATGCGGGCTTGATCCGCGATGCGGCCCTGCTGGGCGGGACGCTCACGGCCCGCGACTGTCCCGAAGGCGGGGCGGCCGTGACGCTCCACGTTCCCCTCGGCCGTGCGGCCGGACGCCGCGCCGCCTGATTCGCTCGACTGGAAAGGACGTGCATGGACGCACACCCCCCGCCGAACACCCGTGCATGGACGCTCCCGGTCACGCCGGCCCAGATCGTGGCGCTCGGACTGGTCGCCGCGTCGATCGGCTGGGCAGCCTGGATCCTGCGCGACCGGCCGGCCGTCGACGAAGTCGCCCTCCTCGAGGACACGGTGCTCACCGCGTCGCAGTTGGCGGGCGTGGAGGCGGCCCTCGACCGCGCCGGCCTGACGGAATACCGCACGTCCGCGGGACGGGTCTGGGTGCCGCGGGCGCGGCAGAGCGCGTACAAGCGCGCCGTCGTCGACGGTGACGCGCTGCCGAAACCCTGGGGCACAAGGTTCCACGACGCGATCGCCTCCGGCAGCCCCTGGGCCTCGCCGACCGCGCGGGCCGAATCGCTCAAGGTCGCACTCCAGGACGAACTCGCGCTCGTCCTCGGATCGATGCCCGGCATCGAGCGTGCCGCGGTGTTGATCGACGAGGAGCCCCAGGTCGGCTTCCGCCACGAGCCGCTCAAGACGGCGAGCGTCGGCATCCGCACCACCCCCGGGACCGAACTCGATGCCGTCCGGGCGCAGGGCATCCGTGTGCTCGTGTCGGCGTCGATCGCCGGACTCGAACCGGAGCGGGTCGCGGTCACCGACCTCGTCAGCGGACGGGTGTACACAGGACCGCTCCCGGCCGCCGCAACGGGCACCGACTCCGCCGCGGCGCGCCGCTCGGCCGACGAGGACGCGCTGGCCGGACGCGTGCAGCGGGCCCTCGGCTTCGTCAGCGGCGTGAAGGTCGACGTGGCGATCGCCCTCGTCGCCGCGGCGGCTCCGGCGCCGGAGCCGTCGCCTCCGCTCGACCGCGCCGTGGCGGCGGCCAACGCGCCGGCGGAGGTGCTCCCCGAGGCGCCGGTCGCCGACCTCCGTCCCGCGGCCCCGACCCGACCCGCGATGGCGCCGCGGCCCGCGGACGGCCCACGGGACATCCGCATCACGGTGGCCGTGCCCGACTCCTATCTCGCGGCCGCCGTCGCGGCAGGCGGGGCGCGCCGCGCGGCCGGCCGGCCCGGCGGCGACGTGGCGGAGGAGGCGGAGGAGGCGGAGCATGCCGAGACCGAGCGGCTCCGCGAGATCGTCCTGCGGGCCCTCGGGGGTGTCGCCGCAAACGACACGCTCGGCGTGCTCGTGACCGCCTACCCGGCCCGCGCCGGGCCGGTCGGCCGCTGCGACGAGGACGTCGCTCCCGCCCGGTCGGCGTCCGCCGCCGCCGAAACGGCCGACACCGCCGCGGCCGTTCCGCGTCTCCCGCGGGAGGTGTGGCTGGCACTTGCGAGCGTGGCGGTGGGCCTGCTCGCGGGGTTTCTCTGGTGGGTCGGCGGCCGCGACCGCGGCGGCGCCGCGGACGAGGAATGGCACGGCGGGCACGAAGGTGGCACGGCCGCCGCGCGCCCCAGGGGAAGGGTGGCGGCATGATCGACGCCCGCCGGCGGACTCGCCCGAATCTGGAACCGTGGTCCATCCGGCGGCACGCCGCCGCGGCGCTGTGCCTGCTGGCGGCGTGCGGAGCCTCTCACGGGGCGGAGGACGCCGCGGTCGCCCCGGCGTCGGCCAGCCTGCCGGCACGACCCGCCGACGGCACCCTCCTCCAGCCGATCCCCCTCGCCGGTCCCTCCGCCGCCGACGCACCGGCGCGGGACCCGGTCCTGCCCACGGTCACCGGGTTCGACGGACGTTTGGCGCTGCTCGTCGCGGGGCTCCTGGCCGCGGTCGCCGTGGCGCGTCGGTCGGCACGCGGCGCCGCGCGGCCGCTCCCGCCGGAGGTGTTCGCCGTCCTGGGGGAGGCCGCGCTCGGCGGAACGTCCATGGCCCGCGTGGTGCGTTTCGGTCCGAAGACGATCCTCGTCGCGTCTTCGGGGGGAACCTGCACCACGCTCGCCGAGATCGACGACCCGGAAGCCACCGCCCGGCTCGTGTCCGCCTGCCGATCGGGGTCGCCGGCGCCCGACCCGACGCTGCGACGGTTGGTGGATGCGGTCGCCGCGCGGAGGCATCGGGCCGCCGCGCCGATGCCGGCGGAGGTGACCCCATGAACGCCCCCCACCGTCGCGGTCGCGGCGTCGCCGGAGGCATGGCGTGCCGTCTCCTGGCCGTCTGCCTCTGCCTGGTCGGGGCCGGGGGCGTGGCCCGCGCGCATGCCGACCAGCCGGAGGCCGCGGTGACGGATGCGGACCGGATCGGCGCGGCGCCCGCGCTCGTCGACGTGCCGACACCCGCGCCCGGTCGCCTCGCCTCCCTGCCGTCCCTGCCGGGATGGAACGAAT
>CAZMOU010000067.1:0-17629 GCA_964567835.1 uncultured Chitinophaga sp. | reverse complement strand
CACGGCATCGGCCGCGGAGAAGGGCCTGCCGATCCGCTTCGTCATGCCCAAGCCCGGCGCGATCGCGATCATCTCCTTCATGTCGGGGATCGCCAATTCGCGTCATCCCGACCTCGTGAACGAGTGGCTCGACGGCATCCTGTCGGCCGTGCTGCTCTTCGGGGTGGCGAGCGTCGCGCCGGCGATCCTCCTCATGACCACCTCGTTCGTGCGCATGTCGGTGGTGCTGTCGCTCGTGCGGCAGGGCTTGGGCACGCAGGGCCTCCCGTCGAACCAGATCGTGACGTCCCTCGCGCTCTTTCTCTCGCTCCTGGTGATGTGGCCGGTGTGGACCGCCGCCTACGAGGAGGGGGTCCGGCCGCTCCAGGAGGGCAGGATCGACGCGTCGACCGCGCTGGTGCGCGGTTCCGTCCCGGTGCGCCGCTGGATGGCGGGACAGATCGAGCGTGCCGGGAACCGTCCGACGATGCTCCTCTTCCTCTCCCGGCATCCCTCCGCGCCCCGCGACGTCCGCAGCTACGACGACGTGCCCCTCGAGACGCTCCTGCCGGCGTTCCTGGTGAGCGAGCTCGAGACCGCGTTCGCCATCGGCGTGCGGTTTCTCGTGCCGTTCCTCGTCCTCGATCTGCTCGTGGCCGCGCTCCTCGCCGCCACGGGACTCGGCGCGGTGAGTCCCGCGAGCGTCGGCCTGCCGCTGAAGTTGACCGTGTTCGTGATGGCGGACGGATGGTCGCTCGTGGTCGGGTCGTTGCTCGACGGGATGCGCACCGTCGGGTAGGGGCCCGTCGCCGGAGGATCGGCCCTCCGTGCCGGGGCCATCCGGCGCCGTCCCGCGGACCGTTCCCTTTCGTCACGTCGCCGGGTGCCAGCCATGACCGATTCCCTCCTTCTCGAATCGTTGCGTCAAGGGCTGCTGGCGGCGATGCTCGTCGCGGCACCGGCACTGCTGGCAGCCTTCGTCGTCGGGGCCGTCACCGGCCTCCTGCAGGCGGCCACCGGCATCCACGAGACGGCGGTGGGGCTGCTGCCGCGGCTGCTCGTGGTGGGGTTGGTGATCGTGGCGACGCTCCCCTGGATGCTCGAGCGCATGGTCGATCTCCTCCGTGCGGCGGCGGGGGGACCCTGAAGGCCGTGGACCAGACCCTTCCAGTGTCGTGGTTCGGCGGCGGGGCTCTCCCGGTGGTCGCGGCCGGCCTGTTCGTCCGTGTCGCCGCGGCGGTCGAGGTGGCCGGGCCGGCGTTCCTCCCCGGGGTGTCCGGGCGCACGCGGCTCGCCGCCGCGTCGGTCCTCTCCGCCGCCGCCCTGCCCGCCGCGCTCCACGCGACGTCGGCCGTGCCGACTGCGGAATGGTCCACGCTCCTCCCCATGCTGGGGCTCGAGGCCTGCGTCGGCGTCGCCTCGGGGCTCGTGGTCGCGGCGCTCGTGGGGGCCGTGGGGTGGGCAGGGGAGATCCTCGGGGGAGCCTCCGGTCTCGCCTGGTCGGACGCCGACGCCGACGATCCCTCCGGCACGTCCGCCGGTTTCCCCCGTCTGGCACGCGTCGCCGCCCTGGGGGCCTTCGTCGTGGCCGGCGGCCTCGAGGGGGTGGTGGTGGCGCTCGTCGACGGCGTCGGTCGCCTGCCGGTGGGCACGGCCGGCGCGCCCGGGATGCTCGGTTCGCTCGCCATCCAGGGGACGGCGGCGGCGGTGTCCCTCGCCGTGGCACTGGCTCTGCCGATGCTCCTGGCCCTGCTCGTCTTCCACCTCGTCACGGCGCTGGCCCTGCGCGTGGGGGCGTGCGAGAGCGGTCCGGGCCTGCTCCACGCCGCGTCGGCGCTCGTGCTCCTGGCGATGTTCTGGCATGGCGCGGACGCCTGGACGGGCGTCGCCGGACCGCGGCTGCTCCCCCTCCTCGACCGTCACCTCGAGCCCCCCCGGGCGTCGTCGGGCTCCGCCACCGACGGCGGTCGGACGACGCCGGGAGAGACGCGATGAGCGAGGCCGAGGATCGCACACTCCCCGCCACGCCGCGCCGGCGCCTTGCGGCGTGGCAGGCGGGGATGATTCCTTCCGCGACACTCCCGGCGTGGGCCGCGTCGGTGGTCGTGACGATCCTCCTCCTGCCCGCCTGGTGGCGGACCACGGCAGGATCGGCGGTGACGCTCCTCCGCGCCGCGGCGGACGGCACGGAGGGACATGCCGGACCGTGGCTCCCGCTGTTCCTGCCCACCGCCGCGCTCCTCCTCGCCGCCGCCGGCGCCGGCCTGGGGGTGCGTCTGTGCATCGACGGGGTCCGTTTCCATCCCGCCCGGGTCATCCCCGATCGGAGCCGGGTCGCGCTCCTGGCCGGCCTGCGCCGGATCCTCTCCGCCGCGACGCTCCGCACGGCGCTCGCCGGAGGGGCGTGGCTCGCGCTGGTGGCCGCCGTCGCCTGGCGCTCGGCCCACCCCCTCATGGGGCTCGTGGACGGCGCCACTCGCACGCTTGTGGCCGATGCGGGGGGGAAGCCGGTCCCGGACGAGGCCGCCCGGACGCTGCCCGGGGCGATCTCCCTCCTCACCCCCACGGTGGCCGTGGCCGTGCTCGTGGCGCTGGTGCGCTACGGCGCGTCGCGCGTCCGTGCCGAACGACGGCTGCGCATGACGCCGGAGGAGATGCGGGAGGAGCTCCGCGATCGGGAAGGCGCCCCGCCGCACCGCCGCGCCGGGCCGCGGGGCGGGGTCGCCGCGGAGGGCGCCGCTGCCGTCGGTCAGGTGGTCGCCGGTGGAGCGTAGCCGTAACGATCGAGGAACGGCTTCCAGCGCCGCGCCACCTCGGCCACCACGGCGGGATCGTGACGGTAGGTGTTGGTGCGGTAGTCCTTCCGCGCCGCGGCCCGCACCGCGCCGCGCACCTGCTCGAAGTCGCCGAGGTCGAGGGCCCGGTAGGCCTCGGCGAGGCGTCCCTCGGGATCGGCGACGAGGTCCTCGTAGCGGAGTTCGTGGAGCTCCCCGGGGTCGAGTTCGCGCCGATCCCGCTCGAAAGCCGAGTACATCTCCTCGAAGGCCTCGTGCACGTAGGTGTCGAGGTCCTCGCCCGCGTCGACCTGCAGCGCCTGCGTCGCGTTCATCGACCGCCACAGACGCACCGTCGAGGGAAACACCACGAACGGGTCGCGCACGATGTGGAGGAAGCGGGCCCCGGGAAAGAGCCCCCGCAGCACCGCCATCCGCGCGGTGTGGGGCGGGCTCTTGAGCACCGGCCGGCGCGGATCACGCACGGCGAGCATGGCCATGAATCGACGTACGGTCGCCTTCCAGCGGTCGAGTTCCGCCCGAGGCAACCGGCTGACGTCGAGCGCCTGGGGATGCCGCGACGAGGTGGTGGGGAAGGCCATTCGCCGGTAGGGGGACGGCGCGCCCAGATTGACCAGCGCGAACTCGTCCTCCTGCGGGCGGTCGAGGCCGGCGGCCATGTTGTCCATGGGCCGCTGCTTGGGCATCATCCAGCCGATGGTCGGGGCCAGGAAGCGTTCGGTGAGGAGGAAGTGACCGGGGCTGAAGCACTGCAGGGTGGTCGGGCAGCAGAAGTTCCGGTCCAGCATCAGCAGTTCGTGGAGCAGCGTGGTGCCGCTGCGCCAGTGGCCGACGATGAACAGCGGCGGCGCGGTGGGCGGTGGGGAGGCGATGCGGCGCCGGAAGGCGAGGCGGGCGATCGGTTCCATCAGCGAGTTGAACGCCGCCGCGGCGCTGATCGTGGCCACGAGGCCCCAACGCGACGGGGAGGCGCGGAAGCCGGCCTCCGCGAACAGGGGCAGCCAGATCCCCAGCGGCATGCCGTGCCAGAAGCGGGGTGCCCACCAGGGATAGGCGTGGAAGCCGTCGCCGCCCGGGACGGCCGGACGGTCGGGCACTGGCGAGGCTGGCTGGGCGGGAGGCAAGGGGGGGACCGTTCCGGGGGAATCGTGGGGCTCCGAGCAGATTATTCGGCACTCCCGCGCCGCGCCGTTCCGAAGGCTTTCCGTCGGCAGCGAATCCGAGCCGGTCGGCCCAGGTTGCCCCCTCCCCGGGGCCAGCCCGTCATGCCTGGAACGACCCCGGAACGGGGCGGCAGGCCCGATTCGGATTGCCTGGCGGGATCGGCCGCGCGTAGATTCCCGCCCCCATGGCCGTCGTCCCCGTCCCGACCGTCGCGCCTCCGTGCCCCCCTTTTTCGAGGGGTGGTGGGAGGGCGCCGCGCATGGTCCTCGCGCTCGCCCTGGTGCCGCTGTGCGCCTGCGGTTGCCGTCTCGTGCACCGCCACGCACCCGCGCCCGAACAGCTGGCCGAGGCACGGCGGCTGTCGAACGAGGGGCTGTCGGCGGCCGGCCAACAGGATCTCGCCGGGGCCGAGTCGCTCCTCGCCCAGGCGGTGAAACGCTGCCCCACCGACGTCGACGCGCGCCGGCACTACGCCGACGTGCTCTGGCGGCGCGGGGAACGGATGCAGGCGGTGACGCAGATCGACGAGGCGCTGCGCGTCGCGCCCGAGGACGAGGGCCTGTGCCTGACCGGCGGTCGCATGACGCTCGAACTCGGCCTCCTCGACGACGCCGAGCGGTTGTCGAAGACGGCGCTGCGGGTCGCGCCGCGCTCGGCGGGGGCGTGGCACCTCCACGGACAGGTGGCCCTCGCGAGAGGGCAGGCCGAGGACGCGCTGGCGGACTTCCACCGGGGCTTGTCGGTGGCGCCGGAGGACCGCGCCCTGCTCCTCGACACCGCCGAGGTGTATCGCCGGCTGGGTCGCCCGCAGCGGGCGCTGGCGACGCTCGCCAGTCTCACCGAGGCGTACGCCCCGCACCCTGCGCCCGGACTGGTGCGGGCGCTCGAGGGGATGGCGCAGGAGGCGCTCGGCCGCGACGACGAGGCGCGCGAGAGTTACCGGGAAGCCCTCGTGCGCGGCGGCGCGCCCCCCGACACCGCGGCACGGCTCGCCGCCCTCGACGCGGGCTCCCCGCCCTTGGCCGCCGCCCGCCCGGGCACCGTGGTGGCCGGCACCGCCCCGCCGGCGCGGTAGCGTCACAGGCCGCCGACGTCGTTCAATCCGCCGACGTCGTGCGCCCGGTGAGCAGATCGAAGGCGCCGATCGCCGGCACGAGCAGCGCGAGCGTGGTGAAGCCGTACGCGGCGAGCGTGATGAAGAGCACCTGCAGCGTGTTGCCCTGGAGGTACGACGTGATGGCCACGAAGGTCAGCGCCGGCAGCAGGGCCGAGGACCATCCGATCGCCGGGGATGGGTTGCGTGCCGAGAGCGCCGCGTAGAGGCCGATCGCCCCACCCACGATCACCGCCAGGAACGGGGCGAGTTGGAGTTCGAAGTTCGCCCCGAACGCGACCATGATCCTCATCGCCGTGGCGACCCCCACGAAGAGGAACGCGACCGTTCCCAGGGCCACGGCGATGGCCCGGCGGGAGGAGTCGTAGGAAAGCCCGACGTGGAATCCGAGCACGGCGGCGAAGAACAGCAGCACCGCCATCCCCAACGCCAGACAGACCGCCGCCTCGGTGGAGGCGACCCCCGCCCAGGCCAGGGCGACGCAGACGAGGAGCGGCAGCAGGACGATCTCCCGCGCCACGACAAGCACCCCCAGGAGCTTGCCCCACACGAACTCGGCCGGCTCGAGGTCGCTCACGAGGAGCAGGTCGAGGGAGCCCCGGTCGCGTTCCGTGGTCACGCTCGTGACCGCCAGCGCCGTGACCGCGACGAGGCTCGCCAGGGCCATGGGGATCACCGCCAGCGCCACGGCGAACCGGTCCGGCCGCGCTGCCGTCGCCTCGCGGAAAACACCCGCCACCGCTCCCGCGAAGAGAAGGAGCCAGGCGACGCGCACCACCACGATCATGCGGCCGTAGGCTCGCGTGCAGGTCTCACGCCAGAGCACCGGATTGTCCCACACCACCCGGGCCGGCCGCGTGCCGGGACGCGCGGCGTTGCCGGCCGCCGGCCGCGAACGCGATTCGCGGGCGACGTTCCAGGCGCGGAGGCGGAGGATCGCCAGGGCGTTGGAGGCGGCGATCAGCGCCGCGCAGGTGGCGAGGAAGGGGGGCAGCGAGCCCGATCCCGACGGGGCCAACGCCGCGAACACCGCGCGTGCGGGGGAGACCGCGGCCGCGCGTGCGCCGCCTCCCCACCCGGCGACGGTCTCGCCCACGGCCACCCAGGCGACGAGCGCGAACAGCGTGATCGCCAGCGCCTGGAAGGTGGTGTCCTTCCAGAAGGCCACCGTGGTGGCGATGCTGGCGGCGGTGAGCGCCGAGAAGACGGTGACGACGAACATCCGCGCCAGCTGCGCCGGCGTGACTCCGCCGAACAGCGCGGCGATGGCGAAGATCGGCACCGCGGCGAGGAGCAGGAGGAGCACCCTGACGAGACTGGCCGCCAGCTTGCCGAGCACCAGCTCCCGGTCGGTGAGGCGGCTGACGAGGAGCAGTTCCAGCGTCCGCCGGTCCTTCTCCGTGCTCACGGCGACGACGCCGGTGAGGGCCGCCGCGAGCATGGCCAGCGTGAGCTGGAGCGGGGCGAGGATCCGCATGAGCGTCGCGCCGAAGCGGGCCGTGTCCCCCGCGGTGGTCACCGACTGCGTGCCGGTGACCACCAGCCAGCAGGTGGCGACGATGGCCAGGAGCGCCACCGCGTAGACCGCGCGGGCGATGTACAGGCCCCGCGCCCGCGGGGCGAACGCGACCTCCCGTTCGAAGACGGCGCCGAGGAGCATGGGAATCGCTTTCGCGGGTTTTCAGGGTCGGAAGGCGGGCGGTGGCGTGCCGGTCCCCCTGCGGATACAGTACCAAATCAGGTCTCCCCAGCCCTCCTTCCGTCCCGAGGAATCGCTTTCATGTTCCGGCCTGTCGTCGGTTCGCTTCCCGTTTCGTTCCCCCGGCTCCTGCCGGTCGCCGAGAGCCTCCGCGGCGGCGGGGAGGCGTACGGCGCGTGCCGACGCATCGCGGCCGTCGGCCTCGTCGCGGCCGCGGGGCTCTTCGTGGGGCCGGCCCACGCGCAGGTCACCGTGCAGACGATCATCGGCCGGGCGGTCACCGACGACACGCACACCGCCGAGGTGAACAACGCCATCGCCCGGTTCCGGGAGAGCGACGTGGACGGCGCCCGGAACGTGCTCGAGCGGATCCACACCGAGGATCCGAAGGTGCCTCCCCCCGGCGTGATGATGGCGACCCTGTGGTTGGCCGCCAACCAGATCCCCCAGGCCCGTCGTGAACTCGACCTCACCACGGGGAAGTACCCGGACGACCCGGAGGCCTATCTCGTGCTCGCCGACCTCGACTTCCAGGAGCGCCGCGTCACCGAGGCGTCGGTGCTCTTCGAGCGTGCCACGGAACTGACCGAGAAGTTCGACGCCAACGCGAAGCGCAAGCGGGACTTCCGCATCCGCTGCGAGGCCGGCACCGCGGCGGTGTGCGAGGCGCGTGGCGAGTGGGAGGCGGCCCTCGGCCACATCGAGAAATGGGTGGAGATCGATCCCGACAGCGCCGGCGCCCGGCAGCGTCTGGGCAACACGCTGTTCCAGCTCGGGCGGGCCGACGATTCGCTCGAGGCCTTCCGCGAGGCCCGCAAGCTCGACGAGGCGATGCGGCAACCGGAGATGCTCCTGGCCGCGCTCTACGATCAGGCGAAGAAGCCGGACGAGGCCCGCAAGCTCGTCACCGCCGCCGTGGCGGCCGCCGGCGACGACGTCGCCGTCCGCATCGGGGCCGCGAACTGGTTCCTCGTCCACGGCGACGTCGCCGCGGCGAAGGAGAACGCCGCCGCGGCCCTCGAACTCGATCCCAAGAGCCTCGACGGCCGGCTCGTCAACGGCGCCATCGCCCGCGTGCAGCGTGATTTCCCGGCGGCGACGAAGTTCTTCGAGGAGGCCCACGCCCAGTCGCCGAGGAGCTACCCGGCGTCGGAGTCGCTGGCGCTGGTGCTGGCGGAGTCGAGCGACAAGGACGACGTCCAGCGGGCGCTCGAGATCGCCGAGACGAACTTCGCCATGGTCAAGGACAACGCCCAGCTGCAGGTTCCGGCGGCGACCACCATGGCATGGGTCTACTACAAGCTCGGGCGCATGGCCGACGCCGAGAAGATCCTCGCGCAGGTGGCCCAGAACAACGCCCTGTCTGCCGACGGGGCCTACTACATCTCCCGGATCCTCGTCGACAAGGGGGAGAAGGAGCAGGCGAAGCGCCTCCTCGAGCAGGTGATCGCCAACGAGGCGATGTTCGCCAACCGTGCCGCGGCCGAGGAACTGCTCGAAGAAGTGAAGTGACGCTGGGACACGGCGCCCCGCGCACCCCCGCTCACGGACGGGCGGGGAACACCGGTTTTGAGAATCCCGGGAGGGGAGACTCGGGCGGCGGGGCGATCGGCTCCGGGGGCGGATAGCCGCCGGCCGACGGCGGGGCCTGCGTCGTCGGCCGGTCGACCGGGCGGCGCAGGGCGGGTGCCGGCTGCGGGGGCACGGAGGGCAGGTCCTGCCTGGGCATCGGGCGGATGGTGATCCCTCCGCCGGGGATTCCTGGAACCGCCGATCCCACCGGGGGCTGGACCGTTCCCCCCCGCGTCGCCGGAGGCATCGCCTTCCTTGCCTGCTGGGCCCGCGAACGGGCCCGGATCCGATCGCTCCGCAGCGGGATCCCGGGATAGGCCTGGACCGGCACCTCGAGCCTCGGCAGCCCGATGGAACTGCCGTCGCCGAAGTAGGTGAACATCTCGATGGCTCCTGCCGGAGCCATGACGAGGATCGAGAGCAGCCCGGCCCAGGACAGCCTGCGGGCCAGCGTGCGCGGCATGATCGGCCTCCGTGCCGTTCGTCGCGGGCGAACGCCACGATGGTCCCGCCGACCACCCGACGACCCCGCCCCACGGTCGTTTCGGCGGCCGACGCCGGCCCACTCCCCGTTTCGTCCGTCCGTCGGCGTCCGCGGAACGATCGGCACGCCCGGCACCGCCGGTACGTCCGTCGTCACCGGTCCATCCCGTACCCCGGACGGAAGCCCCGGCAGGGCCGCCGTCCGGGTGCCCGCCGGGGATCTGGCGGATACCCTTGGGGCGGGTGGAGTGTCCGGCCCGCACCGGAGACGCCCCCCGGTGGCCTGTCAGGGGTGCCGCCGGCGACGCGGTGGGTAGGGCCCGGGAATCGGGAGATCGAAGTGGCCACGCATCAGGTGATCTCCGCCGAGACCTGGTGGACCGGCGCGGCCGCCGCGGCCGTCGTCGCGGCCGCCGCGGCGGCGAGGGGGACGGTGGCCGCGCGGGACACGACGGCGCTTCCGGCCGGGTGGTGGGGGCTGGCGGCCGCGCTTTGGCTCGCCGCCGACTGCCAACTGCGTGCCTGCGGAACCGTCACCCAGCCGCCGCTGGCGGCGACGGTGCGACTGCTGACGGTGGCGCTTGCGGTCTCTCCCGCCATGTCGCTGCTGGGAGCGAAGCGTCCCCAGCACGGGGTGTGGCAGGCGATCGTGGCGGCGCTCGGTCTGGTGCTCGTGGTCCCCGCGGTCGGGGTGGCACTCGCGCGGCCGGGGAGCGTGCCCGACGTCCATCTGCTCGCCCGGGCGTTCGTCGTGCTCCTCTTGTTCGTCGGCTGGATGAACGCGCTCGGCACGCGGCGCTGGCCGGGGGCGACGCTCGCGCTGCCCGGATGGATCGTGCTCGCCAGGGGATTCCTCCCGCTCTGCGACACCGAGGGGTCTTTCCCGCCGTCGGACGCGGCCGCGGCGGTCGACGCCGCGAGGCTCGATGCCCTCGGTGCCACGCTCGTCGCGGCGGGCGCCGCCGCCGCGCTCCTCACGCGCCTCGCGGACCGTCGCTCGGCAGCGTCGGCGCCCGCGGCCGGCTCGTTCGCCTCCGCGGTCGATCCGGCCTGGTTCGCCCTCCGCGACACCCTCGGCGCTGCCTGGAGCCTCCGTGTCGCCGAGAGGTTCGATCAGGTCGCGGCGCGGCACGCGTGGCCCTGCCGGCTGGGACTCCGGGGGGTGGTGGCCCCCGCGTTGACGGGGGGTGAGACGTGGCCGCACGACGCCCGGCGGGTGCTCCGCGGGCTGCTGTTGCGGTTCGTGACGCCGGCCTGGCTCGAGCGGCACCAATGGCCTGCCGACCGGGGAAACGTTCGCGGCCGGGCCGCGCATACGGTAGACTCTCCGCTCCCCCCCGACGGGGAGCCGGCGGCTTGACCGTCCGCGGGAATCAGTTTCCGTCAGAGATCAGTCCATACCAGGAGCCCGTCCATGTCCGAGTCCGCCACGTCACGTCCGGCCCAGGAGCCGATCCAGGTCCCGGTCGATGAGTCGCACATCGTCGCCACCTACGCGAACTTCTGCCGCGTGACCGGGACTCCCGAGGAGTTGATCGTCGATTTCGGGCTCAACAAGCAGGTCGCCGGGACCTCCCCGGAGACGATCCAACTCACGCAGCGCATCATCGTCAACTTCTTCACCGCCAAGCGCCTGGCGTATGCCCTGCAGATGGCGGTGGCGAGGCACGAGCAGGCCTTCGGCGTCCTCGAGACCGACGTCCAGAGGCGGGTGATCCACCAGCAGGCCGCCAAGGCCTGACGCCGGACCGACCCCTGGACCTCCCTTCCCCGTAGCATGCTTCGGCCGGCGGTCCACCAATCCGCGGAACGCGTCGCCGACGGCACCCGCCGTCGGCGACGCCGTTCCGACCCCACCGGGCTGTCGCCCGTGAGTGTTCCCGATGAGCACCGTTGATCCCCGCGCCGTCGACGAGGCCCGTCAGCAGATCCGCGCCATCGTCGGGGAAATCGACCAACTCTCCCGGTCGGACCTCGCCGAGGCGGACTTTTTCCGCGGCCTCCTCGACCGGGTCATGGAGGCGATGGGGGCGGTGGCCGGGCTGGTGTGGCTCGTCGGTGAAGGGGGGCGCTGCGAGCCGGTGTGCCACGCCGGCGTCCCGTCCACCGGACTGGCCGCCTCGCCGGACACCCAGGAGGTGCACGGCAAACTCGTGCAGTCGCTCCTCGGGGGCACCGAGGGGATGCTCGTGCCGGCGCGGGCCCGCCTGGCCGGGCCCGACGGAACGGCCGTCGCCGAGAATCCGACCGACCTGCTGCTGGTGGCGTCGCCGATCGATCGCAACGGGCAGCGTGCCGGGCTCCTGGAGATCTTCCACCATCCGCACCCCCCCGAGGTCGAGCAGGGCTTCCTCACCTTCCTGAACCAGGTCGGGGCGGTGGCGGGAACCTACCTCGCCCGCCGGCAGACCAAGTCGATCGACGCCCAGGCGGCGACGCTCACGCAGGTCGATCGATTCAGCCGTGCGGTCCACGAGTCGCTCGATCCGGTGGCGACCGCGTTCGTGCTCGCCAACGAGGCCCGGCGGATCATCGGCTGCGATCGGGTCAGCGTCCTCGTCCGGCGCCGGCGTCGCCTCCGACTCGAGGCGGTCAGCGGACAGGAGTCGGTGGAGCGGCGGGCCACCGCGGTGCAGGCCATCGAGGCGCTCGCCCGGGTCGTCTCCCGGGCCCGCGATCCGCTCTGGCACCCCGACCCCGGTCGGGAGCTGCCGCCGCAGATCGAGGAGGAACTCGAGCACTTCATCGACGAGTCGCACGCCACCGCGCTGGCCGTGGTCCCGCTGCTCCGCCCCCGGCCCACGCCCGTGGTCAAGCCCGGCGGCGTGGACGCGGTGGCCGTGGCGCGGGCGGAGGCCGGAAGCGACGCCGACGAGGAGCCGGTCGGCGTGCTCGTGGCGGAGTGGTTCTCCTCCTCCGGTTTCGACGGGGGGAAGCGATCCCGCGTCGAACTGGTGTCCGACCATGGCCGGGTGGCCCTCTCCAACGCGCTCGACCACACCGGCCTGCCGATGTTCGGACTGATCGACGTCCTCGGCAAGTCGCGCGTCCTCACCTCCGCGCGCAACCTGCCGCGCACCGTGGCCGCGGCGCTGGCCACGGCCGCGGCCGTCGCCGCGCTCGTGCTCGTGCCGGCGGAGCTGCGGCTGGAGGGGAAGGGGACGCTCGAGCCGGTGCACCGTCGAGACGTGTTCGCCGGCATCGACGGGGTGGTGGAATCGATCCCCGCGGAGGTCGTCCACGGGGCCGAGGTGAAGACCGGCCAGGTCCTCGCCAAGCTGCGCAACACCGACCTCGACGTCGCGATCACCGACGTGCTCGGCCGCATGGCGTCGAGCGAGGAGCAGCTCAACGCCACGCAGCGCGCGCTCCTCGAGGACAACAAGATCTCCGCCGACGAGCGGACACGGATGTCGGGCCGCGTCGCCCAGCTGAAGCGGGAGATCGAGAGCCTGGAGGAGCAACGGAAGCTGCATCTGGCCAAGCAGGAGTACCTGGAGGTCCGCAGCCCCATCGACGGCGTGATCGTCACCTGGCAGGTCCGCGACCGGCTCCTCCTCCGCCCGGTGGACAAGGGGCAGGTGCTGCTCGCGGTGGCCGACAAGACGGGCCCCTGGGAACTCGAGATCCACATGCCCGACGATCGGCTCGGGCACGTCAATCGTGCCGTCGCCGCCGCCAGAACCGAGGGGCGGGAGATCGACGTCGACTACGTGCTGGCGACCGATCCCGGGGTCCGCCACCGGGGAACCGTGAAGGAGATCCACGAGCAGGCCGAGGTCCACGGCGAGGCGGGCAACACCGTTCTCGTCCGGATCACGATCGATCCGTCGCTCCACGAACGCGAGGAACTCGGCGCCGGCGCCACGGTGACGGCACGGATCGCCTGCGGCAAGCGTTCGCTGGGGTACGTCTGGTTCCACGACGTGCTCGCGTTCATCCAGTCGCAGATCCTCTTCCGGTTGTGGTGAGCGGGCCCCTCGCAGAGGAGAGTGACGATGCCGGCTTCGAACCCCGTCCGTCGTGGCGTCGCGTTGGCGGTCGTGTCGCTGCTCGCGGCGGGGCGGCTCCCCGCCGCCCCGCAGGCACCGCGGCCCGGCGCGGCCGCCGAGCCGGTCGACGGCGAGCCGCTGCTCGCACGCTGCCTGGTGTCGCTCCTCACCGAGGCCAAGGTGCCGGCTCGGGAGGGGGGGGTGCTCCTCGAGCTGCGCGTCCGCGAGGGGGATACGGTGCAGTCGGGGGAGGTCATCGCCCGCATCGACGACAGCCAGCCCCGCTTCGAGAAGCGGAAGGCGAAGGCGGAGCACGATCAGGCGCTGGCGAAGGCGGAGAGCGACGTCGACGTACGCTTCTCGGTGGCGTCCGAACGGGTCGCGGCGGCGGAGTTCGAGAAGGCGCAGCTCGCCAACGAGAAGCTCGAGGGGAGCGTGACCCGGGTCGAACTCGATCGCCTCGAACTGAACGAACGCAAGGCGGAGTTGCAGATCGAGCAGGCCGAACTGGAGCGTCGCATGACGGCGCTGGCGGCGGACTCCAAGGCCGTGGAGGTGGAGGCCGCGGAGAACGCCATCGAGCGCCGCACGATCACGTCCCCCCTGGACGGCACCGTGGTGCAGGTGTTCCCGCACGAGGGGGAGTGGATGCAGCCGGGGGACCCGCTGGCCCGCGTCGTGCGCACCGACCGGCTCCGCGTCGAGGGCTACGTCGACTCCGCGCGGTGGGATCCGGAGCAGGTCCGCGACCGACCGGTGACGGTGACCGTGACCTTCGCCGACGCCCGCTCGGAGTCGTTCGAGGGGCGTATCGTGTTCACGAGCCCGCTGGTCGATTCCGGGGGCGATTACCGCGTCTGGGCGGAGGTGGAGAACCGTCGGGTCGAGGGGTCGTCCCAGTGGCTGCTCCGGGCTGGCCAGTCGGCCACGATGCGGATCCATTCCAAGCAGCCGCCGCTGCCGCCGGTGACCCGTTGATCACACCGCCGTCGGACGCGGTCCGGCACCGCGTCGTCCACGCCTGACGCCAGCACGGTTTCCACAATGTCGACCGCCGCAGACGCCTTCCGCTCCAGCACCACGCGGCCCGTGGGCCTGCGTCGCCGGGGGGATCTGGTGGCGACCCGGCAGTCGTACCAGGGGCAGACCTGGTGGGTGGTGAAGGACCCGATCTCGCTGGCCTATTTCCGCTTCCGCCCCGAGGAGTACGCGCTCCTCGACATGCTCGACGGCCAGGCGAGCCTGGAGACGCTCAAAACGCGTTTCGAGGAGCGGTTCCCGCCGCGCCGGATCACGCTCGAGGAGCTGGCCCGGTTCGTGGCCACGCTCCACCGCAGCGGGCTGGTGATCGGGGACCGTCCGGGCCAGGGGCCGCAGCTGTTCGAACGCCGCCGGCAGCGGATCTGGCGGCAGTGGATGGCGTGGCTCGCCAACATCATGTCGATGCGGTTCCGGGGGATCGACCCCGACCGCCTCCTCGATCGGCTCGATCCCTGGTTCGGGTGGCTGTTCAGCATCCCCGCCCTCGTCGCGGTGACGGTGCTGGCGACCAGCGCGGTGCTGCTCGTGCTCGTCAACTTCGAGGTTTTCCGCTCGAAGCTCCCCGAGTTCCACCAATTCTTCGCGACCGGCAACTGGCTGTGGCTGGCGGTGGCGCTCGGCGTGACGAAGGTGCTGCACGAGTTCGGTCACGGGCTCTCCTGCAAGCACTTCGGCGGCGAGTGCCACGAGATGGGGATGATGCTCCTCGTGTTCACCCCCTGCCTGTACTGCGACGTCTCGGACAGCTGGATGCTGCCGAGCAAGTGGCAGCGGGCCGCCATCGGCGCCGCCGGGATGTACGTCGAGTTGATCATCGCGTCGCTGGCCACCTTCCTCTGGTGGAACACCCATCCGGGGATCTTCAACCAGCTCTGCCTCGACGTGATGTTCGTCTCCAGCGTGTCGACGCTGATGTTCAACGCCAATCCGCTCATGCGGTACGACGGCTACTACATCCTCTCCGACCTCCTCGAGATCCCCAATCTCCGCCAGAAGGCGACCACCATCCTCGGCCGGCTGGCGTCGTCGTGGTGCCTCGGCATCGAGCAGCCGGAGGATCCCTTCCTCCCCACGAGGAACAGGGGCCTGTTCGCGCTCTACGCGGTGGCCTCGAGCCTCTACGGCTGGATGGTGACGGCGTCGATCTTTCTCTTCGTCTGGAGCGTCTTCAAGCCGTACCGTCTCGAGGTCCTCGGGCAGGTGCTCGCCATGGGCGCGTTGTGGGGACTGGTCGTGCGGCCGCTGCAGAACGTGGTCAAGTTTCTCAACGTCCCCGGGAGGCGCGAGGAAGTGAAGGTCCGTCATCTCGTGGGCACCGCCGTGGCCGCCGCGGCGGTGGTGGGGGCGGTGGCGCTCATCCCGCTTCCGCAGCGGGTCTGGTGTCCGGCGGAACTGCGGCCTCGCGGGGAGGACACGGTGTACGTCTCCGTGCCGGGGCGCCTCGAGAGCGTGGCGGTGGCGGCCGGCGCACAGGTCACGGAGGGGGACGAGCTCGGTCGCCTCTCGAGTCTCGATCTCGAACTCGCGATCGCGGAGCTCGAGGGGAGGGCGGCGCAGTCGCGGGCCCGGCTGGCGAGTCTGGAGCGGGAGCGCTTCACCGACCCCGCCGCCGGGTCGGAGATCGGCACGGTGGAGGAGTCGCTCAAGAGCGTCGAGGAACAACTCGCCAAGCGGCGCAAGGACCGCGAGGATCTCGTCCTCCGTGCCCCGCGTTCCGGTGTCATCCTCCCGGCGATGTCGGTCAAGCCGAGCCCCGACGGCTCGGGGAAGCTGCCGCAGTGGAGCGGCCACGTCCTCGACGAGTGCAATCTCGGATCGAGCCTCGCCGAGGGGACGGTGTTCTGCCACGTGGGGGATCCGCAGGCCTACGACGTCGTGATGATCGTCGATCAGTCGGAGGTGGAGTTCCTGGAGGTCGGGCAGCAGGTCGATCTCAAGCTCGACGCCCTGCCGTGGGAGACGTTCCGGGGAACGGTCGCCGAGATCGCCGAGACGAGCCTCGAGGCGGGTGCCGAGCGGTTGAGCGTCAAGGCCGGCGGCCAGGTGCCCACGCGCACCGACGACGCGGGACGCGAGTCGCCCATCTCCACGAGCTACGAGGTGTCGATGTCGCTCGACGACCGAGAGGGCATCCTCACCGCGGGCATGCGCGGCACGTCCCGGATCCGCGTCGGCCAGAGGACGGTGGGGAGCTGGCTGGCCCGTCTTCTCTGGCAGACGTTCAACTTCCGGATGTGATCGTCCCTTCCGGCTCCCGACCCGCCATGCCGTACGTCGCCAGGATCACGCTCCGGCCCGTCAAGGGCCTCGACGGCGTGGCGGTGGAGTCGGCGCGCGTCGGTGCGGGCGGTGCGCTCGAGAACGACCGACGCTGGCGCCTCGTCGACGCCGACCGCCGGGAGTTGGTTCCGCACGTCGTGCCCCTCCTGGCCCGCGTCCGCTCCACCGTCGATCTGGCGAGCCGCTGGATCACCCTGTGGATCGGAGGCGACGGCGTGGGCGCCGGTCCCCCGGCCCGGGTCGACTCGTTCCCGCTCCGTCCGGGTCCGGACGGGCCGTGTCCGTGGTTGTCGCGCACGTTGGGGATCGGGGTCCATCTGGAGGAACGTCCGGACGGCGGTTTTCCCGATGACCCGGACGCCCCGGGGCCGACCGTGGCGTCGACCGCCTCGCTCGAGGAGGTGGCCCGCTGGTTCTCCCTGCCTCCCGACCTCGTTCGCCGGCGGCTCGGTCCCGGGCTCGAGATCGGAGACTGCGCCGCGTTCTGGGAGGACACCCTCGCCTGCCCGGCGGGCCGTCCGGCCGTGCGGGGTGTCGGCGGCGACGATCCCTGGGAGACGTCGGCACCGCCGCCGGAGCCCCGGTCGTTCGTCGTCGGGGAGACTTTGTTTTCGGCCGTCGGCGTGCGGCCCCTCCTGGACGTCGACGCCCTGGATCCCGCCACCGGCCGCCCCATCGAGCACTTCCGCGAGATCTTCGAGGCCTGGCGCCGGCGCAGCGCCCGTGTCGATGTCGATGCCTCGCAGTGGGGCGGCCGCTTCCGGCTCGCCGCCACCACGGTGGGCGACGGGCGCGGGGGGGAAGTGCGGGTGGGCGACCGGATCGTCCCGGTCGCCCACCTCGTCTGATGCGGGAAGGACTCCGCCGTTCAGTTCGGCGGCAGCGGCACGTAGAGGGCCGGATCGTAGAACGGCGGCGGCGGCTCGACCGACAGGTCGCCGTTGACGAGCGCGGGCATGTTCTCGACGCTCGAGTTGAAGTTCAGGCCGCGGAGATTGGCCTCGTTCGCCGCACGGATGTTGAGGATGCCCTGGGCGGGAATCTTGACCGGAGGATCGACCGTCCAGTCGACGGCCCAGCCGACCGAGTCGAGGAGGATGTTGCCGTTCGCTTGGGGTACCGTGCCGCTGATCACCGTCGCGGCCCCCGAGGCCCGGTTGCCGACCACGCTGGCGTTGACCACGGAACTCGGGGCATCGGCCACCGAGAGGATGATGCCGTTGCCCCCCGTCGTGTTGATCTTGTTGCCGTTGATCGTGACGTTCATCGTGCCCGACTCGGTCGCCTGGGCCCGGACGCCGACCGGCGTGCGGGTGAACACCGAGTTGACCACCTGCACGGTGGACTGCGTGCCGAACACGCCGGGGGCGACGCCGGCGGTGGCGTCGACGCCGGCCGTGCCGATGTTCGTGAACGTCGACTCGCCCACGTACACCTGGGCGTTGGTGATCTGGACGCCGGCCGCGGTCGTGCCGTCGATCTTGGAGTTCGTGATCCGGACGCGGCCCTC
>CAZMOU010000066.1:20880-22630 GCA_964567835.1 uncultured Chitinophaga sp. | reverse complement strand
CTTCCTCGCCAATGTGATGACCGGTGTGCCGTCCATTGTGATGGGTCTGTTCGTCTACGTGTTGTTCACGCTCCACTTCGGCTCGCGCGGGCTGTTCTGCCTGTCGATCGACGGCGAGCCCCTCTGGGACCGCGACTTCGGGGAGATGACGATCCGCAACGGCTTCGGCGAGGGCAGCTCCCCCACCCTCCACGGCGACGTGATCCTCGTCCCCTGGGACCACGAGGGGCCCTCGGCGCTCTTCTGCCTCGACGCGCGCACCGGGAAGACGGTCTGGGAGGTGCCGCGCGACGAGCCCACCGGGTGGTGCACGCCCCTGGTGACCGCCGATCGCGGGGGGCGGAAACAGGTGATCATGAACGGCCAGAACGCCGCCCGCGGCTACGATCTCGGGACGGGACGGGAACTGTGGCGCTGCGCAGGGCAGACGCAGCGGCCGTGTGCCTCGGCCGTGGCCGCCGACGGCACCGCCTGGTTCGGCAGTGGATTCCGCGGCGCGTTCCTGGCCGCCTTCGACCTCTCCGGCACCGGCGACCTCGAAGGAGGGAAGGCGGTGCGCTGGACGCACCCGCGCAACACCCCGGACGTCGCGTCGCCGCTCCTCTCCCAGGGCCGTCTCTACTTCTACAAGGAGAAGTCGGGCCTCCTCACCTGCCTCGAGGCCGCCACCGGGAAGCCGCTCTGGGAGACGGCCCGGGTGGAGGGCGTGAACGCCACCTACGCCTCGCCGATCGCCGCCGCGGGGCGGGTCTACCTCACCGACCGCCGCGGCGCCGTCGTCGTCATCGCCGACGCCCCGGCGCTCGAGATCCTCGCCACCAACATGGTCGGGGAGGGGGTCGACGCCACCCCGGCCGCCGCCGGCGACGCCCTCTTCGTGCGCGGCGAGCGGCATCTGTTCTGCTTCTCGGAGGAGCGCGCCGCCCCGGCGCCGTGAAAAGACCCGCCGTCGCGCGGCGACGACGGGTCGGTCTCGGTCCCCACGGCGCGGCGGCGGCCGCGGGTCATTTCTTGTGCGCCTTGTGGCAGGTGCCGCACGACTCGGTGATCTTGGGGAACTCGGCCGCCACGCCGGCGTGGTCCTTGGCCAGCGCCTTGGCGAGGACGGCGTCGCTCGCGGTGCGCAGTTGCGTCGCCGCGTTGGCCCAGTCGGCATCGGGGCAGCGGCCGTCCTCCATGAGCGTGTAGGAGAGTTCGTTGAGCACCGCGGCATTGGCGGCGAGCGTCTCCCAGGCCTTGTCGTCGGCGGGGGCCTGCTGGACCGCGGCACCGATCGCCGCGCAGTGCGGCTGGACGACACCCGCCATCAGTTGCTTGGTCGTCGCCGGCCGGCTCCTCCCCTTCTTCACCTGGGCGTCGGCGACGGCCGCCGCCAGTGCCACGCCGAACAACGCCGCCACCACGAGGATCGATCGCTTCATCGGAGTTCTCCTGTTTTGCACGGTCACCCGGAGCGGAACGGGAGTGATGCCACCCCGGTCCCGACGCCCCCTCCCCGGTGGTCGATCGTCCGGCGAGGATCGATCGACCCGACGCACGGGCGAAGATCATCCGCCCGCGACCGGGAACCGGCCGGCAGTGTAGATCCGCGACGGCCGCGCCGCACGCGCGTCGGGGGCTCCGACGGGCGGGTCATCGGCGCCGGCCCGACCCCGGACGGGGACGCTCCGACCACCGATGACCCGCCGCGTGGAAAACGCCCCACGGGTGAGGTGGTGAACCTGCTCACGCATCACCACCCTCCCGACCG
>CAZMOU010000066.1:17393-20804 GCA_964567835.1 uncultured Chitinophaga sp. | reverse complement strand
TGGAGGAAAATCCGAACCGGGACGCCGTCCCTTGCCACGACGCGCAGGCGTCGTGGCACCACCCGGGACCGCGGCACAGGGGCGGGCGTCCTGCCGACCGTCCCCGGCACCACGGGAGGGGTTCCCGGGCGAGCCACTGGTCTACCCTCGGGACGAACCGTTTTCCATTGGCCGAAACGCCGATCCACCCGACTCCCCGGGACCGGGGAGCCGGACCTCCTCCGGTGCGGCGGGGGCGTGGATCAGGAGGCGAGGAAGACGAGCGCCGACGCCGCGACGGCGAGGAGCGTGGCCACCACGAGGGTCTGCTTCCAGCCGATCAGCGCCCGTCCGTGGGCGGCCTCGGCGGCGAGAACGAGCGCCGTCAGCCTGTTCAGTGCATCCATGGATCGAACCGGACTCCTTTCCATCCAATTCCCGCGGCAGGCCACCCGCCGGAGGCACGATCCGGCGGAGACGTCGCGGGGTCCGCTTCCACCCGGGGGGGGACGCGCGGCACCGACGCGACACGCCGTACGGCGTCGACCGCCCGATTGTTCGCCACCGTCCGCCGATCCGCCATTGGCCGATCCGCCGATGGCGGGCGGGAACCGGGTCAGGACCGGGACGGGGCGGAGGATCCCAGGTCGGCGTCGTAGTCGCGGCGCGCGACGACCGCCTCCACCGTGGTGCCCCCGTCGGGACGGCTGCGCACCGTGAGCCCGCCCCCCAGCCGCTCCGTCCGCTCGCGCATGCCCTGGATGCCGAAGTGCCCCTCGTGCGGTCCCGCTTGGAAGCCGACGCTGAACCCCCTCCCGTCATCGGCCACCACGGCCCGGAGGGTGCCCCCGACAGGATCGTCCCACACGGTCACGTCGACACGCCCGGGGCTGCCATGCTTGAGGGCGTTGTGAACGGCCTCCTGGACGATGAGGAGGATGCTTCCCGACACGAACTCCGGGAGCTCCCCGAACGGTCCCTCGCAGCGCACCGTGAGCGCCACGTCGTGCCCCTCGCTCACCCGGGCCACGAGCGCCGAGAGCGCCTCCCCGAAAGGCTTCCCGTCGAGCGGCAGGCTCCGCATCGCCCACACCGAGCCCTGCAGTTCCGTGGCGGCATGGCCCACCATCCGTCGGGCCACGGCGAAGTGACGGCTCGATTCGGCGCCATGGCTGCCCCCCGCCGCCTCGCAGGCGTCGAGTTGGAACCCGATCCCGCCGATCGTCTGCTGGAGCGTGTCGTGGAGGTTCGCCGCCAGGCGGTTCCGCTCCCGCAGGGTGGCCTCGAACTCGAGCGCCGCATCGCGCCGCGACCGCATCTCGGCGGCGAGGAGCCGGGTCTGCGCCGTGAGTTGCCGCCGCAGCGTCGCCCCCCAGACGAGCGCCGCGGCGAGCACCGTGGCCGTGATCCCGAGCACCGCGAGGAGCCGCTCGGGCGTCCACCAGGGGGGCTTACGGACGATGCGGAAATCGTCGGCGTCTCGGAGGATGAGTCGGAGCCGCGGCGGTGCCCCGGCGCCGCCGCTGCCCGACGCGGGCTCCCGATCGATCAGGGCCACCCCGACCAGGGCCACGAAACTCCCCGGTTCGGTACCGGCGACGTCGCGGAAGGTCGTTTCGTCCGCCTCTGCGGTGGCGATCGTCCCGTCGCAGCGGACGACCAACAATCCCCCTGCCTCGGTGGGCTGCGACTGGAGCATGACGCCTGAAAAGCCGACGAGGCAGCCATCGTAGTCGCCCGGAAGGGCGAGGGAGTCCTGCCCCGCCCGGGCCCGGTTGGCGGCGAGGATCGTGGCCGGCGTGGCGACCAGCGGCGTCGGCGGCAAGCCCGCCTCGAGCCGCGTCGCCGAGGCGTTGCGGATGCTCGCCACCCAGCCCGAGCGATCGAGGAACCCGGCGACCTCCACCAGATCGCCGCGCTCGAAGACCTCGTCGACGCCGATCGCCCCCTTGCCGATCCCGACGCGGACGCCGGCATGACCGTTCTGGAGGAAGAGCGTCTTCCGCGGCACGGCGTGGATCACCTGACCGAAGGTGCGCACCCGGTGGCCGGGTCGGGCCTCCACCCGAAAAGCGCCGATCGCCTGAGCCGGCACGGCGTCGTTCTTGAACACCGGCCCCGCCGCGGTCCCGCGGAGGAAAAACCACTCCGGTCGATCGACGCGGACGACGGGCCGCACGATCTCGCCACGCTGGTTGCACTCGGTCTCCACCACCCCCGCCACGCGCACCGGTTCATCGACCAGCTTCCGCGGATCACGATCCGTTCCGGCGATCGACGTCGCCAGCCCCTCGGGCACCACGGCCGTGAACAGCCTGCCCACCGTCTGGATCTCGAGAAACCACACCGCATCTCCGGGCCAGGCCTGCTCGACGATCCCTTCCACCTCCACCAGGCGGCTGTCCTCGTTTCCGGCGAAGAAAGCCCCTGGCTCGCAGCGCCTGGGCGGGGGGAGGGGACGGCGGCCCGTCACGATGATCCGCTCGGCACGCACGACGGGTGCGTAGCGCCGCCCCTCGACCCGGCCACGGACCTCGATCGTGTCACCGACGGCGGGAATGACGGCGGCCCCTCCGGCCTCTTCGCTGGATGCGGCATCGATCCCCGCGATGCGGATGCCGCCGCTTTGGTCCTCGAGGCATGCCTCCGTTCCTCCACCCTTGGATCGCAGGGCGAGCACCTGTCCGCGGAGGGTCACGACGGGCCGGGCTTCGATCGCCGCGCGGGGCAGCGCGCCCACCTCGGCCGATGTCCGCAGGTCGGCGAGCGCCTCTCCTGCGTCGACGGCGGCACCGAAGAGCATGCACCAGACGAGTCCTGCGGCGAACGAACGCTTCATGCTTCCAGTATGCCCGCCGCCGGTCGGGGATCGCATTTCGCCATCGTCCACCTCCTCTCCCCCGGGCTGGATTGGCGTTTCCTCCGATCCACTCGCCCGTGCCGGGGCGCACCGGCCTCCGCGTCACCCGCCCGGGCGGACCGACGGCCGGAGGATGCCCCGTTCGAATCCCAGCGCCACCGCCTGGGCCCGGTCGGCGGCACCGAGCGTCTCGAGGATCGCCGAGACGTGCGCGCGGACGGTCCGCTCCGAGATCCCGAGGAGTGCGGCGATCTCGACGTTCGAGAATCCCTGGCGGACCAGTCCGAGAACCTCCGCCTCGCGGTGCGAGAGCGGACCGTTGGCCGGCACGGCCGCCTCGCCGACGGTCGATCCGATGCTGCCCCCGGCATGGACGGTGCGGATACCGGCGGCGATCGCGGTGTGGTGCAGCGTCTTCACGAGGTACCCCCGCGCGCCGCCGGCCAGCGCGAGCGCCGCGTCCTCCGGCGCCTTCGACGAAGTGAGCATGATGACCCGGGCCGCGGGGAACTCCGCCAGCAGGCGACGCAGGGTCTCGATGCCGTCCATCCGCTCCATGCTGACGTCGAGCA
>CAZMOU010000066.1:2230-17383 GCA_964567835.1 uncultured Chitinophaga sp. | reverse complement strand
AGCAGCACGACGTCCGGGAGCGTGCGGCGGTAGGACTCGAGCGCGCCGTCGCCATCCTCCGCCTCCGCCACGATGACGAACCCGTGCCCGGTCGTGAGCACGCTCGCCAGCCCGACGCGCAGCACCGGATGGTCGTCGACGAGCAGGACACGGATGGGGGGAGCGGGGGGCGGTGGCTGCACGGGCGGTACTCCCGGTCGCCGGCGGATGGTCGGCGTCACCCGGACCGGTCTACCCGCCGGCACGCCGCACTGCCATTGGCCGAAACGACAGTCCGACCCCGACTATACTCGCCGTCATGACGGGGGCAGGCATCCAGGCCGGGACGGGGTGGCGCGCATGGGCCGCGGGCGTCGCGGCGTGGACGGGGCTGGTCGGTCCGCCGGCCGCGGCGGCCGAGCCGATCGTCCTCCGCGGCCACGCCGCCGACGTGTTCATGGCCCTCTTCACCCCGGACGGCGGCCGCGTCGTCACGGCCAGCGCCGACGAGACCGCGCGGCTCTGGGACGCCGCCACCGGCGCCGAGCTGCGGCGGTTCGTCGCCCACACCGGAGCCGTCTCCTGCCTGGCGGTGAGCGGCGACGGCCGGACCCTCGTCACCGGCGGGCAGGACAACACGGTGCGCGTCTGGGGGCTGCCCCTTCCCGCCCCGCGGACGGCGGTGGCGGCCCATCCCGTCGCCGCCACGGCGCTCCTGGTGCTTCCCGACGAAAAGGGGCTCGTCACCGCCGGCGGGAACATGGTGCGGATCTGGAACGGGGAGGCGTTGACCACGCTCCCCGCCGGGCAGGCCCTCGCGCCGCCCACGGTGGTCGAGCGGAGCGGCCACGCCGCGCCGGTGCTGGCAGCCGCGGCGAGCCCCGACGGGGCGACCTTCGTCTCCGCCGACGAGTCGGGACGGATGCTCCTCTGGAGCCCCCTGCTCGAGGAGCCGCTGGGGACGCTCGGACTCCACGACGGCGGCATCGCCGCGCTGGCCTTCCATCCCGACGGGAAACGCCTCCTCTCCGCGGGCCTCGACGGCACGCTCCGCGTCTGGGCGCTGCCCCCGCAGCCTCCGCGGATCGCGGCGGCCCCGGCGGCGCCCATCCGGGACGTCGCCGCGTCGCCCAACCAACCGCTCGCGGTGGTCGCCCACGACGACGCGGTGCGCGTCGTCGACACCCGGTCGCTCGCCACGGTGCGGGAGTTCACCCGGCAGCCGGCGGCGGTGAACGCGGTGGCGGTGACGGCCGACGGCGGGCTTTCGGCGCTCGCCGACGAGCAGGGGGCCGTCCGCCTCTTCCGCACCGCCGACGGCGCCGAGACCGGGCGCGTCGCCGGTCACGGCGGCGCGATCCACGACGTCGCTTTCCTCCCCGACGGCAAGCGGTTCGTCACGGGTGGCGCCGACGGCACGCTCCGCGCGTGGACGCTCCCGACACCGCCGGTGCCGCTCGACGGCCACACCGGCACGGTGCTCGCGATGGCGTCGGCGCCGAGCGGACAGTGGTGCGTCTCCGCGGCCGACGACAAGACCGTGCGCCTGTGGAATCCGGCCGGCCAGACGGTGCGTGCGATCGGCACCCACGCGGCCGCCGTGCCCGCCCTGGCGATCTCCCCCGACGAGAAGGCGCTCGTGACGGGAGACGTGGCCGGCACCCTCGCGGTCTGGGGCACCGCCGACGGCGCGGCGCTCGGGGCGATCGTCGCCCATCGCGCCGGGGTGCGGGCCCTGGCCCACGACACCTCCGCCCCGGCCGTCTGGTCCGCCGGCGGGGATGGGCTGTTGAAACGGTGGCGCCTGCCCCTCGTGCCACCCAAGCCGCTGCCGGGACATTCGCAACCGATCCGCGCCGCCGCCGTGTCGGCCGACGGGCGCGTGGCGGTCACCGGCGGGCAGGATCAGTCGGTCCGTCTCCGGGACGGCACCGACGGTCGGGAGACCCGCCTGCTCGGCACGCCGCCCGCCGGTCCGGTGGCCGCCGTGGCCGCGAACCGCGACGGGAGCCTCGTCGCGGCGCTCACCGACACCGGCAGCCTGCGCGTGTGGAAGTCGGGAGACGGCGCCGTCGTCCTCGATCGTCTCCTCCCCGGCGGCGCGGGGAGCGACGTCACCTTCGTCGGTCCGGGGCTCGTGGCGACCGTCGGCCAGGACGACGCCATCCGCCTGTGGAATCCCGCCGCCGTGCCGGAAGCCGCGCCCCCTCCGGAGTCGGCGCCCCCCCAGGCCACCGCGGTCAGCGGCGACTCGGCCCGGGTCGCCGTGGCCGGCCCGTTCGGCGGTCGGCCGACGGTGATCGTGCGCGGGCGTGCCGACGGACAGGTGCTGGGGACGTTCACCGGTCCCACGGCGCCGATCGCGGCGCTCGCGCTGTCGCGCGGCGGCGATCATGTCGCCTGCGGCGCCGGACCGGCGGTCTTCGCCTGGAAGACCGCGGGGGGCGACCCGCGGAGCGTCGACGGTCTGGCCGGGGCCGTGGTGGCGCTGGCGCTGGCCGACGACGGCGCCTCCTGCTTCCTGGCGACGGGGGACGCCGTCGTCCGCCACTGGAGCCTCGCGGAGGCGCGGGAACTGCGGCAATTCGCCGGCCACGCCGGCGCCGTGCGCCATCTCGTCCTCGAGGGGGGCCGGCTCCACTCCGGCGCCGACGACGGCAGCGTCATCACCTGGGACGTGGCCACCGGCGGGCAACTCCGCGCGGTGTCCCTCGGCGCGGCGGTCCGGGCGCTCGACGTGGCCCCGAACGGCCGGGTCGCGGCGGCGAGCGCCGCACGGACGCTGAAGCTCTGGACTCCGGGGGAGCCGGCGGAACCGCTGGCCCTGCCGCCGCTCCCCCAGGACGTGACCGGGCTGCGCTGGTCGCCCGACGGCGCGGCGCTCGCCGTGTCGGCGACGGACGCGGTGCGCATCCTCCAGGCGGACGGCCTTCCGCTCGAGACCCACGCCACCCCGGCCGTCGCCTGCAGCTGGCGCCCCGACGGACGGGGGCTCTCGGCGCTGCGCGCCGACGGCGTCGGCGTGCCGTTCGCGCTGGCCGTGACCCAGGCGCTCGTCCCCCCCGATCCCCAGACCCGCCTCCTCGCCGCGGCACCGGACGGCACCCTGCTCGTCGCCTCCGGCGCCGGCAAGCGCCTCCTCGTGTGGCGGATCGAGAAAGACCGCCTCGCGTCCCCGGCACCCCTCGCCATCGGCGCCGGGGCGGCGCGGGTCACCGATCTGGCCTTCGCCGCCGACTCCAGCCGCGTCGCGGCCGCCTGCGAGGATGGACGCGTCGCCGTCTGGGGAGCGGCCTCGCTCCAGACCGCCGAGGCACCCCCGACGGTCGCCTTCGCCCACGGCGGTCCGGTCCGCGGCGTAACGCTCGTCGCCGCGGGGAACCGCGTGGCGGTGGCGGCCGACGACGGCGTCGCGGTCTACGACGTCGCCACGGGGAAGGAGGCGGAACGATTCGCCCCGCCGACGGCGCAGGGTGTCGTGGTCGCGACCGGCGCCGGCACGCTGCTCACCGGCGGCGCGGACGGCGTGGCATACCTCTGGACGTCGGCCCTCGAACGCCTCCTCCCCCTCGGCGACGCTCCGACCGACCTCTGCTCGGGCCTCGCTCCCCTGCCCGGAGGCGGCGTGATCGTCCAGGGGAGCGGCGCCGCGGGCCTGCGGCGTTTCGGTGCCGACGGGTCGCCTGGTCCGCCGCTGCTCCCCGACATGGTCCCGGTGAGACTCGCCACGTCGGTCGACGGCCTCCGCCTCGTGGCGGTCGACGCCGCGGGGGGGATGCGCGCCTGGCGGAGCGACGACGGCACCGTGGCCGGACCCTTTCCCCTGGGCAGCGGCGTGACCGCGCTCGCCCTCGTCCGAGACGGCACGCAGGTCGTCGTGGCCGACGCCGCCCCACGCCTGCGGGCTTTCTCGACGGAGGACGGCAGCCTCGTCGAGGAGCTCGCCACGCCGACGCCGCTCGTCACGCTCGCGGTCAGCGGCACCGACGGCCGATCCTGGCTCGGATTCGGCCCCCGGCCACAGGGATCGCTCCAGCAGCGGACCTGGACGGCGACGTGGGTGCGCGGGGGGGCCGCGGTGCGGGCGGTCGCGGCGACACCCGACGGCACGCGCTGCTTCGCCGGGCTGGCCGATGGCGAGATCCGGCAGATCGCCACCGCGGACGGCGCGGCGGAGCGGACGCTCGCCGCATCGGGAGCGGCGGTGCACGAACTGGCCCTCGACGCCGGCGCGGCCCGCCTCGGTGCGGCCGGCGACGACGGCGTGCGGGTCTGGTCGCTCGCCGACGGGACCGTCGCCCGGACGCTCGGCGCCGCTCGCGCGGCGCGCCACGTCGCCTTCGGAGCCGCCGCCGGCGGACGTGTCGCCACCTCCGACGCCGAGGGCGTGGTGCGGCTGTGGGACGCCGCGTCGGCGGCTCCCGTCGAGTCCTTCCCCCTCCATCGCGGCGGAACCGCGCCGGTGCGCTGGCAGGCCGACGGCGTGACGCTCGTGAGCGGCGGCCGCGACGGCCGGCTGGCGAGCTGGCAGGGCGGGGGCCTCGAGTCGGTGCGGGTGGCGGACCTTCCCCTCCGCGACCTCGCGCTCAACGGCGGCAATCAGGTCTTCGTCTCGGACGACGGCGGCGCGGTGCGCGTGGTCGATCTCGGCACGGCCAGCGTCCCCCGGACCCTCGCCGAGGGGCTCGTGCCCCCGCTCACGCTCGTGCAGCGCCCCGATCAGCAGCGTCTCGCCGTCGGCAGCGGCGAGGGCACGGTGCGGATCGTCGAGCCCGCCACCGGCCGGACGCTCCAGTCGCTCGAGGCAGGCGCGCCGGTGACGGCGCTGGCCTGGCGTGCGGACGGGCAACGGCTCTCCGCCGGCACGCGGGGCGAAGGCGCGTCGCCCCCGCGCGTGGTGGTGTTCGGCCCGCCGGCGACGCCGGAGCCGGGGCGGGAACTCGAGCGCCACGACGCCGCGACGGCAGGGGCCGACGTCCGCCGGCTCGGTTTCGATCGCGACGGACGGGACGTGTGGGGGGTGCTCGCCGACGGCACGCTCGCCCGCTTCGCACCCGCGGCCCCGCTGCCGCTCTTCAAGCTCGACCATGGCGGACCGGTGCTGGCGGTGGTGGTGAGCCGTGACGGCCAGACGGTCGTCTCCGGGGGGACCGACCTGACGGTGCGCGTGTGGGACGCGGCCACCGGCCAGCAGCGGGCGCAGATGGGCGGTCACACCGGCGCGGTCCACGCGCTGGCCTTCACGCCGGACGAGGCGTTCGTGGTCTCCGCCGGCGCCGATCGCACCCTGCGCCTGTGGGACGTGGCTGGCGGCCGGCAGCTCAAGCAGCTCGCGACGACCGAGGAGACCGTCTACGCGGTCGCCGTCCACCCGGACGGGCGCACGGTGGCGGCCGGGGGGGCCGATCGCTCGGTGCACCTGGTGAACCTGGTCAGCGGCGCGACCGAACGGACCCTCTCCGGGCATCCCGATTTCGTCCACGGCGTGGCCTTCAACCCCGCCGGTACCACGCTCCTGTCCTACGGGTATGCTGGACAGCTCCGGATCTGGGGGCTGGCGGCCGCGGCGCCGCTCCTCGAGACCCGGGTGGGGAGGATCGGCAACTTCGCCGCCTTCGATCGCGTCGGCGAGCGGGTCGTCGTGGCCAACGGGGACGGCACCGCGACCGTCGTCGGGATCCCCGCGGCGGCACGGTGAACCTTTCGGGGCAGGGGAGGGGGCGATGAAGTCGTTCCGACATTTGCTCGCGCTGGCGACCGGCTGGCTGGCCCTGGCCGCGGCGGCGGGAGCGGCCGAGCCGCCCGGTCTCGGGCCGCGCGGAAACCTCGTCTCGATCGCCTTCGAGCCGGGGGTGGAGTCGATCGTCGGTCAGGCGGGCCGTCGCCAGCTCGTCGTCACCGGCAGTTATTCGAGCGGCCAACTCCACGACCTCACCGCCGAGGTGACGTTCACCGTGGCACCCGAGGGGCGGGCTTCCGTGGGGGCCGGCGGCGTGGTCGTGCCGCACGGCGACGGGCCGCTCGAGGTGACGGCGCGCACGGCCGGGGGCGATCTGGCGCGGACCACGCTCCTCCTCGAGCGCTGCGGCGAGGAACTGCCGGTGAGCTTCACCGACGAGGTGGTGCCGGTGTTCACCCGGCTGGGCTGCAACGCCGGCGGCTGCCACGGCAAGGCCGACGGCCAGAACGGCTTCCGGCTCTCGCTGCTCGGCTTCTATCCCGAGGAGGATTACGACTTCATCGTCCACGAGTCCCGTGGCCGCCGTGTCTTCCCCGCCGACCCCGCCTTCAGCCTGCTGCTCACCAAGCCCACCAACCAGCTCCCCCACGGCGGCGGCCGACGGCTGGACGCGGGCTCCTACGAGTACGACCTGATCGCCCGCTGGATCGCCCAGGGGATGCCGCGCGGCGGCGCCGACGACCCCGTCGTCGAACGGATCGAGGTCGTGCCGGAGGTCCGCGACATGCAGTTCGGCGATCGCCAGCAGATCACCGTCGTCGCCCACTCCAGCGACGGCGGTCGGCGGGACGTCACCGGCCTGGCGTCGTTCGAGTCGAACCGCCCCGAGATCGCCACCGCGGACGCGTCGGGGCGCGTCACCGCGGGACACGCGCCGGGCGAGGCGGCGGTGATGGTGCGCTTCCAGGGCCAGGTGGCGGTCTTCCGGGCGGTGGTCCCGCAGGGCTTGCCGGTCGGCGAGGGGATGCCCGAGCGCACGTTCGTCGACCGCGCGGTGATGAACCGGCTCCGCCGGCTGGGCATCCCCCCCTCCCCGGCCTGCGACGACGGCACGTTCATCCGCCGGGCGACGATCGACATCACCGGCCGTCTCCCCACCGTCGAGGAGACGGTGGCCTTCCTCGCCGACGGGTCCCCCGACAAACGGGATCGCCTCGTCGACCGCCTCCTCGCCAGCCCCGGGTACGCCGAGTACTTCGCCTCGAAGTGGGCGGCGGTGCTGCGCAACAAGCGGCGAGGCGCCGCCGACACCCCCTACACCTTCCGCTTCCACGCCTGGATCCGCGACGCGCTCGAGCGCGATCTCCCCTACGACGAGCTGGTCCGCGGCGTGCTCACCGCCTCCGGCGACGTGGAATCGCACCCGCCCGTGGCCTGGTTCCGCGAGGTGGGGACGTCGGCCCTGCAGATGGAGGACACCGCGCAGCTGTTCCTCGGTCTCCGCCTGGGGTGCGCGAAGTGCCACCACCATCCCTTCGAGCGCTGGAGCCAGCAGGACTACTACGGATTCGAGGCCTTCTTCGCGCAGGTGCGTCTCAAGAACAGTCCGGCCAATCCCCAGATCAACCAGCCCGACATGGTGTTCCTCGAGCACGTCCTGCCAACGGCCACCAATCCCCGCACCGGCAAGCCGGTCCCCCCCACGCCGCTCGGGGGCGGGGCGCTCGACGTCCCCGCCTGGGACGACGCGCGCCACCGCCTCGTCGACTGGATGGTCGAGCCGGGCAATCCGTTCTTCGCGAGGGCCCTCGTCAACCGCTACTGGAAGCATTTCCTCGGCCGGGGAATCGTCGATCCGGAGGACGATCTCCGCGTCACCAATCCGCCCACGAATCCGGAGCTGCTCGACGCCCTCGCCGACCACTTCGTCGCCGGCGGCTACCGACTCCGCGACCTCGTGCGGACGATCTGCACCTCCTCCACCTACCAGCGGGCGAGCACCCCCACCGAGGCGAATCGCCTCGACCGGCAGAGTTGCTCGAGCTTCCAGCCGCGCCGCATGACCGCGGAGGTGTTCTACGACGCGATCAACCGCACGCTCGACGCGCCCGCGACCTTCCCGGGCCTCCCCAGGGGGACGACGGCCGTGCAGCTCCCCGACAACGGCTCCAACAACTACTTCCTCACCGTGTTCGGCAAGCCGGAGGCCTCGAGCGCCTGCGAATGCGAGCGCAATCCGGAGGCCAATCTCGCCCAGTCGCTCCACCTGCTCAATTCCCAGGACGTCCAGGGGCGCCTGCAAAACGCCTCCGGCCTGGCGGCGTCGCTGGCGAAGGAGGAGGGGGGCGACCCGGGAGCGCGGGCCGAGACGCTCTACCTCCGTGCGTTCTCGCGCCGGCCGACGTCGGCCGAGCGGCAGGCCGTGATCGACCACGTGAACGCGGCCGCCGATGCACGGGCCGCGTGGGAGGACGTCCTGTGGGCGATCCTCAACACGAAGGAGTTCCAGTTCGTCTGGTGAGCGGGGCGTTGATGCGGCGCGAGGCACGACTGCCGACGATGGGGATGGCGCTGGTGTGGGCGCTCGCCGCGGCGGCGCGGGCGCAGCTCCCGGCGGCACGACTCGACGCCCTGTTCCCGGCCGGGGCGGCGCCGGGCACGTCGGTCGACGTGACGATCCACGGCGCCGACCTCGACGACCCGACGGGCCTCCTCTTCTCCCACCCCGGCATCACCGCCCGCGTGAAGCTCGCCGAGCAGGGCCCCTTCGACCAGGCGCCGGAACCGCTGCCCGACACGTTCGTGGTCACGGTGGCGGCGGACGTCCCCCCCGGCCACCACGCGGTGCGTTTCCAGGGACGCTACGGCCTCTCCGGCGACCGCACGTTCGTCGTCGATCCGTCCCCCCACGTCGCGGAGACGGAGCCGAACGACACGCCCGCCGACGCGGTGGCGCTGCCGGTGCCGGGGGTGGCGGACGGCCGGTTCACCGGGGGCGCCGACACCGACCGCTACCGCTTCGCAGGACGGCGCGGGGTGCGGCTGTCGATCGAGGCCCTCGCACGACGGATCGACTCCCGGGCCGGACCGGTGCTCCGGCTCACCGGCCCGGACGGCGGGCTCGTCGACGAGGCCCGCCCCGTGGGGGCCGCCGATCCGGTGCTCGACGTCGAATTGCCCGCCGACGGCGACTATCTCCTCTCCGTCACCGACGCGCTGCACGGCAACGGCCCCGACCACCCCTACGAGATCCGCATCTCGTCGGCACCGCGGCTGGCGTTCGTCTTCCCGCCGGTCGTGGCCCCGGGGACGACCGTCGACGCCGTGGCTTACGGCTGGAATCTGCCGGGGGGACGCCCCTCCGCCCTGACGCGCGACGGCCGGCGCTTGGAAGAGGCGCCGGTGCGGCTCGCGATGCCGGCCGACATCGCCGATCGCCTGCTCTTCCGCGAACGCCTCGAACCGGGGCAATTCGCCCTCGACGGCGTCGCGTTCCGCCTGGAGGGACCGGCCGGGCCGTCGAACGCGCTGTTCGTCGCGGCGGCCGACGGTCCGACGGAGCGCGAGGCGGCCGACAACGACCGGCCCGGGGCCGCCCAGCCGCTCTCGCTCCCCGCCGAGATCGTGGGACGCTTCCATCCGCGTCACGACGTCGACTGGTACCGTTTCGACGCGAAGAAAGGGGACGTGCTCTGGATCGAGGTCTGGTCGCGACGTCTCGGCCTCCCCACCGACCCGTCGCTGGTGATCGAGCGCGAGGCGCGCGCCGACGACGGCACGATCACCGTTTCCACCGTGGCCACCGTCGACGACGCCGGCACGCGCAAGGGGGGAAGGGAGTTCGACGAGCGCTCGTTCGATCCGTCGTACCGCTTCACCGCGCCCGCCGACGGCACCTACCGCCTCCTCGTGCGCGACGGCCACGCACGGCTGCACGACGATCCGGCCCTCGCCTACCGCCTCGTCGTCCGGCCTCCGCGTCCCGACTTCCGCCTCGTGGCGGTGCCGGTCGATGCCACCGGCGCGGTCCTGCTGCGCAAGGGGGGGAGGGCCGCCGTGGAGGTGCTCGCCGACCGTCGCGACGGCTTCGCCGGCGACATCACCGTCGCCGCGCGCGGGCTCCCCGCCGGCGTCACCGCGGGGGAGGTGGTCATCGGATCGGGCAACACGATGACCTGCCTGGTGCTCTCGGCCGAGGAGGGTGCCCCGCCCGGCGGCGCGGCCCTCGGCGTCGTCGGCCGGGCGACCATCCCCGCCGGCGACATCGTGCGCACCGCGCGGCTGGGAACGTCGCTCGATCCGCTCCCCTTCGTGCCACCGGGCAGCCAGACCGCCAGCACCCGCGCCCGCCTGGTCGAGACCCTGCCGGTGACGGTGTCGGCCGACGAGATCGCCCCGGTCACGCTCTCGATCGGATCGGGCACGGTCCTCGAGACGGCGCGCGGGGGCGTCCTCAAGATCCCTTACTCGGTGACCCGTCGGGAGGGAGCGGGCGCGTCGATGACGGGGATGCCCATCGGCCTCCCGCCGGAGGTCAACCCGACCCAGGTGGCGATCGGCGGCGGCACGGCGGGGGAGTTCGAGGTCCGCATCCTGGCGAAGACCCCGCCGGGCACCTATTCGTTCCACCTGGCGGCCATGCAGCAGGGCCTCTCCTACGCCCGCAACCCCGCCGCCGCCGCCGCCGCCAAGGCGCGGGCCGAGGCGTTCGCCGCCGTCCTCGCCGACGCGCAGGCGAAGGCCCAGGCCGCCGAGGAGGGGGCACGCCAGGCGGCCGCGGGCCTGACCGCCGCGAACGCCGGCGCCGACCAGGCCGCCAAGGAAGCCGCGACCGAGGCGAAGCGCCGGGCCGACCAGGCCCTGGCGGACGCGCGGGAGCGGGTCAGGCTCGCCCAGGCGGAGAAACAGCGGCGCGACCAGCAGGCGGCACAGTCGCAGCAGGGGTCGGCACCGAAGGGGGTGAACGTGGTCGTGCCCTCGGCGCCGGTGACGGTCCGGATCGCCGAGCATCCGCTCCGCGTCACGGCGCTGCCGGCCGCGCTGTCCGGCACGCAGGGCACCACGCTCGAGATCCCCTTCACGATCGAGCGCCTCTTCGGCTTCACGGGGGACCTCCAGGCCCGCGTCGCGCCCCCCGCCGGCGTCGCGGGGATCCCGGAGACGACCTTCACGCTCCCGGCGGCGGCGACGGCCGGCACGATCATGGTGCCGCTGGCACCGGGCGCCACGCCGGGGACCCACGAGCTCACCCTCTCCCTCACGCTCACCTTCAACGGCCAGCAGCTCGTGCTTCCGGCCAGCCTGCAGGCCACGGTCATCGCCGCCGACGCGGCCGCCGGGCGATGACGAGGATGTCGGACGGAAGCCCACCGATGCGTCTCCGCGGATCGTTCCCCACCACCGTCCCCGCGATCCTGGCGCTGGCCGCGGCCACCGTCGCGGCCGCCGACCCGCTGCCGGTGGCGCGGGTCGAACGGGCGGAGCCGTTCCTCTTCGAGACCGACGTCCTCCCCATCCTGCGGCGCGACTGCCTCGCGTGCCACGGCGCGGCCGAACGCCACGGCGACCTCGTCCTCGAGACGGTCGAGGGGCTGCTCCGCGGCGGCGATTCCGGACCGGCGATCGTGCCCGGGTCGGCCGAGAAGAGCCTGCTGTTCACGCTGGCGGCCCATCGGGACGAGCCGGTCATGCCGCCGGCGGGCAACGCCGCCAACGCGGCCGATCTCGGCCCCGAGGCCCTCGGCGTGGTGGCGGCGTGGATCGACCAGGGGGCGAAGTCGGCCGGCCCGACCGGATCGCCGTCGCCGCGGAGCCTGCGGCCGATCGCCCCCGCGTTCGTCCCCGCGTCGGCCGTGGCGGTCGCTCCCGACGCCCAGTACGTGGCGGTGGCCCGATCGAATCGTCTCCTGCTCCACCACGCGCAGACCGGCCGCCTCGTCACCCCCCTGGTCGATCCGGCCGTGGGGGACGCCGCCCACGGCGACGTCGTCGGTGCCCTGGCCTTCAACCGCGACGGCGACATGCTCGCCAGCGGCGGATTCCGCGAGGTGAAGATCTGGCGGCGCCCCCGGGACGTGCGCGCGTACGAATTGCCAGGCGCCGGACCGGTGACGGCGTTGGCCACGAGCCCCGACGGCCGGTTCGTCGCCACCGCCGCGCCGGGCGCGGTGCGGATCTGGGACGCCGCCGACGGGCGCCCGGGAGCGACCTTCGCCGGCCCCCCCGCCGGCGCCACGGCGCTCGTCTTCTCCGCCGACGGCGAACTCCTTTTCGCCGGGGGCGGGGAGGGGGGGCTGCGATGCATGGAAACCGCGACCGGCACCCTCGTCGGCACGATCGAGACGGCGCAGCCGGTCGCCGCGCTCGCGCACGTTCCCGCCCGGGGCACGCTGGCGAGCGCTCCCGGCGCCGACCATGTCCTCGCGGTCGGCGGCACCGATGCGACGCTGCGCACCTTCCGCTCGCCCGACGCGGTCCCGGTGCGGATCGGCGTCGACCCCGAGCCGGGCCGCCGCTTCGCGGCCGCCCCCGACGGACGCCTGCTCGTCACGACCGGTCAGGGGGGACGGGTCCGGGTCGTCGCCGTCGAGAAGGATGGGGCGTCGCGGCCGCTCGGCGACTGGCCGCTCGACGGCGGACCGGCCACGAGCCTCTGTCTGGTCGCGGGGCGGGAACCGGGCACGGCGGCGGTGGCGACCGGCGGCGCCGACGGCGCGGTGAGCCTGTGGTCGATTCCCGAAGGGCGGCTGCTGCGCCGCTCCAGGGTGGCGGCCTCCCCGGTCGTCGCCCTCGCCGCCACCCCCGACGGTGCCCGCATTGTCTCCGGCGACGACCAGGGGAGGGTCGGCGTGTGGCACGGCCTGGACCGGGCTCCGCCGCCGGCGGTCGTCGGGGACCTGCCGCTCGGGCAGGTCACCGCCACCGCCTTCCATCACGGGCGGAGGCTCCTCGCGGTCGCGGGGAGCGCCGGGGGACGACCGGCGATCGCCGTGCGGCCGCTCGACGGCGCCGCTCCCGCGGTGCTCCTCACCGGGCCCTCCGGCCCGGTCCGCGCGCTCGCCTTCGCCGCCGACGGCTCGCGGCTCTGCTCCGGCGGCGACGACCGCATGCTCTGCGTCTGGGACTGGGCCGCCTCGACCGCACCGCTCGCCACGATCGCCGACGCCGGCACTCCGACGGCGGCCCTCGCCCCCGCGCCCGATCCGGCGCGGCTGCTCGTCGCCGGCACCGACCATGTCCTGCGGGTGTGGAGCCTGGCCGAGGCGAAGCCGGTGCGCGAGTACCGCGGTCACACGGCGGCCGTCCTCGCGCTGGGGTGGGACGGGGGGGGACAGCCCTGGTCGGCGTCCGCCGACGGGACGGTACGCGCCTGGAGCGCGGATGCCGACACGCAGGCCTCCGCCTGGAACCTCCCGGCCCCGCCGCTGGCCGTCGCCCCCTCGATCGACGGCCAGCGTCTCCTCGCGGTCGGCGGCGACGGCGTCGTGCGCAGCCACGAACGCGCCGGCGGCCAGCTCGTGAAGGCGTTCCAGGGGGCGGCGGGGAAGTCCGCGACGGTCGCCTTCTCGGGTGACGGCACGCGGGCCACGACGCTCGAGACCGCGGGCGACCACGTCGTCGTCCGGCTGTGGCGCGTCGACGAGGGGCGACTGCACGAGGCGATCGACCTGCCGGCGTCGGCGGCCGTGCTCCCCGAGACGACCGAGACGCTCCTCCGCGTCGGCCCCGACGGCAGCGTGGCGCGGCTCGCCACCACGCTCGAACGGCATCTCGACGGCCCGCCGCAACCGGTGACGGGACTGGTGGCCACCGCCGGCGGCGTCGTCGTCGCCACGGCGGACGGCGCGATCCGCGGATACCAGGTCGCGACGGGCCAGCCGGCGTTCACCGCGTCGCACGGCGCCCCGCTCACCGTCCTCTCCGCCGCCGCCGACGGCAGCGTGATCGCCACCGGCGGAAAGGGGGGGATCGTGCGCTTCTGGAAGCCTGACGGCAACGCCATCGGCCCCGGCGTCACGGCGCTGCCCGGCGACGTCACCGCCGTCGCCCTCGCCGCCGACGGCCGCCGCGCGGTCGTCGGCCTCGCCGCCGTCCCGCCCGGCGGCGCCGCGCTCACGCTCCACGATCCCGCCACCGGCCTGCTCCTCGAACGGTTCTCCGCGCACACCTCCGGGATCGCCGGGATCGGGGTCGATGCCTCCGGGCACGTGCTCTCCGCCGGCGATGACGCCATCTGGCGCTGGAGGCCCGGGGCGCTCGACGTGATCGCCGGGCATGGGGGCGCGGTGACGGCGATCGCGCCGGTGCCGGGGGCGACGCTCGAGGTGGTGACCGGAAGCGCCGACGGCGTCGTCCGCAGGATCCGTCTCGACGAGGGGCGCGTCACCGGCCAATTCCAGCACGGCGGCCGTGTCACCGGCGTCGCGGTGCGCCCCGACGGGCAGCGCATCGCGTCGGTGGGGGAGAGCGGTTCGCTGCGGCTGTGGCGCGCCGACGGACAGCCGGTCGCGGAGGTCCGGGGGGACCTGCGCCGTGCCGCCGCCGTCTCCCTCCTCACCCGCCAGCAGACCGCCGCCACCGAGAGGATCGCGATCTTCAAGCAGCGCGTCGAGTCCGCCGAGAAGGACCTGCCGGCGAAGACCGACGCCGCCACCAAGGCCAAGGCCGCGCTCGACGAGGCCGACGCCGACGTGAAGCGGAAGCAGGACGCGTTCGCCACCGCCGATGCCGCCCGGATCGAGGCGGAAAAAATCGCGCTCGCCGCGTCGGCAGAGGCACGCAGCGCGAACGTGGCCCGGCAGCGCGCCGATCGCGAGGTGAGGGATGCCCAGGTGGCGCTGCAGTCGGCGCGGCAGAAGGCCGCGCTCCTGGCGACCGCGGCGGCCGCCGACGCGGCGGACACCGCGCGGAAGCAGGCGTCCGACGCCGCCGTGCAGGCGGTCGCCGCCACGGAACAGCGGGTCGGGCAGATGCAGTCCGCCGCGCAGGCCGCGGCGACCGCCGCCACCGCCGCCGCGACCGCCGCCAACGGCACGACGCAGAAGGTGACCGAGACGCAGAAGCCCGCCGCCGACGCCTCGGCCGCGCTGCGCACGGCGCGGTCAGCCCAGCGCCTGGCGGTCCAGCAGCACGAGATCGCCGCCCGGGAGGCCGCCGTCGCCGCGGAGGCGCTCCCCGTCGCCCGCGACGGGCTGGCCCGCGCGGAGGCCGGGCTCGCCGCCGCGAAGCAGGCGCTCGAGGCGGCGACCGCCGCCGCCGCCGCCGCCGTGGCGCCCGTCCGTCACGTGGCGTTCGCACCGGACGGCGGCACCGTGGCCACGGCGGGGGACTTCCCCGCGGCCCATCTGTGGGACGGCGAGACGGGCAGCGCCCTGGCGGCGTTCGCCGGGCACGGGGCCGGTCTCGTCGGGGTGGCCTTCCTCCCCGGCGGACGGCTGGTGACCGCCGGCGGGGATGCGGCGGCGCTCTGGGCGGCCTGGGCAGCCTCGCGGGCC
>CAZMOU010000066.1:0-2220 GCA_964567835.1 uncultured Chitinophaga sp. | reverse complement strand
ATGCGGCGGCGATCGCCTGGGAGCAGAATCCCCCCTGGCGCCTGGAGCGCACGATCGGCGGCGCCGGAAGTCCCGATCCGATCGTCGATCGGGTGACCGCCCTCGATTGGAACGCCGACTCCTCGCTCCTCCTCGTGGGGAGCGGCGTGCCGTCGCGTTCGGGGGAACTGGGCGTGTTCCAGGTCGCCTCCGGTTCGCGAACCCTCCATCTCCCCGACGCCCACGACGACGCCGTCCTCTCGGCGCGCTTCTCGCCGGACGGCAGGCGCCTCGCCTCCGCCGGTGCCGACAAGTACGTGCGCACGTTCGACTCGGCCGACGGCAGCCGCCTGCGGCGCCTCGAGGGCCACACCGGGTACGTCCTCGGCGTGGCCTGGAAGGGGGACGGCCAGACCCTGGCGAGCGCCGCGGCCGACAACACGGTCAAGGTCTGGGATGCCGAGACCGGCGACCAGAGGCTCACGACGGCGCCGTTCGGCCGGCACGTGACGGCGCTGCGCTTCGTGGGCGACGGCGACACGCTGGCGACGGCCGGCGGCGATGGCGTCGTGCGGATCCTCAATGCCGCGAACGGCGGGACGGTCCGGACGTTCCCGTCGCTGGGATCCTGGATCCACTCGCTCGACGTCACCCCCGGCGGCGAGGTGCTCGTCGTCGGTCCGGCAGACGGCATCCTCCGGGGCTGGAACGCCACCACGGGGCAGCCGCTGCCCCCCTTCGAGGTGGTCGATCGCTGACGGGGCCCGCGGTCAGACCAGTTCCTCGATCGCCCGGCCCTGCTCGATCATGGAGACCGGCCGGCCCGCCTGGTTGACGTACTGGGCGCGGCCGTCGATGCCGAGGACGTGGAACACGGTGGCCATCAGGTCCTGTGGTCCGATGGGCGTGGTCTTGGGGACGTCGACCTTCTCGGCCGACTCGCCCACCACCTGCCCCATCTTCAGGCCGCCCCCCGCCAGGGCGAGCGTGCTCAAGGGGGCCCAGTGATCGCGCCCCGCGCCGCCGTTGATCTTCGGCGTCCGGCCGAACTCCCCGCTGATCACGAGGAGGATCTTCTCGTCGAGGCCGCGCATGTGCATGTCCTCCACGAGCGCGGCGACGGCGCGGTCGACCTGCGGCCCGAGCGACTCCATCGCGGCCTTGATGCCCCCGTGCATGTCCCAGCCGCCGAAGCTCACGGTGACGAAGCCGCATCCGGCCTCGCAGAGCCGCCGGGCCTGGAGAAGTTGCTGGCCGAGGCCGGGGCCGTACCGGTCGACGACCCGGGGATCCTCGTACTTCACGTCGAAGGCCTTCTGCGACCGGCTCATGATGATGTCGAAGGCCTGCTGCTCGAAAGCGTCGAGCCCCGAGACGAGGCCGCTGCGGTCGGCTTCGCGCCGGGCGGTGTCGATCGACCCGAGCAGGCCGCGCCGGCTGTCGAAGCGATCGCCGTTCACGACGAGCGCCATGTTCTGCCGCGCCTCGCCGCCCGGATCGAACGGCCCGAAGGCCGTGCCGAGGAAGGCGGGCCCGTCGCCGTAGATGCCCCCCATGCGCACGTAGGTGGGGATGCCGGTCCGGGGGTGGTTGGTGCCACGGCTGCGGGCCACGATCGAGCCGATGCCCGGGCGATCGGGCACCGCGCCGTTGTCGGCGAGACGGTTGTCGTAGCCGGTCATCACGTAATGCGTGCCGCCGCCGTGCCCGCTGTTGGTGTGGGCGAAGGAGCGGACGAAGGCCATCTTGTCGGCGACACGACCCATCCGTTCGAAGGTGCCGCCGAGCGTGACGCCGGTGAGGTTCGTCTTCACCTCGCCGGTGACGCTGCGGTACTCCGCCGGCGCGGTCATCTTCGGGTCGAAGGTCTCGACGTGCGTCGGGCCGCCTCCCAGCCAGAGCCAGATCACCGACGTGTCCTTGGTCGAACCTCCGGAGGCGGCGAGCGCCGCGCGGCCGCGGAGGAGGCTCCCCAGGCCGAGCCCCCCGAGCGAACCGCATCCCAGCGACCCGACCTTGAGGAAGTCGCGCCGCGATGAGCCGGCACCGTGCACCGTGCGCCGCGGGTGGATTCGATGGAGCATCTCCAGACCTCCTTCCGGGTGAGATCGACATGGAGCCCGCCCCCCGCCGGCTCCGCCTACATGGTACCGCCCGCCCGAGGGGCGTCGCAACGACGGAACCGCCCCGCGGGGGCCGAACGGGGGCCGAACGGGGGCCGAACGGGGGCCGGACGGGGGC
>CAZMOU010000065.1:0-22734 GCA_964567835.1 uncultured Chitinophaga sp. | reverse complement strand
ACGTGGGGATGGACGAGCCGCGCGGCCAGTTCCGCCTCGCGCACGAACCGCTTCCTCGCGCCGGCGGGGAGCACCGTCTCCGGTCTCGCCACCTTGAGCGCCACCCGCCGCAGCAAGCGCGTGTCGAACGCCTCGTAGACCCGCGCGAACCCCCCGCTCCCCACCTCGCGCACGATCGCGAAGCGGCCGATGCGGCGCGGTGGTTCCGGCTCCTCGGCCCACTTCCCCCCCCGTTCCTCCGCCGCCATCTGGCGGAGGAGGAGGATGGCGTCGAGCCCCTCCGGGGGGGCGTCCCCGTCAGGGTCGCCGGGCGTCTGCCGGTCGTTCGGGGCGTGGCCACCGAGCCGGTCGTCGAGATCGGCGAGCCGGTCGAGCGCGTCCCCCGCGCCCTTGTCGGGCGGATCGTTCCCGGAGGAGTCACCGGGGCGGGCACCGTCGGTCGGCGTCGGTGTGTCGCGTCGCATGGAGGCACCGACATGCCGCGGCCCCGCGGACTGGGGCCGACCGGCGGGATCTCATCCGTCGCCGTGGGCGAGCGCGTCCTGGAGCCGCGCCACCGCGCGGTACCAGACCTTCCGCACCGCCTCGTCGCTGCGCCCCAGGCGCCGCCCGATCTCGGGGAACGACAGACCGTCCCAGTAGCGGAGCCGCACCACCTGCCGGGCGTCCTCGCCGAGCGACCCGAGGACGCGGGCCACGAGGCCGGCGTCGTCGCGGCGGATCGCCGAGGCCTCGGTGGGCTTGGGCGTCGTGGTGGGGGTGCGCCGGGCGGTGTCGAGATCGCGGTGGGCGCCCGGACGGGGCACCGAGGCGTGGCGGTCGATGGCCCGCTCGTAGGCGCGGCGGCGGCGGATGGCGTCGCCGACGTTGTGCAGCAGGATGGTGCGGAGCCAACCGAGGAACTGCGCCGCCGACTCCCCCTCGAATCCCGCGAACCCCGCCTGGGCCTCGATCGCGGTCTCCTGGACGACGTCGGAGGGGGCCAGATGGGGGCGGACGTCGGCGGGGAGACGGCGCGAGGCGACCGTGAGGAGGTAGCCCCGGGCCGCGTCGAGGAGTTCGCCGAGCGCTCCCGGCTCTCCCGCCTTGGCGGCGTTCACGAGCCGGAGGAGCCGCCGTTCCAGGGGGGAGGCCTTTCGCCGCGCGGCGACGCGGCCCCCGCGGTCGGCGACGGCGGTGCCGGTTTCCCCTCCGCGCTTCCAGGTTGCGGTCACGACCATCCTGGCTGTCCTTCCTGACGAAACGGACAGCTTGGAATCTACCGCCCGGCGGGGCGGCTGCAACCTCTTTCGGGGGGAGAGGAAATAAATTTTCCGGGTCGACCGTCCGGTTTCGACCTCGGCAAACGCTCGGAGAGGTGGAAGGCGCGATTCCGGCAGGGCTGGCCTGCCGCGTGCCTCTCCTGCGAAGCCTTTTTTGACTCTTTTCCTTCTCGCAACCCCGCGTCAGGAGCCTCGAATGCCCCTTTTTCATCATCGCTGCGTCCAAACCCGGTCGGCACGCCGGGTTCGCGGGCGGGGTTGGCGGGCCCTCCAGTTGGGGCTCCTCCTCCTGACGGTTGTTCTCGCCGGGCGGAGTCCCGCGGCGAGCCTCACGTATCTGGGGTTCTCCGGCGTCGGCTACGACATGTCGAGCGACGGCCAAGTCGTCGTCGGCCGAATCGGGCCGAATGGATACGGCGGTGCGTTTCGTTGGACGGCCGCAACCGGCATGCAAGTGCTCTCAACGCACGCCGAGGCGACCGGAGTGTCGGCCGACGGTTCGACTGTGTGCGGCACCATCATCCCGTCAGCACAAACTGGAACCGGGCGTGCTTTTCGCTGGACGGAGGGGAGCGGCATCGTCACCTTGCGCAACAACGTCTCCGACGACGTCTCCTACGGGAACGACATCTCCGCCGACGGATCGACCGTCATCGGGTCGTTCAATGAAGGATCCGGCAACAGGCCCTTCGTCTGGTCGGCCACGACCGGAGCGAGCCCCCTTGCGTTCCCAAACGCGGCGAATAACAGCTTTGGCGATGCCGTCAAAATCACCGGTGACGGCACAAAAGCCTTCGGAACCGCAACTTTTCCTAGCGCATCCGGCCCACCGGCGTTCGGCCAACCGACGCGGTGGACACTGAATCCTGATACCTACGATCGAATCGACCCGACGGTGAATATGTCGTACCCGATTCTGACTGGCATCTCCGCCGATGGATCGGTGGTCGTCGGGGCCACCGTGAGCCACGACCAGTATGCTCCCTGGTACTGGACCGCGCTCTCTGGCCTGGTGTACTTGGCACCGGCCGGTGCCCGCTCTTGGGTCGCTGTCTCTCCCGACGGGAGATATGTCACCTACCAAATCGGAGGGGTGACAAGTCTGTTCGACCGCTCCACGCTGAGCGTTCAAAACCTGGCCGACGTATTCCAGGACGAGGGCGTCCCTGTACTCGGGCAGTACAACGTCTTCTCCGTTCATGCCATCACCGGCGACGCCGTCAGCGGTTACAACTTCACCGGAGGGATCAACGAAGGGTATTTAGTCCCCGACGCCTACGTCGTGCGCGGCATCTTCGCCGGCTCCGCGGCCGTCCCCGAGATCGACCCGGCCGGGCTGGGAAGCGTCGCGGCACTCGTCACGGGCGCCCTCGGCCTCGCCGAGAAGCGGCTCCGCGCCCGGCGCCGGGCCACGCCGATCGCCTGACGGAAGATCCCGGCCTGCGGCGCGGGCCCGAGACGGGCCCCTGCCGCAGGCGCGCGACGATCGCACTTCCTGCGCCGCAGGCCCGCTCTCGGCCGCCGCGTCATGCCCCGCGCGGCGAGGCCGCGGTCCGGCACACCAGATCCGAAAAGTGCTTTTTCGGAAAAGTTTGGCCGCTTCCCTCCGCGGCGTACGCCAAGAGAAGAGGAGGGCCCGGCGCGCCCCCCCACCGCGGCCGCACGGAGCTGCCGACCCGCGGCGCGCATCCCTCCACCGCACCCCCGTTCCCGCCGGTCGTAGCCCTGACCCGCGGAGCCGGCCTCGCTCCCGGCTCCGCACCGTGCCCCCGTTGGGCACGCCCGGCCGGCGGTGAACGGGATTGAGCGGGGCGTGACTCGTCCGGCCTCCCGCCGCCCGCCCGACTGAGGCACTTCTTGACTGGGTCCCTTGTAGACCTCAGACCTGGAAGACGCACCGGGGATCGACGCCGCCGGCGGTCGACGTAGCGGACCGTGACAGGCTCCTCGACGTCATGGAAGGGCGGCGATGATCGCCGTCGATACCATCGGCTACCCGACGCTCAGCGTGCCGCGGCCACCGCTCACTCCGCCGGCACCTGCTCCACGATGCCGACGTCGATCGACTGCCCGCCGCCGGTCTGGCGGCAGTGGACGGCGACGAGGTTGTCCCCTTCCTCGAGTGTCGCCCGCGCCGCCGGGAGCATCGGCACCTCGACGTACTCCGTCACGTAGCCCTGCACCGTCGCGGCGAGGACGCCGTTGACGAAGATCTCCGCGTCCTCGTCGTGGTGGAGGCGGAAGAAGAGCTTCCCCGCTGGGAGCGCGTCGAGCTTCACCGTCCGCCGCATCCAGATCTCCTTCGTGTTCCATTCGGTGCGGATCGTCGTGCCGGGGGTGCCCTGCGTGCCGAAGCCGCTCGCGCCCCGCTTCCAGGCCGCGTCGTCGTAGCCCGGCTTGTCCCACTCCGCCGGCGGCGGCTCGAGCGTGAACCGCCATTCCGCCGGACCGGCCTCGGCCGTGGCGACCAGATCGCGGAACACCGGCGCCGGGGTGAAGAGCGTCCGGTGCCACGCCGCCGTCTCTTTCGGGTCGAGCTTGAGCACCTTGCGGTCGTAGGTGAGGAGACCGTTGACCTCGATCTCCACGTCGGTCGTCTGCGTGTAGACCGCCGCCGCGAGCCCCTTCCCCACGAGGACGTGGAGGCGCTCGACGAGATTGCCGTAGGCGGCCCGGAGATCGGCCTCGTTCTGGAACGTCCGGTAGCCCCAGTTGTCGGAATCCTTCCAGAGGTGTCCCTTGACCGGGAGCCCCAGGCCCCCGAACTCGCCGAGGACGCTCACCCGATCGGGCATGACGGGAAACATCCCCGGGCCGGGGTACATGTGCATGTCCTTCATGTCGCCGAAGCCCCGGTCGGTCCAGCCGCTGGGGCCGTCGACCAGGCGCGTCGGGTCGCGCTCCATGACCCACTTCAGGACGTCGTTGGTGTCGTGCTGACCCCAGCCCTCGTTGAAGGGCACCCAGACGACGATCGAGGGGAAGAAGCGGAGCCGGTCGATCATCGCCCCGAGTTCGGCGCGGAACTGTGCCTTCTCCTCAGGCGTGAACTCGCCGTCCTCGCGCCAGTCGGGCTGCACGAACTGCTTCCGCCCCGCCCCCATGCCGCTCGGCTGGTCCTGCCAGACGAGGAGCCCGAGCGTGTCGCAGTGGTGGTAGTAGCGGGCCGGCTCCACCTTGATGTGCTTGCGGAGCATGTTCATGCCGAGGGACTTGAGCACCTCGAGGTCGTATCTCATCGCGGCGTCGCTCGGCGGCGTGAGGAGGCCGTCGGGCCACCAGCCCTGGTCGAGCGGTCCGATCTGGAACAGCGGTTTTCCATTCAAACAAAGGCGCAGGATCCCCTTCTCGTCGCGGGCCTTGGTGATCGAGCGGAGGGCGAAGTAGCTGCCCACCCGATCGATCACCCTGCCGTCGGCGCCGACGAGTTCGACCTCGACGGGATAGAGGTGCGGGTCGTCGGGCGTCCAGAGGCGCGGCTCCCTGACCGCGAAGCGGATCGGCTTGCCGGCGGCCCCCTCGCCGAGGACCCTCCGCACGCCCCCGTCGGTGGAGGTGACGCGGACGCGCGGCGCGGCGGCCCCCTGCGGTCCGGCGACGTCGACGCCGATCTCGACCGCGCCGCGTTCCACGTCGGCGACGGGGAAGACGCCGGTCACGTGGCGCTCGGGCACCGGCTCGAGCCACACGCTCTGCCAGATGCCGCTCACCGGCGTGTACCAGATCCCCTCGGGGCGGAGCTTCTGCTTGCCGCGCGGCTGCGGGCCCTCGTCGGACGGATCCCAGGCGCGGAGGAGGAGTTCGTTGTCGCCGGCGCGGAGGTGGTCGGTGACGTCGAAGGCGAAGGGATCGGAACCCCCCGAATGGTCGCCGAGCCTCGTGCCGTTGACCCACACGCTCGAGTGCCAGTCGACGGCGTCGAAGCGGAGCATCACCCGCTTCCCCTTCCAGCCTTCCGGCACGGCGAACGAGCGCCGGTACCAGAGGAGCTGGTCCTTCGTCACCCCCTTCCCCACCCCCGAGAGCGACGACTCCGGGCAGAAGGGAACGAGGATCGTCCCGTCCCAGGCCGGCGGCGGCGCGCCGTCGGCCGGCGGCACGCCCCCCTCGCCCGCCGGGCGACCGACGATGGAGTAGTCCCAGAGGCCGTTGAGCGACTGCCACGCCTCGCGCGTGAGCTGCGGCCGCGGATACTCGCGCCAGGCGTCGTCGGGGGTCACCTTCCGGCCCCACTCGGTCGTGAGCGGCGTCGGCGCCGGCGTCCACTCGGCGCCGGGCGACGTCGCGGCCGGGAGGAGGATCGCGACGAGGGAGAGGGCGCGGAGGATCGGACGAAGAGTCATGGAAATGGCTCGCTTCAGGCCGAGAGGAGACGATCCGGGCGGATTGTAGCGGCCCGCCCGCGCGGCACGAATCGGCCGCGGCCGTGCGCCTCCATGGCCCGGGACGACGGTTCGATCACGCTGTCGGGGCGCACCAGACCGGGGTAAACTCGTTCACCACGGGGAAACCGTCGCTCCCAGGCTCCCATGCCATGCCGACCGTGAAAAAAAGGTGCCAGCCACCATGTGCCGGTCGCCGCGGGCGACACGGCCCCGGGCCGGGGCCCCGGGACGCACGGTGGCTGGCCCCTCTTTCGGCGCTCGCCGCGGCGCTCTTGGTCGCCAGCCCCGCCGCCCGGGGCGCCGACGACGACTTCTTCGAGGCGAGGATCCGTCCGCTGCTCGTCGACCGCTGCCTGGGATGCCATGCGAGCACCCCGGGGGCCAAGCGCTCCGGGGCCCTGGCCCTCGACTCGCGCGACGGCTGGCAGACCGGCGGCGACTCGGGCCCCGCGATCGTTCCCGGCGACCCCGACGCGAGCCTCCTCCTCCGCGCCGTCAGGCACGCCGACGGCGTCTCGGCGATGCCGCCGGAGGACGCCGGCCCTCCCCTTTCCGCCGACGAGATCGCCGCGCTCGAAACCTGGATCCGCGCGGGCGCCGCCGATCCGCGCGTCGCGACCGCGCGCCTGGGGGGCATGGACCGCGACGCGGCGGAGGGCTTCTGGAGCTTCAAGGCGCCGGTGGCGCCGGTGCCACCGCCGGTGGCCGACGAGGCACTCGCGGCCAACGAGATCGACCGGTTCGTCCTGGCGGCGCTCGAGGCCCGGGGACTGAGACCCGCCCCGCTCGCCGACAAGCCGACGCTCCTCCGTCGCGTCACCATCGACCTCACCGGTCTCCCGCCGACGCCGGAGGAGGTCGCCGCGTTCCTCGCCGACGACGCGCCCGACGCCTGGGACCGCGTCATCGAGCGGCTCCTCGCCTCGCCCGCCTACGGCGAGCGCTTCGGCCGTCACTGGCTCGACGTGGCCCGCTACGCCGACACCGCCGGCGACGGCGCCGACTATCCCGTCCGCGAGGCCGGCGCCTACCGCGACTGGGTGATCCGCGCCTTCGGCGCCGACATGCCTTTCGACACGTTCCTCGAGCGGCAGATCGCCGGCGACGTCCTGGCGCGTGACGCGTCCCCCGCCGAGTACGCCGATCTCGTCACCGCCACCGGATTCCTCGCCGTCGGCAAGCGCTACGGCTACGCCCCCAACGCCGACTTCCAGCACCTCGACCTCGCCGACGCGATCGACTCCCTCGGCCGCTCCGTCCTCGGCCTGTCGCTCGGGTGCGCGCGCTGCCACGACCACAAGTACGACCCCGTCACCGCCCGCGACTACTACGCCCTCTACGGCATCCTCCAGAGCACGCGCTTCGCCTTCCCGGGTGGGGAGGAGCACAAGCGTCCCGCGCACTTCCCGCCGCTCGTGCCGGCGGGGGAGGCGACGCGGCTCGACGCGGCGAAGGCCGCGACGCTCGCCGACCTCGACGCCAACATCGCCCGCCTCCGCGCCGACAGGCTCCTCCTCGAAGGCAAGGCCCACGCCGGCGGCACCGACCTCGACCTCGAGGGGCAGGAGACGGGCAAGGGCCCGGCGGCGCCACCCTGGCTGTCGGCCGGGCCGAACGTCGTCGGACCCTCCTCGCAGAGCCCCTTCCGCCATCTCCACCCCGCCGGCACGCGCGGCGTCCGCATCGGCACCGGGCAGCCGAACGAAGGGGTGCGCCACACCTTCGCCGAGCGGCTCGTCGCCGCCGCCGGGGCGCCGCTCCGCGTGGCCTTCGACTTCCGCACCCTGCCGACCGAGGGGGGCGAGCAGCCGGCCGGGGCCTGCCGGTTCTACGTCGGCCGCGGGGTGATCGAATCGACGGCGATCGACTTCTCGGCCACGCTCCGGGAGTTCGCCGTGCGCGACGGCGACGGCTGGCGCGTGGTGACGGCGCTCGAGCCGGGCCGCTGGCACCACGTCGAGGTGACGCTCGACCATGCGACCAAGCGCGGGCAGGGCTCGATCACCCCCTTTCCGGCGGAGGGCACCGCCCCCGCCCCGATCGCGCTCGGCGAGATCGCGCTTCCCGCCGCCTGGGACGGCGTCGTCGACACGATCATCTGCGACGGGCTCGGCCACGTCGCCGGCCCGGCCACCGTGCGCGATCTCGACAACCTCGCCCGGCGCTCCGAGCCCTTCCCCCCCCCCGGCGCCCCCGACGCGGTGAAGCCGGTGCCCCCGCCCGACGCGGCGGAGCGCATCGCCGGGATCGACAAGGCGCTCGGCGACCTCGACGCCCGGCGCAGGGCGGCGGCGGAGGCGGCGCCCTACCCCGTCGCCTACGGCGTCTCCGAGGGGACGCCGGCCGACGCCCGTCTCCAGCACCGCGGCGAGCCCGACAAGCCGGGCGACACCGTCCCGCGCGCGAATCTCGAGATCCTCGGCGGCGACCCCCTGGCCGATCCCGCCCACGGGAGCGGCCGGCGCGATCTGGCGGCGTGGCTCACGCGCCGGGAGAACCCGCTCACGGCACGCGTGTTCGTCAACCGCGTCTGGCACTGGCATTTCGGCCGGGGGCTCGTCGCCACGCCGAGCGACTTCGGCACCCGCGGCGAGGCCCCCTCGCATCCCGAACTCCTCGACTGGCTCGCCGTCCGCTTCATGGACTCGGGCTGGAAGGTGAAGGACCTCCACCGTCTCATCCTCCGCTCGCGCACCTGGCGGCAGTCGGCCGACGGGGATCCGGCGGCCCTCGCGGCCGATCCGGAGAATCGTCTCCTCGCGCGCCACGCGCGGCGGGCCCTCGATGCCGAGACGCTCCGGGACGCGATCCTGGCCACCAGCGGCCTCCTCGACCGCTCGCCGCCGCCGCCCCACCCCTTCCCGCCGGTCGAGACCTGGGCCTTCACGATCCACCAGCCCTTCCACGGGGAATACGACTCCGACCGCCGCAGCCTCTATCTCATGGTGCAGCGCAACCGCCGCCACTCCTTCCTCTCCCTCTTCGACGCCGCCGACCCGAACCAGTCGGTCGCCAGGCGCGACGCCACGGTCACGCCGACGCAGAGCCTGTTCCTCATGAACTCCCCCCTCGTCCACCGCGCCGGCGGGGCCTTCGCGGCGCGGATCCTCTCCGCCGCCTCCGACCCGGAGGCCCGCCTCCGCGCGGCGACGGTGCTCGCCTGGGGACGAGAGGCGAGCCCCGCCGAACTCGCCGGGATGCGCGACTTCCTCGCCGGCTTCGCCGCCGCCGCGCCGGGCGTGGACGGGGAGGAGGCCTGGAAGGCGCTCTCCCGCGTGCTCCTCACGTCGAATCCCTTCCTGTTCGTGGAGTGACGGCATGCGTTTCCACGCCGGGGAACCCGCATCGCTTCCGCGCCGAGGATGGCTCGACCGCCTCGGCCGCGGGCTCTTCGCCACGGCGCTCTCGGGCCTGCTCGCCGACGACGCCCCCGCCGCGGCGCCCGACCCGCTCGCCCCGAGGGCGCCGCACTTCCCCGCGAGCGCCGACCGGGTGATCTTCCTCTACGCCACCGGCGGCGTCTCCCACGTCGACACCTTCGACTGGAAGCCCGCCCTGGTCGCCGACCACGGCAGGAAGGTCACCGCCTCGCGCTGGCTCAACAAGCCGGGCGCCTTCGAGCGCTACCTCATCAAGCCGCGCTGGGCGTTCCGGCGATACGGCCGGAGCGGCGCCTGGGTGAGCGATCTCTTCCCCTGCGTGGGCGGGATGGTCGACGACATCTGCATCCTGAACGCGATGCACTGCGACAGCGACGGCCACGACAAGGGGACGCTCGCCGCCCACTGCGGCTCGGCGCAGTTCGCCCGCCCGAGCCACGGCGCCTGGGTGAGCTACGGACTCGGCACCGAGAACCGGAACCTCCCCTCCTTCGTCGTCGTCGCCCCGGCCGCCCCCTACGCCGGCGCCCAGACCTGGGGGAGCGACTTCCTCCCCGGATGCCACCAGGGGACCCACGTCCTCCCCGGCGCCGAACCGCTGCCCAATCTCCTGCCCCGCGCCCCCTCGGGCACCGTGCAGCGGGCGGAGCTCGATCTCCTCGCCCGGCTCAACGCCGCGCACCTGGAGTCGCGGGGGACCGACGCGGCCCTCGCCGCCCGGATGCGCTCCTTCGAGACCGCCTTCGGGATGCAGCGCGAGGCGCCGGAGGTCTTCGATCTCTCGGGGGAGACCGACGAGACCCTGCGCCTCTACGGCCTCGAGCGCGGCGCCACGCAGGGCTTCGGCTGGCAGTGCCTCGTGGCCCGGCGCCTCGCCGAGCGCGGCGTGCGCTTCATCGAGCTCATCGACGTCGGCTCGAGCGCCAACTGGGACTCCCACGGCACCATGGCCGACCACGAGCGCCTCGCCAAGGCGGTCGATCGCCCCATCGCCGGGCTCCTCGCCGATCTCAAGCGGCGCGGGATGCTCGAGCGCACGCTCGTCGTCTGGACGACCGAGTTCGGCCGGACGCCGTTCCACCAGACCGCCGACCATCCCGGCCGGGAGCACCACAATCTCGTCTTCTCCTCCTGGATGGCCGGCGGGGGGGTGAAGGGGGGCATGGTCCACGGCGCGTCGGACGACCATGGCATCCTCCCGGTCGAGGGGGCCGTGCACACCCACGACCTGCACGCCACCATGCTCGCCGCCCTCGGCCTCGACCACGAGCGGCTCACCTTCCGGCACGCCGGCCGCGACTACCGCCTCACCGACATCGCCGGGAAGGTCGTCCGTCCCATCCTCCGTTCGCCCCCCGCCTGAAGCCCGCCATGCCCTCCCCCGTCGTCGACACCCTCGCCGCCCTCGTCCGCATCGACAGCGTGAATCCCGAGTTCGGCGGTCCCGGCGAAGCGGGCGTGGCCGACTTCGTGGCGGAGTTCCTCGGCGGCCGCGGCATCGAGCATCGGCGCACCGCCGTTCTCCCGCTCCGCGACGACGTGGTGGGGGTCGTGCGCGGCCGCGGCCGGTCGCGGCGCGTCGTCCGCGCGGCCCACATGGACGTCGTCAGCACCACGGGAATGACGATCCCCCCCTTCGATCCGGTCATCGAGGGGGGGCGGATGTACGGCCGCGGCTCCTGCGACACGAAGGCGGGTCTGGCGGGGATGCTCCACGCGGTGGCCGATCTGGCGCGGGCCGCCGAGCCCCCGCCCTGCGACGTCTGGCTCGCGGCGGCGATCGACGAGGAATACCTCTTCCGCGGCGTGACGGCGCTGTGCGCCTCGATCCCCGCGGCCCGGCCCGGCGCCCCGCGCAGCGCCGCGATCGTGGCCGAACCGACGGAGATGCGCGTCGTCGTGGCGACCAAGGGGGTGGTGCGGTGGGAGGTGGTGTTCCACGGTCGGGCGGCCCACTCCTCGAAGCCCCTGCTCGGGATCAACGCCATCAGCCACGCCGCGGCCTTCGTCCGCGAGGTCGACCTGCTCCACGCGGGGCTCGCGGAACGCGTCCATCCGCTCCTCGGCGCCGCCACCGGCAACGTGGGCCTGATCGGCGGCGGGGTGCAGGTGAACTTCGTCCCCGACCGCTGTGCCCTCCAGATCGACCGCCGCCTCCTCCCCGGCGAGCGCACGGCCGACGTCCTGGCGGCCTACCGGGCGATCCTCGAGCGCTTGTCCGCCGCCGACCCCACCGTGCGCGGCGAGCTGGTGCCGCCGTTCCTCGTCGACGAGGCGCTCGAGACCCCGTCCGACGCCCGCGCGGTGCAGGTGGCGGCCGACGTGGCGAAGTCGCTCGGCCTCGATCCGCGCCCTGCCGGCGTGCCGTACGGCAGCGACGCGAGCAAGCTCTCCCGCCACGGCCTCGACTGCCTCGTCTTCGGCCCCGGCAGCATCGACCAGGCGCACGCCGCGGTCGAATGGATCGAGACGAGCCAGGTCGAGGCCGCGGCGGAGTTCTACCGCGAGTTCTGCAGGTGTTACGAATGACGACGAACAAGGTGCCAGCCACCGGGAACTTTTGGATGCACACGCTCTCCAGGCGGCGTTGGCTCGCAGGCACGGCGTCCGCCGCGCTGGCGTCGCTCGCCACACCAGCGCCCGTCGCCGCCGCGGACGACGACACCTTCACCGATCTGGTCGACGCGCACGTCCACGTCTGGACGCCCGACACCGCGAAGTACCCGCTCGCCGCCGGCTTCACGCCGGCCGATCTCCAGCCGCCGAGCTTCACCGCCGAGGAGCTGCTCGCCCTCTGCCGGCCGCAGGGCGTGTCGCGCGTGGTGCTCATCCAGATGAGCTTTTACGGATTCGACAACGCCTACATGCTCGACTGCATGCGCCGCCACGCCCCCGCCTTCTCCGGCGTGGCGATCGTCGACCACGACGCGCCGGGCGTGCAGGAGACGATGCGGACCCTGAAAGCCGACGGCGTCCGCGGCTTCCGCCTCTACGCCGACGCGAAGAAGGCCGCGGCCTGGCGCGACAGTCCCGGCATGAAGGCGATGTGGACGGAGGGGGCCGACTCGAACCTCGCCATGTGCCTCCTCGCCGATCCCGACGCGCTCGCCCCGATCGGCGCCATGATCGAGCGCTTCCCGCGCACGCCGGTGGTCATCGACCACTTCGCCCGCATCGGGATGAAGGGGGGCCTCGACACCCCCGACGCGCGCCGCGATCTCGACGCGCTCGTCGCCCTCGCCGAGCATCCGCAGGTCACCGTGAAGGTCTCGGCCTATTACGCGCTGGGCGCGAAGAAGCCCCCCTACGACGACCTCGCACCTCTCGTGCGCCGCCTCCGCGACGCCTACGGCGCGGGCCGTCTCATGTGGGCCACCGACTGCCCCTATCAGGTGCAGCCGGGCCTGAACGGCGAGGCCCACTCCTACGCCGCGTCGCTCGGGCTCGTGCGCGACCGGCTCGACTTCCTCTCGCGCGAGGAGCGCCTCGACATCCTCAGGAACACCGCCCGGCGCGTGTTCTTCGACGGCAAGGCGTGAACCGCGGCGGCGCTCACGGGGCGGGTTTCAGCGGCGTCTCGACGAGCCGCTCGCCGCTGGAGAGCTTCCAGACGACGATCCGGCCGTCGAGCGTGCCGGCGGCGACGAGATCGGCGGCCTCGCTCGCGGCGGCGGAGACGAACCGGGCCGGTGCCGCGGGCTCGTACTCGCGCACCTGCTCGCCATCCCCCAGCCTGAAGAGCCGGACCTTCCCGCCGGCCGACGGCGCCACGAAGCCCTCGCCCGCGGCCGCCAGCTGGAACACCTCCCCGCCGAGGTTCGTGTCGCGGACATGCGCGGCGTCGGCGATCCTCCAGCGATCCTGCTTCCTCGAGTCGCCGGCCGAGACGACCTCCTCCCCCGTCGGCGCGAAGAGGACCCCGCGCACCGGGGCGTCGTGCCGGCCGTAGCTCGCCAGGATCGCGCCGGTGGCGGCCTCGAGGACCTTCGCGGTGCGGTCGCGGCTGCCGGTGGCGAGCTTCGTGCCGTCCGGGCTCCAGGCGACGGCGAGGACCCAGTCGCGGTGGGCCGGAATCGCACGGAGGAGCTCGCCGCTCGCGTCGTCGTGGATCCGCACGGTCGCATCGGAGCAGGCCGCGGCGAGCCGATCCCCGGCGGGGCTCCAGGCGACGTCGTGCACGACGTCGCCGCCGGGGGCGAGGACGCGGAGGAGGTCGCCGGAGAGCGAGAAGACGCGCACCTCGCCGAGCTGCCCGGGAATCCCCCCGGCCACGGCGAAACGGTCGCCCGCCGGATGGACGGCGATCCGGCTCGACCGCTCGGCGACGTTCCCGATCCGCCGGTGCACCGAACCGCCGCGCGGATCGACGACGAGCACCTCGCGCCACCCGCCCGCGAGCAGCTCGCCCGACGGCGTGAACGCCAGCGCCGTCACCGGCGGCGGTGCGGGGTAGACCGACGGCGCCCGTGGATGGACCGGGGGCGGCATCTGGTCGACGAGCGGGGCGTCGGCGGCGGTGCCGTCGAAGGGGAGCCCGGCGTCGATCCAGCGGCCGATCGAGGCGACGGCGGCGGCGTCGAGCGGCTCGCCGTGGAGCGGCATCCGCAGGTCCGGGTCGGCGGAGAGGATGCGCTCGAACGCCGCGCTCGCGTCCCTGCTCCCGGCGACGAAGCCGGAGGCGCCCGAGGCACCGGCGCCGCGGAGGGCGGCGAAGGAATCGGCGCGCCACTGCCCCTCGGCCCTCGCCGCGCCGTGGCAGGGGACGCAGCGGCGCTCGAGGATCGGGGCCACGTCGCGCACGAAGCTCGGCGGGAGCGTCTCCGGGGCGGCGGGCAGCGCCTCGACGACGAGGCGGTAGGGAAAACCCTCGCCGCCGGCGTCGTTGGCGTCCTGGACGACGATCGAGACGACGCCCGCACCGGCCACGGTCACGTCGAGCGCCGGATCGCGCGACCCGGGGCCGTCGTCGGCGGCGGCGAGCACCCCCCCGTCGGCACCGTGGAGCGTGAGGAGCGGATCGAGCACCGAGCCGAGCGCGGATGCCCTGGCGACCACCCGGAGCCGCGTGCCGGCCGCGGCCTCGACTCGGAAGACGTCGACGTCGAGCGGCCGGCCGATCTCGCCGAGCACCTCGAGCGGCCCGGAGGCCGGCAGCGCGAGCGACCGGGCGGCGCCGAATCCGTCGTTCGGCTCGGTCTCCGCGACGGCCCGCTCGGGGGCGACGAGCGGCACCTCGAGCGTCGTCTCCCCGCCGGGGGCGACGAGCACGACCGTCGCATGCGGCGGCGGGGGCGTGGGAAGCCCGGCGTCGAAGCGCAGCTCGATCTCCACCTGCGTGTCGCCGGCCCGCGCCGGCGCGACGCCGCCCGGCACCGGCGCCTTCCCCTGCGAGAGGAGCGTCGCCGTCACGCCGGGCGTCTCCGAGCGCGCGAGCGAGACCGCCTCGAGGAGGAGCCCCCGGACCCTGACCGTCGCCGGCCCGCCGGGCACCGCGGCCAGCGGCACGCTGAACAGCGCCCGCGGCGGCTGCGCCGCGTCGTCGGCACGGAGCGGCCCGGCGGCGAGGAGGAGGGTCGCCAGGAGCGCCCATGGCCGCTGGGTGCCCGGATGGCGCGACGGGATCGGCCCGGAGGGTGCCACGGGGTTCACGCTCCGAACAACTCGTGGACGAAGCGGCCCCCGTCGAGGATCTCGACCGGGCGTCCGTCGGCGGTGGACAGATGCTTCCGCGGGTCGATGCCGAGCGCCGAGAGGATCGTGCAGGCGACGTCGGCCGGGCCGATCGGCGTCTCGACCACCCGTCCGCCGTCGCGGTCGGTGGCGCCGATGACCGTCCCCTGCCTGACCCCCGCCCCGGCGAAGAGGAGCGACGCCGCCGGGCCCCAGTGGTCGCGCCCCGCGTCCTTGTTGATCTTCGGCGTCCGCCCGAACTCCCCCATGCACACCACGAGCGTGTCGTCGAGGAGGCCCCGGGTCTTCAGATCCTCGACGAGCGCCGAAAAGGCGGCGTCGAACTCGGGGAGCTGCCTGTCGAGCCGCTCGGAGATCTTGGCGTGGTGGTCCCAGCCGCCGTGGTTCACCGTCACGAACCGGACCCCCGACTCGACGAGGCGCCGGGCCATGAGGCAGCCCTGCCCGAACGTCGTCCGGCCGTAGCGGTCGCGGAGGGCGTCGCTCTCGCGCTCGATGGCGAAGGCCTCGCGGGCCCGCGGCGAGAGCACCATCGACAGGGCGCGCGAACGGTATTCGTCCCAGGAGCGGATGGCGTCGTTGCCGTCGATGCGTGCGGCGAGGCGGTCGACCGCACCGAGGAGCGACTGCCGGCGATCGACGCGGACCTGCGGCACCGACTCCGGGGCGAGCAGATCGCGGACGCGGTAGCCGGCCTCGTTGGGATCGCCCGCCTTGAAGCTCTCGTAGCGGCCGCCGAGGAAGGCGCTCTTGCCCAGCTCCCAGGTGAAGGAGGGGTTGCGCGGGATGGCGACGTAGGGCGGCAGCTCGCCACCGAAGCCGCACTCGTGCGCCGCGACGGCCCCCATGGCGGGCCAGTCGCCGAAGGGGGTGCCGAAGCGGCCGGAGAGGACCCAGTTGGTGGCCGTCTCGTGGTGGTCGTTGTCGTGGGCACCCGAGCGCACGAGACAGAGCGAGGAGAGGGTCGCGGCCATCCGCGGGAGCAACTCGCCGATGCGCACGCCCGGCAGGCTCGTGGGGATGGTGGCGTACTTCCCCCGGATCTCGTCCGCCGCGTCGGGCTTGGGATCGAACGAATCGTGGTGCGAGAGGCCGCCCCCCAGGAACACGAGGATCACCGAGCGGGCCCGGGCCGGCCCGCTGGCCGCGGCCTCGGCCTCGAGGAGCGCCGGCAGCGCGACGCCCAGTGGCGCGAGTCCACCGACGCGGAGGAACTGGCGGCGGGTGGAACCCGTGCGGGATCCCCACCGGCCCGTGGCGACGTCGTACACGAGTGCCGCGGCGCGTGGCGCCGCCTCCGATCAGTGGTTGAAGGTGAACTCTTTGGAGTTGAGCAGCGCCCAGAGGAGGTCGGCGGCGACCTCCTCCCGGCCCGCTCCGGCCAGCATCCCCGCCACGGCCTCGCGCTCCGCCGTGCGCGGCGGCCGGCCGAACGTGGCGAGGAACAGTCCCTCCACGAGCGGATCCGGGCTCCCCCCCGCGGTCGCGGCGAGGAGGCGCGCGAGCGTCCCGTCGTCGCGGTGGATCTTCGCCTGGATCGTGTCGCCGTTCTGGAGGTGGAGGAGCTGCGGGAGGGTGACGTCGCCGGAGCGCTCGCAGGCACAGGCGGTCACCCGGTCGGAGCGGCCGAAGGTGGCGAGGAAGTAGGAGTCGGTCTGGGGGCCGGGAAGCTGGATCGCCCGGGTGCCCCCGGGGCTGCCGGCGAACGTGTCGGGCACCCCGGTGGCCTTGGCGATCGCGTCGGCGAGGACCTCGGCCTGGAGGCGACGCGGATACCAGTGCGAGTGGAAGCGGCCGTCGGCGGCGTTGTCGGGGCGTGTCTCGGCGGCCAGCTGGTACGCGCGCGAGAGGACGACCAGCCGCATCACGTGGCGCAGGTCGTATCCCGACTCGACCAGCTCGCGGGAGAGCGCCTCGAGGAGCGGGGCGTTGCTCGGGGGATTCGTCGCCCGCAGATCGTCCACCGGCTCCACCAGGCCCACCGCCATGAAATGCTTCCAGAGCCGGTTGACGATCGCGGCGGCGAAGAGCGGGTTGTCGGGGGAGACGACCCACCCGGCGAGGCGCTCGCGCGGGTCGGTGCCGGCGGGGATCTCCACGGCACGGCGATCGAGCCCCTGCGGGGCGAGCTGGCTCCCGGTGCGCGGCTGGAGGGCGGTCACCGGCGCCAGCCGCGCCTTCTCGATCTCGGCGGTGAGTTGACCGATCCTGTTCCGCTTCCCCTCGAGCACGGCCGGATCGGCCGGGGTCGCGCCGGCGGCCTCGAGCGCGGCGAGCTCCCGCTCGATCCCCTCCCGCTCCCGTTCCATGTCGCGCTGCGGCCGTGATGCCACCACGAGCCGCGTGGCCCCCTCGGCCGGCGGCCGCCGATCGAGGGCCACGCGCGAGAAGAAGGCGGCGAAGTGGTAGTAATCGTCCTGCGTGAAACGCTCGAGCGGATGATTGTGGCAGCGCGCGCAGCCGATCCGCGTCCCCAGGAGCGACTGGGCCGCCGAGTCGGACGCCTCCGAATCGACCGCCTGCTTCTCCCCCACCGTGACGATCCACCACCCCACCGCCGGATGGTCGTCGCGGGCGGTGAGGAGCTCGCGGGCCAGCTCGTTCCAGGGGCGGTTCGCCGCCACCTGGCCGCGGAGCCAGGCGTGGAAGGCGCGCACCCCCTTCACCCCGCGGACGTCGTGGTCGCGTTCCTTCCTGTTCTGGAGGAGGTCGGAGAGCCAGAGCGTCCAGAAGTCGGTGAACTCGGGCCGGGCGAAGAGCCGGTCGACGAGCCTCGTCCGCTTCGCGGGATCGGGATCGGCGAGGAACGACCGCACCTCGTCCGGCGCGGGGAGCGTGCCTACGAGATCGAGCATGACGCGGCGCAGGAACGTGGCGTCGTCGCTGTCGTCGGCCGGGGGCAGACGCAGGCTGCGGAGCTTCTCCATCACGTGACCGTCGACGACGGTGCGCCGTTCGGCGTAGCGTTCCGCCGGCACCTCGTTGGGGAAGGGGCTGGAGACGACGACGGTGTCGACGAGCCCCTGGTAGGTCGCCACCAGCGCCACCTCGCCGGGCCGCTCCACGCGCACCGTGCCCTCGGGGGTGACGGCGGCGACGGACGGGTCGTTGGAATGGAATCGCGACAGCGCCGTCACGTCGCGCTCGGTGCCGTCGCTCCAGGTGGCCGTGACGGCGAGGCGGCGCTCGTCTCCCGGGGCGAGTTCCAGCTCCCCGGGCGACGCGGCGACCCCCACCACGCGCGGCTCGTCGACGACCGGGCCGGGTGCCCCGGCGGCGATCCAGTCGACGAGCGTCTTCGCCGCGGCGCTCGAGGCGTCGAAGAGCTTCCCGCCCCCGTGCGGCAGGGCGCCGGTGGCCTTGAGAAGGAGGAGGCTCGACGCGGGATCGAGCCCCCCGATCCGCCTCCCGTACTCCTCGGTGGCGAGCGACGCATGGTCGGCCTCGGGGGCGTAGCCGCGCAGCGACAGCCGGAAGCCGTTCTGGCCGGCGAGCTTGCCGTGGCAGCCGCCGGAGTTGCAGCCGTGCCGCGTGAGGACCGGCAGGACGTCGTTGACGAAGCTCGGCGCGTCTTGGGCGCGGGCCGCCGGCCATGGCAGGCCGAGGAGGGCCAGGACGATCGCCGCGCCGGTCGCCGGTGAGGAGGCACGCATCTACGCGAGCACCCCGCGGTGGACCTCACCGGCGACGTCCGTGAGGCGGAAGTCGCGGCCGGCGTGCCGCCAGGTGAGCTTCTGGTGGTCGAGGCCCAAGAGCCAGAGCATCGTGGCATGGACGTCGTGGATGTGCATCCGGTTCTCGACGGCGTAGTAGCCGTACTCGTCGGTAGCGCCGTAGCGCTGCCCCCCCTTCACGCCGCCGCCGGCCATCCACATCGTGTAGCCGTCGGGATTGTGGTCGCGGCCGTCCTTCCCCTGGGCCACCGGCGTGCGGCCGAACTCCCCCCCCCAGACGACGAGCGTGTCGTCGAGGAGGCCGCGGCGCTTGAGATCGGCGAGCAGCCCGGCGATCGGCTTGTCGACCTCCGAGGCCTTCTCGGTGTGGCCGGCGAGGAGATCGCCGTGCTGGTCCCACTGCACCTTGCCGTCGCTGTGGGTCACCTGCACGAAGCGCACCCCGGCCTCGGCGAAGCGCCTGGCCATGAGGCACTGCCGGCCGAAGTTCTCCGTCCGCGCCTCGTCGATGCCGTAGAGCGCGAGCGTCTCGGGGGTCTCCCCCGAAAGATCCTGCAGCGCCGGCATCACCCCCTGCATCCGGAAGGCGAGCTCGAACGACGCGAGCCGCGCCTCGAGCTGCGGGTCGGCGCCGAGCCCGGCGGCCCGGTCGAGGCCCGCGAGCAGGTCGAGCTGCCGGCGCTGCACCGCCGCACCCCAGCGCGGGTTGCCCATGTACTTCACGCGCGCCTCGGTCGCCGGCCGGCTCGCCACGCCCATCGGCACCCCCTGGTACTCGGCGGGGAGGAAGGCCGAGTTCCAGTTGTTGAGCCCCCCGTGGGCGAGCGTGGGGCAGATGGTGATGAAGCCGGGGAGGTCGTCGTTGTCGGTGCCGAGACCGTAGTTCACCCACGCGCCCATCCCGGGCCGCACGAAGGTGTCGCTGCCGGTGTGGAGCTTGAGGACGGCGCCGCCGTGGGCGGAGTTCGTGCCGTGGCAGGAATTGAGGAAGCAGATGTCGTCGACGTGGCGGGCGACGCAGGGGAAGAGATCGCTGACGGGGATCCCGCTCTCGCCGTACCGGCGGAACTTCCACGGCGAGCCGAGGAGGGCCCCCGTGGGGGCGAACTGGACGCGCGGCTTGGCGAAGGGGAGCTCCTTGCCGTCGTCGGCCTGCAGCCGCGGCTTGTGGTCGAAGGTGTCGACCTGGCTCGGCCCCCCCTTCATGAACATGAAGATCACCCGTCTGGCCCGCGCGGGGACGCGCCACGGCGCGTCGGCCGGCGTGGCAGCCGCCGAGGCTTCGCGGGTGAGGAGCGCCCGCGCGGCGAGCCAGCCGAATCCGGCGGCGCTCGAGCGGAGCAGATCCCGGCGGCCGGGAAGCCGGGGATCGTGGGGGGAGGGATCGTGGTCGGCCATCGGCGGCTCGCGGGGCTCTAGCGGACGAAGAGGAACTCGTTGCCGGCGAGGAGCGCCTGGGCCACGGCGGTCCAGGCCCGCGTCTCGCGCTCCGCCTCCGGGCAGCCTTCGGCCGCGAGCGCCTCGGCGATGCTCCGGACACTGTCGGCGACGAGGCGCGTCTCCTCCGCGCGCGGCGATCGGCCGAGGACGCGGCGCCAGAGGATCGTCGTCCGCGTGGCCGTGTCGGCCGGCGCGGCGGCGACGATCCGCCCGGCGAGGGCCGCCGCGCAGTCGAGCTCGAAATCGGCGTTGAGGAGGAACAGCGCCTGCGAGGCGACCGTCGACGTGCCCCGGTCGCCGTTGGGGACGGCGCCGTCGGTGCAGTCGAAGAGCCAGAAGGCGTCGTGGATGTGGTTGCGGATCACCGGGAGGTAGATGCTGCGCCGCGGGGAGTCGTAGTTCGTGCCGTCGATCGAGGTGTGGTCGAAGAGGAACGCCCGGTTGGCGACGTGGAGCATCGAGCCCCCCATCGTCGTGTCGAGGAGCCCCGAGACCGCGAGCGTGGCGTCGCGGATGCTCTCCGCCTCCAGGCGGCGGATCGGCCAGTGCCAGAGCCCCTCGTTCGTCGGATCGACCTCCCGCCCGCGGGCGTGCGTGGGGCTCGTCGCCGGGTCCCCCGAGAGGCGCCACGTCCGCGACGAGAGGATGAGCCGGTGGAGGTGCTTCACCGACCACCCCGACCCGACGAACTCGCACGCCAGCCAATCGAGGAGCGGCTGGTTGGTCGGCGCCTCCCCCTGGAAGCCGAAGTTGTCGGTGGAGGGGACGATGCCGCGGCCGAAGTGCCAGCGCCACACCCGGTTCACGAAGACCCGGGCCGTGAGCGGGTGGCGCGGGTCGGTGATCCAGGCGGCGAGTTCCTTGCGGCCGCTGCCGGCCGGCGGCGGCGCGAGCGGCCGGTCGACCTCGAGGACCACCGGCACCCCGCGCGGCACGCGGCGGCCGGGGGCGAGGTGGCTGCCGCGCTGGGCGATGCGGGCATCCTCGGGCGTGCCCTCCTTCACCCCCATCGCCGTGGCCAGGGGGGGGAGCGTCCCCTCGAGGCCCTTGAGCTCCTCGCGGAGCGCCGCCAGGCGCGTCTTGGCGTCGTCCGGGAAGCGTTCCTCGGGGATCTCGGCGGTGGGGGCGGAGCCCGTCTCGGCCGCGGCCGCCCCGGCGGCGGCGAGGGTGGCGCGCGTCCGCGCGACGAACTCGTCGATGGTGGCCTTGTGTGCGACGATCCGGGCGGCGTGCTCGTCGTGGAGGGCGCGTTCGGCGGCGGTGGCGACGTCGTTCTCGTGCCACTTCGCGATCCGGGCGAGCGACTCCATCGTCGTCGTGCTCTTGAACACGCCGGCGAGCGCGTAGTAGTCGGCCTGCGAGACGGGGTCGAACTTGTGGTCATGGCAGCGGGCACAGCCGAGCGAGAGCCCGAGGAAGGCCTTGCCGACGGTGTCGATCTGCTCGTCGACGATGTCGGCCAGGAGCTTCTCCTGGTCCCCCTCGGCGAGGACCTTCGGCCCCATGGCGAGGAAGCCGGTGGCGGTGAGCAGCTCCGCGCGCTTCCCCTCCGGCATGCCCTCCTCGACGAGGAGATCGCCGGCCAGATGCGCCCGCAGGAAGGCGTCGAAGGGCTCGTCGCGGTTGAAGGCCGCGATCACCCAGTCGCGGTAGCGCCAGGCGTTGCCATGGGCGATGTTCTCGTCCAGCCCGTTGGAGTCGGCGTAGCGGACGACGTCGAGCCAGCGCCGCGCCTGGTGCTCGCCGTAGCGCGGCGAGGCGAGGAGGCGGTCGATCACCCGCTCCCAGGCGTCGGCCGAGCCGTCGGCGAGAAAGGCCTCGATCTCGTCGGGGGTCGGGGGGAGCCCGGTGAGGGACAGCGCCGCACGCCGCAGCAGCGTCGCCCGGTCGGCCACGGGCGCGGGGACGAGCCCGTCCCGGGCGAGCTTCGCCACGACGAAGGCATCCACGGCGTTGGTCACGAGGGCCGGATCGACGGGCACCGGCAGCGGCGGACGTTCCGGCGCCGTGAGCGACCAGAAGCGCCGCTTCTCCGCGGGGTCGAAGGGGGGCTTCGGCGGCGCCACCTCGATCCGCCCCTGCGGATGGGGAGCGCCGGCGTCGATCCAGGCCCTGATCGCCGCCACCGCCTCGTCGGCAAGCGCGCCGTCGGGGGGCATGGCGAGCGACTCGTCGACCCGCGTGACGGCGGCGACGAGCAGGCTCTCCGAGGCGGCGCCGGGAATGACGGCGGGGCCCGACGACCCGCCGGCGGAGAGTCCGGCGAGCGAATCCAGCCGCAGCCCCCCCTCCTGCTTGTCGGGGCCGTGGCAGGCCTGGCAGTGGGTGGCGAAGAGCGGGGCCACCTGGGTGGTGAACGACTCGGCGGTGAAGGCCACCGGATCCGCGGATTCCGCTCCCGCTGCCCCGCCGGAAAGGATCAGGACGGCCGCCGTCCCCAGGAGGAATCGGGCCATGCACCCCGGGCGGGTGATCGTCGCGGTCTCGGCGGTGATTGACGACCGGCACACGCTGGCGGTTCCCATGGCCCCGGATCGCTCCTCCGCGGTGGAGTCCTCCGCTCGTAGCCTACTTCACGTGTCGGCGGGGCGAGCGTGCAGCCGGCCCAAGGGGGGGGGACACACCGACGATATTGACCGAACGGCGTCGGCGAGAGCGGATTTCGGCCATTTCGAAAAAAACGCGATCGCAGGCGTCCGCCGCACCACCGGGATGTCGCCTAACTAAAGGGAAAGGTTTTTCCCCGGGATCGGGTCCCCGCCACGGACGTGTCCCGCCGCTCCCGTCACCCAGAATCTCCATCCGCAAGGGCCTGCTCATGACGCTCCGTCGCTGGTTCGACCGCCTCGTGGTGGATTTGTTCCATGGTCGCGCCATCCCCGCCATGGTCGCTGGCAGCCCC
>CAZMOU010000064.1:0-23245 GCA_964567835.1 uncultured Chitinophaga sp. | reverse complement strand
GAGCGCCGTCTACTCGCTCTGGCCGGAACGCGACGCGGAGGTCACGGAGCTCATCGACAGGGTCGGCAAGGAGGGCGACACCCTCGGCGGCGTCGTCGAGACGCGCGTCGACGGGCTGCCGATCGGTCTGGGCACCCACTCCCAGTGGGACCGCAAGCTCGACGGTTGCCTGGCCCGGGCGGTGATGGCCGTCCAGGCGATCAAGGGGGTGGAGATCGGCCTCGGCTTCGAGGCCGCGGCCCGGCGTGGTTCCCAGGTCCACGATCCGATCCACTACGATCCCGCCCTGCGCGAACGTCACGATCTGGGCTTCACCCGGCCCACGAACAACGCCGGCGGGCTGGAGGCGGGCATGACCAACGGCCAGCCCCTCGTCGTGCGGGCCGCCATGAAGCCGATCAGCACGCTCCGCAAGCCGCTGGGGAGCGTCAATCTCCGCACCAAGGAAGCCGAGGAGGCCGCCTACGAGCGCAGCGACGTCTGCGCGGTGAGCGCCGCGGCGGTGATCGTGGAGAACGTCGTCGCGTTCGAGGTCGCCGCGGCGCTGGTCGACAAGTTCGGCGGGGACAGCATCGAGGAGATGGAGGCGCGTCACGAACTCTATCTCCGTCTCGCCAGGCAGCGTTGAGGCTCTTCCCGGCGTCCCGCGGCGCGCGGCTCGTCGGGGTCGGTCCCTCCGGACGGGGGCCGGATCGTTCACGGAAGAAACGGCAGGCCACACGGATGTTCGTCGCCTGGCGAGCCGATCGCACGCGGATCCTCCGTCGCGTGTTCCTCCTCCTTTGCCTGCTGCCCTGCGCGTGCCTGGCCGCCTGGGGGGCATGGCACCACGGCCCGGCACACCGCGACGCCGTGCGCCGGCGCCTCGAATCGTCGCTCGGCTGTGGGATTTCCCTCGGCCGGATCGAGCACCTGCGGCCGGGCTGCGTCCGGCTCCTCGACGTGGCGGCGCTCGACGACCGGGGGGGGGCTCTGCTGCGCCTCGGAGCGGCCGAACTGGAGTGGTCGGCCGACGAGGTGCGCTTCCGAACCGCCGCGATCGATCTCGACCCGGCGATCGTCGCCGCCGTGGTGCGCCTGGGGCGGTCCTGGCTCGACCAACCGCAGCGCTTCACGCACGACGTGATCGTCGAGGTGGAACGGGTCGGCGTGGCGGATGGCGACCATCCGGTGGGACTGCGTGCGGAGTGCGTCGCGGCGGCCGCCGGCCGGGCGATCCGCGTGCGGACGATACCCGAATCGGAGGACACGCTCGTCGTCCAGGCGATCGGCGGCGACGCGGATGCCCCACCCCGCGTCGAGGCGCGGGGCAGGACGGTGCGGCCGCTCCCGGCGGCGATCGCGGCCGCGCTCGTCGGCTGGCCCGGATTCTCCGAGGCGGTGGGGCAGGATGCCACCGTGGTGGGGGCCTTCTCGACGACCGCCGAATCGGGAACGCGACGAGCCACGTACGTCGGAAGCATCGACGGCGTCGACCTCGCGACGTGCACGCGCACCCTCCAACTGCGCGCCGAGGGGCGTGTCCGCGTGGACGTGGAACGCTGTCGGACGGAGGGGGGGCGGATCGTGGAAATCGCCGGTGGCGTCGCTGGCGGGCCGGGCACCGTCGCGCGGCCGGCGCTCGAGTCGCTGGCGGCCTTCCTCGGCGGTGGCGTCGGGCCCGCCTGGGAGGGCGCCGCGGCGTCGCCGGTGGTGCCCTTCGACCGTCTGGCCGCGCGGTTCTCGATCGATGCGACCGGGGTCAGGCTCGAGGGTGACCAGGGCGGAGGGCTCGTGTCGCGCGGCGGCCGCACGGTCCTCGGGTGCCCGACGCGCACGCTCTCCTTCGATCGGATCGCGTGGGCCCTCTCGCCGCCGGGAACCACCCCCGTGCCGGCCACTCCGTTCGCCGGATGGCTGCTCGCGGTCCTTCCCCTCGCTGCTCCGGGCGAATCGGCCGATGCACGCCCCGTCACCACCAGATAGGGAAAAGCGACCCCGGCGCCCGCGAAAAGGCCCGGGAACGGTGTCCGGGGGAATATTGACCGTTTCTTGACGCTGATTCGACCGCTGGCTGACCCCGCGGCGGTGGCAAGGAGGGCGAAATGCTGCAAAGTATCGGTTCTGGGGCCGACCGTTCCCCCAGTTGCCCCGCGAACCGCCCACGCCTCGACCTGGAATGAACGCCGGGCGAGGGTCACCCGAGGAGGCCCGCCCGACATGACGTCGAAGACGCGCCATCAGCCCGAACACGAACGCAGGTCCCGCTCCGGCGTCCGATCGGAGGGCGGAGACCGTGCCGCCGATCCCGCGACCGCGCTCCGGGCACCCCCCGGGGCCGGACGGGAAGCCCTCGACGTCACCGCCGACGAGTTCGCCTTCGGGCGCTCGGCGATCGACGGTCCGGAGAGCCACGCCCCCGCCATGCTGCAGGGCCTCAACGGCGGTGTCGCCCCCGACGGCGCGGCGCTCGACGTCGCCGCCGAAACGCATCCCCGGCCCGCCGGGCGGCATTGGAGCGATCTCGACTGGCCGGTGGTGTTGTGGATCGGCGTCATCCACGCCGCCGCGCTCGCCGCGCCGTTCTACTTCACCTGGTCAGGGTTGGCGATCTGTCTCGGGCTGTGCTGGCTCACCGGCAGCCTCGGCGTCTGCCTCGGCTACCACCGCCTGCTGACGCACGGGAGTTTCTCCACGTCGCGCGCGGTGAAACTCTTCTACGCCTGGATGGGCGGGGTCTCCGGCGAGGGTTCGGCCCTCTACTGGGTGGCCAACCACCGCAAGCACCACGCCTTCAGCGATCTCGACGGCGATCCGCACTCCCCCAACGACGGCGGACTGTGGGCGCACATGCTGTGGATGTTCCCGCGCCGCGACCCGCAGGAACTCGACTCCCACTGCCGCCGCTGGGCGCCCGACCTCTACAAGGATCGGGGCATCCTCTTCCTGCACCGTACCTTCCTGCTTTGGCACTTCCTCATCGGCGGAGCCCTCCTCCTCGGCGGCCACGCCCTGTACGACTGGCGCACCGGGATCTCCTGGCTCTTGTGGGGGCTCGCGGTGCGGATGGTGTACGTGTTCCACGTCACCTGGTTCGTGAACTCGGTGACCCACATGTGGGGCTACCGCAACTACGAGACCACCGACAACTCCCGCAATCTCTGGTGGGTGGGACTGCTCGCCTTCGGCGAGGGTTGGCACAACAACCACCATGCCTTCCAGCGCATGGCCAAACATGGCCACCGGTGGTGGGAAGTCGACACCACCTACTGGGTGATCCTCCTCATGGAGCGACTCGGCCTGGCGTGGAACGTGGTCAAGACCCCCCGCGGGGGACGGACGGCCGGGACGGGGGCCTGACGCCCTCGGTGCCGGGATGGCGGTCGGTTGATGGTCGCGGCCCCCCGTCGGCGGTGGGCGATGGGAGCGTCGGGCGGCAAGGGCGGCCGGTTTTCCGGAGTCTCCTGCCACAGGCGTCCCGGGCCGGGCGTGCGGTGTTGCAATCCGCCTCCCGGCCGATAGACTGTTTTGCTTCGTCGGGCGATCGGGTCGGGGTGGTCAATCCGCCCGCCGATGGTCCCCCCGAAAACGCTCGATGGCCCGGGCGCCGGCGGCAATGGATCGGGATGCATCGTGCATTCCCGGAATGCCGTCTCCGGCGTGGCCGGTCACGCACAGGTCGCCCCGGAGAGGGCGAGTAACGGCTGATGTCGCTCACCAAAGAACGCAAGACGGAACTCATCGGTGCCTATCGGCGAGGGAACGCCGATACCGGCTCGGCGGAGGTGCAGATCGCCCTCCTTTCCGGCCGGATCACGCACCTCACCGAGCACTTCAAGAAGCACGCCAAGGACTACGCCAGCCGGCGCGGGCTTCTCCAGTTGGTCAGTCGCCGTCGGCGCTTGCTCGACTATCTCAAGCGCGTGGCGCCGCAGCGGTATCTCGACGTCATCAAGCGACTGGAGATCCGCAAGTAGTGGTTCCGGTCCCGGAGGCGGCCTCTCGCACGCTGCCTGCGGGCGGTGCGAATCCTCCGCCGGGGCCGTGGGGGCGCGTCCCCGACGTGGCGGCTCCCGAGGTGCGGTCCGAGGCGGCATCAGCCGGCCGGATCGGCTTCCGCCGGGTTGATCGTTCCGGCTCCTCGCTTCGGACGAGGGTCGGTCCGCCCGGATGCGTCGCCGCTCGATGCTCCGCCATCGGGCCGGTCGGTCGGTCCCGGTCGACGTCCTGCCGTGGGCGGACGAGGTCGGGGGCGCTGGAGTGCCCTTCCCGGCGGATGGTCCGGGGAAGCGGATGGCACCCGTGGTGTCGGGTGGAGGTTTTCGGGGCGGCGGTCCTCGAGTTCCGGAGCGTTTCCGGATATCGGATCGATCGTCCCCTGGTTCGGGTTCGGGACGGAGCGGGTCGCTCCTCCCGGGTGGCGGTCGCCTGCACAGGGCATGCGGCCAGGTAGGGAAGGAAGAAGCAATCCATGAAAACGGTTGTCGAACGGAAGATCGGCGAACACACCCTCTCCATCGAGACGGGGCTGTTGGCGAAGCAGGCGGCGGGCGCCGTCCTCGTGCGGTACGCGGACACCACGGTGATCGTGGCTGCCGCGACGGGCGCCCCGCGTCCCGGGATCGATTTTTTCCCCCTCACGTGCGACTACCGCGAGCGCGCCGCCGCGGCGGGCAAGTTCCCGGGTGGTTTCCTCAAGCGCGAGGGACGCCCCACGATGAAGGAGACGCTCACCAGTCGTCTCATGGACCGTCCCATCCGCCCGCTTTTCCCGGACGGGTTCTATGACGAGGTCCAGATCCAGGCCTCCGTCCTCTCCAGCGACAAGCAGAACGACGGTGACGTGCTGGCGATGAACGGTGCCTCGGCGGCGCTGTGCATCTCGCAGTTGCCCTTCCGCGGCCCGCTGGGGAGCGTGCGGATGGCCCAGATCGACGGCGTGTTCGTCCCCTTCCCCACCCAGGACCAACTCGAGGAGAGCGACCTCGATCTCATCGTCTCGGGGAGCGAGACGGCGGTGCTGATGATCGAGGGCTTCGCTCGGGAGATGCCCGAGGCTCGGATGCTCGAGGCGATCGCGGAGTGCCATCGCATCATCCGCGAGATCTGCGCGATGCAGCACGAACTGGTGCGTCTGGCCGGCAAGCCGAAGAAGGAGTACGTCCTCGCCGATTACACCGCCCTGCGCGAGCGTCTCACGCAGGCCTACCTCACCGATCTGAAGGCGGCCAAGGCGATCGCCGGCAAGGCGGACCGCGGGCAGGCGGTGAAGGCGCTGCGGGAGAAGGCCAAGGCGGCGGTGGTGCCGCTCGAGCCGGCCGCGTCGGCGAAACCCGGGGACGCCGGTGGCATCAGCGAGGCCGACTTCACCCACGTCTGGCACGGGCTCGAGGAGCGGGCGGTTCGGGAACTGATCCTCGAGGGGAAGCGTCCCGACGGCCGCGGCTACACGAACCTGCGCCCCATCGCCTGCGAGGTGGATCTCCTCCCCCGCGTGCACGGCTCGGCGATGTTCCAGCGCGGCGAGACGCAGGCCCTGATCACGGTGACGCTCGGCACCGGCAAGGACGAGCAGCGGGTCGACGGCCTGATCGACGAGTATTCGAAGAAGTTCATGCTCGACTACTACTTCCCCTCCTTCTCCGTGGGCGAGGTGCGGCCGATCCGTGGCCCCGGCCGGCGCGAGATCGGCCACGGAGCGCTCGCCGAGCGCAGCGTGAAGCCGGTGCTCCCCGATCCGGACACCTTCCCCTACACCATCCGGGTGATCTCCGACATCCTCGAGTCGAACGGATCGAGTTCGATGGCGTCGGTGTGCGGTGCCACGCTCGGGCTCATGGCCGCGGGCGTGCCGATCACGAGCCCGGTCGCGGGTATCTCGGTGGGCCTCGTCAAGCAGTCGGAGCACGATTGGAAGCTCCTCACCGACATCATCGGTGACGAGGACCACTACGGCGACATGGACTTCAAGATCGCCGGCACTCCGACCGGGATCACGGGGATCCAGCTCGACCTCAAGATCGACGGCATCTCGCCGGCGATCATCGAGGCCACGCTCCGGCAGTCGCGGGAGGCGCGGCTCGAGATTCTCCGTTCGATGCTCTCGGCGATCCGTCGCCCGCGGCAGGAGATCTCGCCGTGGGCCCCGCGGCTCCTGCGCACGCAGATCAACCCGGAGAAGATCGGGCTCCTCATCGGCCCGGGCGGGAAGACGATCCGCGCGATCCAGGAGTCGACCGGTGCCAGCATCGAGGTCGAGGACGACGGCACCGTGACCGTCGCCAGCCACGATGCCGAGGGGGCGATGGCCGCGATGGCCAAGGTGGAGGCGCTCACCGCGTCGATCCAGGTCGGCCGGATCTACGAGGGTCGGGTGACGAGCGTCAAGGACTTCGGTGCCTTCGTCGAGCTCGTTCCCGGCAAGGACGGCCTGTGCCACATCAGCGAGTTGTCCGACGAGTACGTCTCCAGCGTCGGTGACGTGTGCCGCGTCGGCGACACGATGCGGGTCAAGGTCATCGCCGTCGACGACCAGGACCGCGTCAAGCTCAGCCGGAAGGCGGCGATGCGCGAGGCGGCGGAGAACGGCGGCAACGCCGGGTCCTGAGCCGTCGGCGCGAAAGAACCGTACGTTGCCCGGGCGTCACCCGCGGGGGTGGCGCCCGGGAACGTCGGTCCAGGGGAGGGCCGATGGCGCCCGCAGACGATCCGCCGCCGCGTGCCGAGACGTACGCCGAGTTCGCGGCGCTCGTCGGGGCGCTCGCGCACGAGATCCGCAACCCGCTCTCCACGATCCGCCTCAACATGGAGCTCCTCGCGGAGGACTTCGAGAACGCCGATCCCGATTCCCCCACCAAGCAGCGCGACCGGCGCGCGAAGGCGAAGATCGAACTGGTGCGGGAGGAGTGCGACCGACTCCAGAAGCTCCTCGGCGACTTCCTCGATTTCGCCCGGCAGGAGTCGCTTTCGCTCGAGCCGGGAAGCCTCAACGACGAGATCGCCCAGCTCCTCGACTTCTTCGCTCCGCGGGCCCGGGAGGCGGGCGTCGAGATCGTGCGGTATCTCGACCCGGAACTGCCCCTCGTCCGGCTCGACCGCGAGACTTTCCGCTCGGCGGTGCTCAACCTCCTGCTCAACGCGATCCAGGCCATGGACGGGGGTGGTCAGGTCGTCGTCCGCACCCGCCCCTCCGGACTGGGCGTGGTCCTGGAACTCATCGACACCGGCCAGGGGATGTCGGAGGAGACCCTCGCCAAGGTGTTCCGGGCGTTCTATTCGACGAAGCAGGGAGGCTCGGGCCTGGGGCTCCCCACGGCTCGGAAGATCGTCGAGGCCCACGGCGGCACGATCGACATCGAGAGCGCCCCCGGGCGTGGGACGAAGGTCACGATCTGGCTGCCGGCCCCTCCGCGCCTCCCCACCGGCAGGACGGCGGCGGTCCCGTCCGCCGGCGGCCCGCAGACCCGTTCCTGACCCGGGCCGGACCGGTTCCCCGTCCGCTGGACGGGCCACCGTCGGGCTTCGTACGATCGGGGAATGTCCTCCGTACCGCGAGATCCCGTCCCTGACGCCGGCACGCAGAAATTCGTGCGCGTGCTGGTCGTCGACAACGACATCGTCCACGCCCGGACGATGGGCGAGGGCCTGAGCCGGCTCGGCTACCAGTGCTCGATCGTGGGGAGCGGCACCGAGGGGGCTCGGAAGATCGAGCAGGAGACCTTCGACGTCGTCGTCACCGACCTGATGATGAACGACATCGGCGGGCTCGAGATCCTCTCGCGGGCGAAGCGGGCCTCCGAGGAGACGGAGGTGATCGTGGTCACCGGGCACGGCACGGTGACGTCCGCCGTGGCCGCCATGCAGCAGGGGGCGTTCACCTACCTGCAGAAGCCGCTCGACCTCTCCCATCTCCGCACCGCCGTCGACCGGGCGAGCGAAGGGGTGCGGCTGAAGCGGCAGAACCTCGAGCTCCACCAGCGGCTGGACGAGAAGTTCGGCTTCGAGGGGGTGGTGGGGCAGAGCCCGCAGATGCTGGCGCTCGTGGAGCGACTGAAGCGCATCGCCCCCACCGACGCCACGGTCCTCATCCAGGGCGAGACAGGAACCGGCAAGGAGCTCGTGGCCCAGGCGATTCATCAGAACAGCCCGCGGAAGAACAAGCCCTTCGTGGCCCTCAACTGCGCCGCGCTCAGCGAGAACATCCTGGAGAGCGAGCTGTTCGGCCACGTCCGCGGTGCGTTCACCGACGCCTCGAGCGACCGCATGGGGAAGTTCGAGTACGCCAACGGCGGCACGCTGTTCCTCGACGAGGTCGGCGACATGCCGATGCCGACGCAGATCAAGCTCCTCCGGGTGCTCGAATCGGGGGAGATCACCCGGGTCGGCTCGAACACGCCGATCCGCGTGAACGTCCGCATCCTCTCCGCCACCAACCGCAACCTCGAGGAGGCGATCGCCGCCGGCGCGTTCCGCAGCGATCTCTACCACCGCCTCAAGGTCGTGACGATCGCCATCCCCACGCTGCGCGAGCGCTCCGCCGACATCCCCCTGCTCATCGAGCACTTCGTGCGCTCGTTCGCCCGCCGGCACGGCAAGACGATCAAGGGGGTGTCGCTCGCGGCCCGGATGAAGTTGGCGGCGTTCCCCTGGCCGGGGAACGTGCGGCAGCTGCGCAACGTCATCGAGAGCATGGTGGTCGTGGACTGCGACGAGACCCTCGACGTCGACGACCTTCCCCTGGAGCTCGAGCCGGCCGCGCCGCTGCCGGACTCCCCTCCGGCCGTCGGCGACGAGGGGGCGCCGGGCGCGTCGCTGGCCGGACTGGTGGGGCGGAAGCTCGAGGACGTCGAACGGCTGTTCATCGCCGAGACGCTGAAGCTCACCGGCGGCAATCGCGAGCAGGCCGCGGAACTGCTCGGCATCGGCGAGAGGACGCTCTACCGGAAGATCAAGGAGTTCCAGCTGTCGTGACGCCCCCGGCCCCCCGGGGCCGACGTCCGCACGCTCCCGCCATGGCACGCATCCGCACCCTGCCGATGTCGGTCGTCAATCGGATCGCCGCCGGAGAGGTCGTCGAGCGTCCCGCGAGCGTCGTCAAGGAACTCCTCGAGAACGCGCTCGACGCCGGACCGACGCGCGTCTCGGTGGCGCTCGAACAGGGGGGCGTGGGCCTCGTGCGCGTCGTCGACGACGGCTCCGGGATCGAGGAGGAGGATCTCCCACTCGCGGTGTCGCCCCACGCCACGAGCAAGCTGCGCGTGGCGGAGGATCTCGAGCGCATCGGGACGCTCGGCTTCCGCGGCGAGGCGCTGGCGTCGATCGCCGAGGTGGCCCGGGTCGTGATCCGCTCGCGGACCCCCGCCGCATCCCACGGGGCGAGGCTCGAGGTCGATTCCGGCCGTGTCGGCGCGGTCGTCCCGGAGGGCTGTGCGGTCGGCACCACCGTCGAGGTCCACCAACTCTTCGCGAAGGTTCCCGCCCGCCGCGCGTTCCTCCGGGCCCCGTCGACCGAGTGGTCGCACGCCAGCGAGGCGTTCGTCCGCACGGCGCTGGCCAATCCCGCCGTGGCGATGACGCTCGACCATAACGGCCGGCGCGTCCACGACCTGCCCGCGGCGGCCGCATGGCGCACCCGCATCGGCGACCTCTTCGGACCGGCGCTCGGCGAGCGCCTGGTGGAGGTGGAGGCCTCGGACGACGGGCTCTCGCTCCACGGTCTCGTGGGGCGGCCCGAGGACGACGTCGCCGGCACGCGCTACCAGCACCTCTTCGTCTCGGGACGACCGTTCCGCGACCGGGCGATCCTCCACGCCGTGCAGGAGGCCTACCGTGGCGTCCTCCTGGGCGGACGGCAGCCGATCGTCTTCCTCCGTTTCGAGATGCCGCCCGACATGGTGGATGTCAACGTCCATCCGGCGAAGATGGAGGTCCGCTTCCGCGACCCGTCCCGGCTCTACCGGATGGTGCTCCAGGCGCTGCGGACGCGATTCCTGGCGCTCGACCTCCGTGCCCCGCTCCAGCCCCCACCGGCCCCCGCCGTCGACGGCGGGCGCCGGCCCGCCGGACCCGCGTTCGGCGGAGCCTCCCCGGCCGTCGATCCCTGGCGCGGTTCCGGCGAAGGGGAGCGGGCGCCGGCCGTTCCAGCCGGCGCCCGTCCCTCGCCGTCGGTCCCCGGCTGGAAGCCGCAGCAACCGGTGGCGGTGTCGCAGGGCGCGACGTTGCCCGGCTGGGAGGAGGACGATCGTCCCGGTGCCGGTCCCTTGCGGGCGGGGGCGCACGCCGAGCGGGCCGTGCAGATGCACGACCGCTATCTGGTCGTGGAATCGCCCGAGGGGATCGAGGTCATCGACCAGCACGCCCTCCACGAACGGGTGCTGTACGAACGGCTCAAGAGTGCGATCGCGGCCGGCTCGATCGAGGTCCAGCCGCTCCTCATTCCCGAGCGCGTCGATCTGGACGCGGCCGACCTCGAGGTGGTGTGCACCCACACCGAAGCGCTGGCGTCGGCGGGCCTGCGCGTCGAGCCGTTCGGCGGGTCGACGGTCATCGTGACCGCCAAGCCGGTCCTGGCGGGCAACGCGGCGGCCGCCGACCTCCTCCGGGAGATCGCGTCCCGGATCGCCACGCTCGCGGAGCCGCCCCCTTCCATGCTCGTCGACGAGGTCCTCCACGGCATGGCGTGCAAGGCGGCGATCAAGGCGGGTGATCCGCTCTCCCAGGCGGAGATCGACAGCCTGGTGCGTGACCGCCGCCTGGTGGCGGAGTCGCACCATTGCCCGCATGGGCGTCCGACGACGCTGACCCTCTCGCGTCAGGAACTCGACCGGCAGTTCCGCCGCACCTGATTCGCATCCATCGACCTTCCACTCCGGGACCCGACCGTCGGGACTTTCGACATGATCTGCGTGGGGATCGCCCGCGGCCGCCACCGCCACGTCATCGCCGAGCACAAGTTCCTGGCCGACAACGGCATCCGGCTGGTCGAGCTGCGCCTCGACTACATCCAGGGCAACGTGCAGGTGAAGCGATTGCTGCGCGATCGGCCCTGCGCGGCGATCGCCACCTGCCGGCGCCCCTCCGACGGCGGCCACTGGACGGGCACCGAGGAGGCGCGGCAGTTGGTGCTGCGCACGGCGATCGTCGAGGGGATCGAGTGGGTCGATCTCGAGGACGACGTCGCCGGGCAGGTGCGGCGCTACGGGTCGACGAAGCGGATCGTCAGCCACCACGACTTCAGGGAGACGCCACCCGATCTCGGCGGCCTCCAGCGGCGTCTGGCCGACCTCGACGCCGACATCGTCAAGATCGCCACCATGGCGAACCATCCCAGCGACAACCTGCGGATGCTGGAGATGGGCGCCGCGGCCGAGGTGCCCACGATCGGGATCTGCATGGGGGACATCGGCCTGCCGACGCGCGTGCTCACCGGCCGCGCCGGCGCCCCCTTCACCTACGCCACGTTCCACGAGGACCGCCTCCTCGCCCCGGGGCAGGTCGGGTGGCGCGTGATGCGCGACGTCTACCGTTACGACGCGGTGGGGAAGTCGACGCGGATCTTCGGGGTGGTGGCCGATCCCGTCGGCCATTCCCTGTCGCCGGTGGTCCACAACGCGGCGCTGGCCGCCGCCGGCATCGATGCCGTCTACCTCCCCTTCCGCGTTCCGGCCGAGCAGCTCGACGAGTTTCTCTGGGAGGCGAAGCGCTGGCCGCTCGCCGGGCTGAGCGTGACGATCCCCCACAAGGAAGCTGTCATGCGGCACGTCACCACGCGCGACGAGCTGGTGGAGCGGATCGGGGCCGCCAACACGCTCTCCTTCGACGGCGACTCCGTGGCCGCCGGCAACAGCGACGCCACCGCGGCGGTGGAGAGCCTCGACGCCGCGCTCTCCGCGCAGGGGGCGGAGGGGCTCGTCGACGTCACCGGCGTCAAGTCGGCGCTCGTGCTGGGCGCGGGCGGGGCCGCGCGTGCCGTCGCCTTCGGGCTGCGGAAGCGGGGAATCGACGTCACCGTCTGCTCGCGCACGGTGGACCGTGCCAAACGGATCGCGGCCGAGGTGGGATGCAAGGCGATCGACTGGACCGCCCGGTACAAGATCCCCTACGACTGCATCGTCAACGCCACGCCGGTCGGCATGCACCCCGCCGTGAACGAGACTCCCTTCGAGAAGGAGCATCTCCGCCCCTACATGGTGGTCTTCGACACGGTCTACAACCCCGAGAACACGCTCCTCGTCAAGGAGGCGCGGACCTCCGGCTGCCGGATCGTCACGGGAGTCGACATGTTCGTGCGGCAGGCCGCCATCCAGTTCCGCCTGTGGCACGGCGTCGAACCGTCGGAAGCGGTGATGCGCGAGGCACTCAAGCGTGCCACGGCCTCCGCCAAGCTGCCCGGCTGAAGCGGAGGATCGATGCCCCTCGTCACGCTCATCGGCTACCGCGGCACCGGCAAGTCCACCGTGGCGGTCGAACTCGCCCGTGCGCTCGACTGCGAGCGGTACGACGCCGACGACGAGCTCGAGGCGGCGGTCGGCATGCCGATCGGCAGGCTCGTGAAGGAGCGGGGCGAGGCCGCCTTCCGCGACGAGGAGGAACGGGTGCTGGGCCGGCTCCTGCGCCGGCACGGGGGGGTGCTGGCGACCGGCGGCGGCGTGGTGCTGCGCAGCCGCGGAGGGCTCGTGGCGTGGCTCACCGCCCCCGCCGACGTCATCCGCCGCCGCCTCGCCGCCGACCCCGCCACCGCCACCCGCCGCCCCGGCCTCACCGGGGCCGACCCGCTCGCGGAGGTCGATGCGGCGCTGGCCATGCGCGAGCCGCTTTACCGGGAGTGCGCCACCTGCACCTTCGACACGGCGTCCCTGACGCCGGCCGGCATCGCGGCTGCGATCCGGGAGCGATTGGACGCCGAAGGTGCATGCCCCTCCGGCTCCGGAGGCCGCCGCCCATGATGCCGGAGCCCGGTGGAGTCGTCGGGGGGGGGCTGGCCCTGGCGATCGGCGCGCTGTTCGGCTGGTCGCTCGAGAGGGTCGTCGGTGCCTGGTTGGCGGCCTGCGAACGGGAGTGGGGGGGCGCGACGGCCGCGGCAGGAACCGCCGCGGGGCGGCCGGCTCACCCGCACCGCGTCGCCGTGGCGTTCGCCCTGGCGACGGTGGCGCTGTGGTGGTGGGAGGTGCACGCGCTCGGGCTCCTTCCCCGCGGCCCCGACGGACCGGTGGGGGGGGCGGCCGCGCCGGTCGTGATCCGTTGGTTGGCCCACGTCGTGCTGCTGTGGCTGCTCTCGGCGGCGACGTGGATCGACTTCCGCTTCCGCGTCATCCCCGACTGGATCACCGTCAGCGGCTTTCTCGCCGGTCTCGCCGCCGTGTGGGCGTGGCCCGAGGTGCTCCTCCCCGTCTCCTCCCTCCGGGCTCGCGAGTTCGCCGCGGCCCTCGAGGTCCCGGCCGTCCTGGGCTGGGCGGGACCGCTCGAGGCGACGCCCGAACGGATCGTGCCGCGCTCGCCCGGGGCGCTCCTCGCTGCGCTCGGCCTGTTCACGACGTGGTGGTGGGTGGCCACGGGGCCGGCCGACCGGTTCGCCGATCCGGGCGGTCCGGAGGCGGATGCCGGTCCCGCGTCCGACGGCGAGGGCCCGGCCGAGCCCTCCATCGGGGCCGGGGGCGATCGGTGGAGATCCGCCCTGCTCGTCATCGGAGGGGCGGGGGTGGCGCTGGCCTGGTGGTGGGGTGGCGTGCGCTTCGCCGCCCTGCAGTCGTCGCTCGTGGGGGCCGTCGTGGCGGGGGGCCTTGTCTGGGCCACACGCGCCGGCGCGAGCCTCGCGCTCGGACGCGAGGCGATGGGGCTCGGCGACGTGACGCTCATGGCGATGGTCGGGGCGTGGCTCGGATGGCAGGCGTGCGTCCTCGGCTGCTTCCTCGGGGTCCTCGTCGGCCTGGTGCACGGGCTCCGGCAACTCGCCGGGGGGCACGGCAGCGAACTGCCCTTCGGGCCGAGCCTCTGCGCCGGTGTCGTCCTGGTGGTGGCGGGCTGGCGGGGGGCATGGGGGCTCACCCGGGCGAGTTTCGCCGAGCCGGGCCGGATGGCGGCGGTGCTCCTGGCGGTCGTCGTCGGCACCGCGCTGTCGCTCCTCGTCTGGACGCGGCTGCCGGGGCCCGCTCGCAGGGCGGTGCTCGTCGCCACCCTCCTCCTCCTCGCCCTCCTGGTCGCCGCGGTGACCGCCTTCGGGGGCCTCTGAAGCGGGCGACGCGGCCTTGTCCCCCGGCCTTCCGCCCCCTACCATCCCGCCCCCCTCCCCCGGTCCGCCGCTCGAGTGCGTGCGGCCCTCGCCGCCCTGCGAGAGCCATCATGGTCCACCCCCCTGTCGCCGGCCCCGTGCCACCGTCGATCGGCTGGTGGATGCTCGTGTGCGTCGTGGGCGCGTGTGGCTGCACGCAGAATCCCTTCCGCCCGGCGACGCTCACGTCGCCGACGGGCTTCCCGCAGCAGTCGTCCGCCGCCACGCTCGCGCTGCCGCAGGCGAGCGTCCCGTCGTCGCCCCCCCTCCCCTCCTTCGCCAACACCGATCCGAGGCAGCTCGAGACGCAACTCACCCGCAGCCGTCAGGAAGCACAGCTCGCCCAGGATGAGCTCGCGGCCCTCCGGGAGCAGTTGACGGCGACGTCGACGCAACTCGCCCAGGCACGGGCCGCCGCGCGGCCCTCCGGCCCGGTCACCGATCAGGCGCCCCCCGTCCCCGCCGGCATCGGGCCGGCGTCGATGGAGGAGGGGATGTCGCACCTCGCGATCCCCGGGGCCACCACGCGTCTCGACGGCAACGTCGTCCGCATCGAGTTGCCGGCGGACAAGCTCTTCGAGCCGGGAACGGCGGCGCTCGTGCCGGCCGGCACGGCGCTGCTCTCCCAGGCCGCCGCGGAGGTGACGCGCGTCTTCACCGGGCAGTTCGTCGGCATCGAGGGCCACACCGACAGCGAGCCGCTGCAAAACGCGACCTGGGGCTCCCCCCACCAGCTCTCGGTGGCGCGTGCCAGCGCGGTGTTCGAGTTCCTCACCGCGCGGACGGCACTGGGGAAGGAGCAGCTCTTCGTCGTCGCGCACGGCCCGAACCATCCCGTGGTCTCCAACGCCACCGCGGCGGGCCGTTCGCGGAACCGGCGCATCGAACTGGTGGTCTATCCCGACCGGGCGGGGGCCGGGGACCGCCCGGAGGAGAACGCGGCCGCCCCGCCGGCGGGGAGTTGACGGAGCAGGCTGTCGATCCGGCCGGCGCCGTCTTAGACTTCCCCCATGGTCACGATCATCGACTACGGCAGCGGCAATCTCCGCAGCGTGCAAAAGGCGTTCGAGCGGATCGGGGTGCAGGCCGAGATCACCGACGATCCGCAGCGGGTCGCCGAGGCCCGCCGCGTGGTCCTGCCAGGCGTGGGCGCCTTCGGCGACGCGATGCGGGAACTGCACGCCCGGGGTCTGGTGGGGCCGATCGTCGAGCACGTCCGTGCGGAGCGCCCGTTCTTCGGGATCTGCATGGGGCTCCAACTCCTCTTCGAGACCGGATGGGAAGGGGGCGAGCACCGCGGCCTGGGACTGCTTGCCGGCGACGTGGCGCGGTTCGATCTCCCCGTCGGCACGAAGGTGCCGCACATGGGCTGGAACACGGTGGCGTGGACGGCCGCGGCCGGCACCCGGGCGGGGCAGGCCGACGACTGGTACTACTTCGTCCACTCCTACGTGGCCCGGCCCCGCGACGAGGGTCTGATCGCCGGGCTCACCGACTACGGCACCCCTTTCTGCTCGGCGGTGGCGAGCGGCCGGCTCTTCGCCACGCAGTTCCACCCCGAGAAGAGCCAGGGGGCGGGCATGCGGCTCCTCCAGGGCTTCGTGAACGCCAGCTGAAGGCCCACCCGGAGACTCCCCCATGGATCTGTGGCCCGCGATCGACCTGCGCGGTGGACGGTGCGTCCGGCTCCTCCAGGGGGACTACGACCGCGAGACGGTCTTCTCCTCCGATCCGGTCGACCAGGTGAGACGCTTCGTCGACGCGGGGGCGCGGCGCCTCCATCTGGTCGACCTCGACGGCGCGAAAGCCGGCCGTCCGGTGCAGTCCGACCTCGTGGCGCGGATGGTGCGCGCGGCGGGGGTGCCGGTCCAACTCGGCGGCGGCATCCGTACCCTCGACACCGTGCGCGCCTACGCCGAGGCGGGAGTCACGCGCCTCGTCGCCGGGAGCGTGGCGATCGAGGATCCCGACCTCCTCGCCGCGATGGCCGAGGCGCTGCCCGGGAGAATCGTCCTCGGCCTCGACGCCCGCGACGGCCGCGTGGCGACGCGCGGCTGGATCGACACGAGCCCCCTGCTCGCCGTCGACGTCGCCCGTCGCAGCCGGTCGCTCCCCCTCGCGGGGATCGTCTACACCGACATCGCCACCGACGGCATGCTCTCCGGCCCGAACCTGGCCGCCCTCTCCGAGATGATCGCCGCCACCCCCCTCCCCGTCGTCGCGTCGGGGGGGATCGCCGTGGCGGACGATCTCCGCCGCGTGGCCGGGATCGGGGCGGCCGGGTGCATCGTCGGCCGGGCCCTTTACGACGGCGGCCTCGGCCTCCGCGAGGCCCTCGAGGCCTGCGGTGAGGCCGCCTGAGTGCCGCCCGGCGGAGCGGCCCGCCCCCGCAAGGCTTGCCCCCGTTGCCCGGCCTCCGGGGCGCGCCCGGCGGCCCCGAAGAACCCTCAATTCCCGCAGCCCCCTGGGTCGAAGGGAACGGTGGAGACGGTCCTGCCGGCCATGGCCGTCGTACCGCGTCCGGCCGCCCGTCGCCGGCGACGCGTTGTCAGCAGCCGGGGCACGGCCCTACAAAGAGACGCATGGCCACCGACATCCGCATCAAGGAACAGCTGCCCGAGCTCACGCGACGGATCGTGGAGACGTACCAGGACGTCCCCACGATCCAGTACCTCGGTCACTGCCCGCTCCCCAACAACGAGACGGTCGTGTCGGCCTGCGAGGACCTCAAGGAGATCCTCTACCCGGGTTACCGGCGGCGCGAGAACCTCCACCTCGGCAACGTGACCTACCACGTCGGGGACCTGATCGACGGCCTCCACGACAAGCTCACCACGCAGATCGGCAGGGCCCTGCGCCATGCCGTCGCGGCACGGGCCGGTGCGACGGGCGAGGGGGATCCGCCGCCCGTCGCCGGGATCCAGGGATGCGTCGAGGAGGCCGACTTCGAGGCGCTCGGCCAGGCGAAGGCGGTCGAGTTCCTCGAGCGCATCCCCGACCTGCGTCGCATCCTCGCCACCGACGTCCAGGCCGCCTTCGACGGCGACCCGGCGGTGCGCACCCTCGACGAGGTGATCTTCTGCTATCCGGGGCTCGAGGCGGTGACGATCCACCGGCTGGCCCACGTCCTCCACCGTCTCGACGTGCCGCTCATCCCGCGGATGATGGCCGAGTGGGCCCACTCGCGCACCGGCATCGACATCCACCCGGGGGCCACGATCGGCGACCACTTCTTCATCGACCACGGCACCGGTGTGGTGATCGGCGAAACCTGCGAGATCGGCAGCCACGTCAAGCTCTATCAGGGCGTGACCCTCGGCGCGCTGTCGTTCCAGACCGATGCCGACGGACACCTCGTGCGCGGCACCAAACGGCATCCCACGATCGAGGATCGGGTGGTGATCTACGCCAACGCCACCGTCCTCGGCGGCACGACGCGCATCGGGCACGACTCCGTGATCGGGAGCAACGTCTGGCTGACCAGAAGCGTCGACCCGCGGACGACCGTGGTCCTCGAGCGTCCCAAGCTGCGGATGCGGGGCGAGGCCCCGGTGTCGGAGCCGGACTACCAGATCTGAAGCCCGGTCGGGCTTCACTCGACCCGCTCGAGGGTCACCCGACGGAGGTCCATCACCGCGGCTGCCTTCTTGGCCACCGGCGTCACCTCCAGCCGCACCGCGCCGGCCGGGAGATCGACCACCCCCACGGTCAGCGGCACGAAGCGCTGGAAGTGCCCCGTCTCCACGACGGTGAACTCGAGCCGGGCATGATCCGCCGCGATCGCCACCGTCGATCCCCCCTGTCCCGATCCGCAGCCCTGGAGGACGGTGACACGGTAGCGGCCCGGTTCGTCGAGCCGCAGGTCCCACCATGCCCCGTCGGCGGCGTTCACCCAGTAGCCGAGGGTGTCCTTCTCGGCCTGCGGTTCGTAGCGCAGCTTCTCCCCGGCGACCATGGCCGCGGCGGCCTCGAGGATCACGATCCCCTGCCGCGTCGCGGCAGGCCCCGCGGCCGCGTCGTCCATCGCCGCCCGCCACGCGGCCAGTGGCCGGACCATCGCCGACGCGGTGGGTGCCGCCGCCAGGCGTGACACGTCGACCGTGCCGTGGCAGGCGTTCCAGGCGGCCGGATCGAATCGGGCATTGGGCGTCATCCTCCGGGCGCCGACGGCGCGGCGCCAGCCCTCGAGCCGGCCGCGGAGTTCCGCGACGAGGACCGGCTCGCCGGCCGCCCGGTCCGCCGTCTCGCCCGGATCGGCGGCGACGTCGTAGAGTTCGAGCGAGCCATCCTCCTCCTGCTCGACGAGCTTCCAGGATCCACGGAGGATGGCGCCGGCCGGGCGTCCCCCCTGGTTGGTGTAGTGGGGTTGATGCCAGCACAACTCCCGCGGCCGACCGTCCTCCGTCGACTCCGCCAGATCGAGGAAGTCCCCTTCGGCCGGCGCGGCGACCCCGGCGACGCGGCAGACGGTGGGCGCGATGTCGCCGGTGGAGACCGGCACGTCGACCACCCTGCCCCCCTCCACCCCGCCCGGCCAACGCACCAGGAGGGGGACGCGCAGTCCACCGTCGTAGACGAACCCCTTGCCCGCCCGGTACGGGGCGTTGGTGGTCGGCGGCGGGTCACCCACCTCGGGGACGTGCAGTCCGCCGTTGTCGGAGGTGAAGACGACGAGCGTCTCCGCGCCGATCCCCGCTTCGTCGAGGGCGGCGAGGACGCTTCCCACCGCCTCGTCGAGCGCCACGATCATCGCCGCGTAGGTGGGGTTGAACGTGCCAGCCCGGGCCGACACGGCCGTGGCGGGGGCGGCGAGCGGCACGTGTGGCGAGTCGAAGCCGACGACGAGGAACAGCGGCGCGTCGGGGTGCTCGCGCCGTTCCCGGGCGATGATCTCCACCGCCTGGTCCGCCTGACGCCGCTCCCCCTTGCCCCCTTCGGGGCTCTCCGCCCCCGGATTCGCCCTTCCGGCGGCGTGCGTGAGGAATCCCCGATCGGTGGGGAGCGACCCGGCACCGCCGAGGTGCCATTTCCCGACGTAGTGGGAGCGGTAGCCGGCCGGCGCGGGGCGCTCGGCGAGCGTGGCGACGTCGGCTGGCAGTGCGGCGGGCATCGCCGGTGCGACGAGCCTGTGGCTCGACCGGTCGGACCTGCCGGGGAGGAAGGATGTGATGCCGACACGGGCCGGGTGGAGGCCGGTGAGGATCGCCACGCGGGAGGGTGAACAGACGCTCGCGGCTGCGTACGCCCGGGTGAAGCGGGTGCCGGTCGCGGCCAACCGGTCGAGGGCCGGCGTGGGATGTTCGGCACGACCATCGCAGGAGAGGTCGTTGATGCCGAGATCGTCCGCGACGAGGAGGACGACATGGGGCGGACGCCCGGCCCGGGGAGACCCGTGCGCGGCCGCTCCGCAGAGGAGCGGAAGCAGTCCCGCCGCCGTCGCGAGCCACCCGGAGAGAAGGCCTCGCATCGTCACCACCTCCGTTTCCCGGCGCCCGGCGAACGCCCTGCCGTTGGGGGTCCGCCGCGGGATCACCGCGGGCCCTCGGCGACGACGACGCCATCGACCACCACGCCGACGCAGTGCGTGGTGTACTCGAACGGATCGCCGTCGAACAGCGCCAGGTCGGCGTCCTTGCCCGCCTCGATCGACCCCACCCGTTCGGAGACGCCGATGACGCGCGCGGCGTCGATCGTCACCGACGCCAGCGCCTCCTCCTCGGACAGCCCGTGGGCGGAGGCCACGGCCGCCTCGAGGAGGACGACCCGCGTCTTGGGGACGTAGCTCTCGTAGCCGCTCTGGAGGGCGAAGGGGATCCCCGCGGCGCGGAGTTTCGCGGCGGTCTCGAAACCGGCGTTCTCCGTCTCGCCGCTCCCGGCCCTCTTCATCGGGGGGTGGAGGATCACCGGCACCCGCGCGGCCCGGATCCGGTCGAGGAGGAGGTACGACTCGGCGGCCGAGTCGAGGACCACCCGGATGCCGAACTCCTCGGCCAGCCGCAGGGCGGAGCCGATGTCGGTGGCCCGATCGGCGGTCACCAGCAGCGGCACCTCGCCGGCGAGGAGCGAGGCGACCGCGTCGAGCCGCAGGTCGACGGGGGGATGCTTCGTCGGATCGGGATCGGAGCGCTTCCGCCGGTACTCCGCCCCCCGCGTCAATTCGGCCCGGAGCATCGCCACCGACTTGCTCCGCGTTCCGGGCGACTTCTTGTCCCCTTCCGCACGGCCGGCGTCGCCGAGGGTCGCGGCGATCATCGCCCGCGGCCGCAGCACGGTCTCGCCGGCCGTCTTCACCACCATCGTCTGGCCGGAGACGAGCGCGCCGGGGGCGTGGCCGGTGTGGAGCGTGGTGACGCCGAAACCGCGGACCCATTCCACGAGCCTCTCGCGGGGGTTGTAGGCATCGATGGCACGGAGTTCGGGCTGGATCGCCTCGGAGGCGTCGAGTTGGTCCTGATCCTGGTCCTGGTTCAGGAATCCGGCGAGCCCGACCACGGAGTGGGCATCGACGAGCCCCGGGGTGACGACCGCCGCGCGGATCTCCCGCGCTCCCTCCGGCAGCGGCACCTCCCCCGCCCGACCGACGGCGACGATCCTCCCCTCGCGCACGACGACGACGCCGTCGTCGATGCGGGGCCCCGCCATGGTGTGGACCGTGCCGCCGCGCACCACGAGCGACTCGGCGGCGACGGCGGGCGGCGCCGCGCACAGGGCCGCGAGCGCCAGGATCAGCGGCGCCGACCGGGAACGGGGGACACGCGTCCGGCGGGACGGTCTCATCGGTAGTCGCCCCCGGCGCAGCACCATTCCGCATGCTGGTCGCGTCCGGCCCCGTAGCCCCCCACCGCGAGAAGGCGGTCCTCCGGCGACTCCCTGTCGAAGACCCGCTTCCCCTCCACCCAGGTGCCGAGGACGGTCGTGCGCACCGAGAGCGGATCGCCGGAGAGGAGGACGATGTCGGCATCCTTGCCCGGGTCGAGCGAGCCGATGCGCTCCTCGAGGGCGAGCATCCGCGCCCCGGCGATCGTCACCGACTCGATCGCCTTCTCCCTCGACATCCCGGCGCGGACCGCGAGGGCCGCCGAACGGAGGAAGAGCCTCGAGTCGGTGATCGGATCGTCGGTGTGGATGGCGCAGGGCACTCCGGCCCTCTCCAGGATGCCAGCGGTCGCCAGCGACATGTCCATCGCCTCGATCTTCCCGCCGGGGGCGTCGACGACGATCACCGAGCAGGGGACGCCCGCACGGGCCAGTTCGGCGGGTACCTTCCACGCCTCGCTCACGTGGTGGAGCACGACCCGGAAGCCGAACTCCTCCCGCAACCGCAGCACGGTGAGGATGTCGTCGGCGCGATGGGTGTGGTGGTGGACGATCCGTCTGCCGTCGAGACACTCCGCCAGCGACTCCATCTCCAGGTCGGGCGACGGTCGCTTCGACGGGTCGGGGTCGGCCATTTTCAGCCGGTATTCGCGGGCCGCGGTGAACTTCTGCCGCACGATGGCCGCCGCCTTGCCACGCGTGCCCGGGAACGGGGCGTCACGCTGGGGATTCGTCCCGTTGGCCATCTTGAGGCCCCCCAGCGGCAGGCCCGCGGCGTCACGGTAGAGCAGATCCTCGATCGCCTCTCCCCTGCGGAGCTTGACGTAGACCGTCTGCCCGCCCACCAGCAGCCCCGATCCGGGCATGATGTTCAGCGTGGTCAGCCCCCCCGCGACGCATTTCCTCAAGCCGGCATCGCGGACGTTGATCGAGTCGAGGATGCGCACGTCGGGTTGCACCGGCGCGCTCGAGTCGCCGCCGCGACCGCCGCCGACGTGGCTGTGGGTGTCGACGAGTCCCGGCATGACGACCTTACCGGTGGCGTCGACGATCTCGGCGTCCGGCGGCACGGCCGTGGTGGCCGCGGGCCCCACCGCCGCGATCCTCCCCCCGGCGACCACGACGGTGCCACGCTCGATCGGCGGCGCGGAGACCGGGATCACCGTGCCGCCGACGAAGGCCAGCGGGCGGCCCGCCGGCCCGACGGCGGGATCGGCCGCCGCGAAGGAGGCCACGCAGGCCAGGCACGTGGCGAGGAGCGGGCGCCACATGGGATCCCCTCCGCGGGTCAGTTGCGTCGTTCCGCGGCGCGGACGAGCGAACGGGCCGTCTCCTCCGCCCGCATCCGGGCCTCGATCGCCTCGTCGCCCCGGGCGGTCCCGCCGCGGAGTTTCTCCAGTTCCGCGCGGGCGGCGGCGGCGTCCAGTCTCTCGCCCGGGATCGAGCGCTGCGTGATGATCGTGACCACGTCCTGGCCCACCTCGACGAAGCCCCCCTCCACGAACGCGCGTCGTACGGCATCGGACGCCGTTCCCTCGGCGCCGGTGATGCGCACCTCGCCCGCCCCGAGTCGCCCGATGAACGGCGCGTGACCGTGGCCGACGCCGCGCTGCCCGTCGAAGAGCGGCAGCGAGACGAACTTCGCCCTGGTGTCGAGCACCGTCGATTCGGGGGTCGTGATCACGCAGCGGACGCCGTCGTGGGTCTTCGCTTCAGCCATCGTGCGGTCCTGGGCGGTGGGGCGCGGAGCTCGGGGGGGCGGTGGGGGGATCAGGCCTTGGCGGCCATCTTCCGGGCCTGTTCCTCGGCCTGCTCGATCGGCCCGACGTACATGAACGCCTGCTCGGGGAGGTGATCCCACTTGCCGTCGGCGATCTCCTCGAAGGAGCGGATCGTGTCATCGAGCTTCGTGATCTCGCCCGGCTTGCCGGTGAACACCTCGGCCACGAGGAAGGGCTGCGAGAGGAACCGCTCCATCCGGCGGGCACGGTGGACGACGAGCTTGTCCTCCTCGGAGAGTTCGTCGACGCCGAGGATGGCGATGATGTCCTGGAGCTCGCGGTAACGCTGCAGGGTCCGCTGGACGCGGCGGGCGATCCTGTAATGCCGCTCGCCGACGTACTGCGGATCGAGGATGCGGCTGGAGGAGGCGAGCGGATCGACCGCGGGGTAGATGCCCTTCTC
>CAZMOU010000063.1:21509-23592 GCA_964567835.1 uncultured Chitinophaga sp. | reverse complement strand
AGGCCTTTGGTGCTGAAATCGGGGCTCGCGGCGACGACCTGGAAACGGCGCATGAGATCGACGATCCCCGCGGCCTCGGCCGGCAGGAAGAACACCCGGTAGGCCGCATCCGGCACGACGTCCCAGCCGTCCGCGTCGCCCGCGGCCCCCATGCCGAGTTCCGTCCGCAGTCCGGTCAGGGTCGTCCGCTTCGTCGCCACGTCGGCGCAGGTCGCCAGCAGCAGCGCCTCCTCGCCGAGCAGCGGCGCGATCAGGCCCGGCGGCGGCGCCCCGAGATCGACGAGCGCGGGGTCGTCGAGGAGCGGCAGGTCCGCCGGCGAGAGCCGCGGCAGGACCGCGCCGAGCGTCTCTCGCGCCATGCCGCGGAGGGAGAGCGCCACCAGGTGCGTGACGAGGACCGTCCCGTCGGCGTGCGAGGCGAGGCGATGGAGGCGGATCGTGTCGGCCAGGGCGTCGGCGGCACGGCCCTCGACGGCCGCAGCCCTGGCGGCCAGCGCGAGGATCGCCGCGGCGAGTTCGTCGTCGGCGGGGGCGGCGGGGGGCGAGGTGGGCCCGGTCGGGCCGGTGGCGTCGAAGGTGCGCCGCGCGAGGCTCTCGAGCGTGCGGCGCCGCGCGGTCTCGCGCTTGCCCCGCCGGGCGACGGTGTGTCGCAGGGCGGTGAACAGGTAGGCGTCGAGATCGGTCACGGTCGACAGGCGGGCCCGGCCGCGGGCCAGCGTCACGAACAGATCGTGGAGCACGTCCTCCGCCTCGTGGTGACTGCCGGTGAGGAGCCTGGCGGCGGCGAGGAGACGCCCGGCGAGCCGGTCGTAGAGGCGGGCGAAGGCCGCCGCATCCCCCGCCACGAGTCCCGCGCGTGTGTCGTCCATGGCCGTCACCCCGCCGTCGTCCCCCGTATCCCTTCCAAGGAGTCCGCCCGCCCCCGATTTTGTCTCCGGGGCCCCCGGGGGGCGGAATGGGTGCCGGCCGCCCGCGGGCATTGAGCCACCGTGAAGGGTGGACCAAGATGACGGCGACCCGCCCGCCGGACGGGGCCGCCGGTCGATCCCGGGGCCGGTGGGCCCCGCGCCGCACGCAGCCACCCGGACCCCGAGTCCCATGCCCTTCGACCTCGACGGCTACCGCGACAGCCTGCGCCGCTTCCCGGAGATCACCTGGGAGGAATACCGGGGCATTCCCGACGACGACGTCCGCCTCGACATCGCCCGGCGCAACAAGGTGATCTCCACCGACGCCTACAACCGGACGATGGCCCGGATCCGCGGGGCGCGGGGCCGGGTCACCGAGACCTTCACGCTCACCTTCCGGAAGTCGCGGAACGGCGCGTACCTCGTCGTGGGCGGCGTGCGGCGTGCGGTCCTCGAGGCCCTGCGGCCGCGCGTCACGCATGCCGAGATCGACTTCGCCCGCGACTTCTACGCCGACCAGGCGGCGCGGGGGGGCAACGGCCTGTTCGACGAGGGCCCCTGGCGCGAGGTGGTGGATCGGCACGACGGCCGGCTCCCCCTCCGCGTCCGTGCCGCGGCCGACGGGACGGTGCTCCTCCCCGGAGAGCCCGTGCTCTCGGTCGAGGGGCCGGGCGAACTGGCGGCCCATCTCGAGCCGCTCCTCCTCCGGGCCTTCTACGAGACGGCGGTGACGACCGACGCGGTCGAACTCGGGCGCACGATCGGCCCGGGACGCCTCGTGGAGGCGGGGAAGCGCTCCGCGATCTCGGAGGAGGACCATGTGCGGGCGCTCGCGGCCCTCGCCGTCGCCGGCGTGCGGGCCACGAGCAACGACACCGCGGCGCTGGTGCTCCCCGAGCTCCGCGCCGCCGGCACCACCGCCCACCGCTTCCTCGCCTCCTACGACACCGAGCTCGGGGCGATGGAGGCGGCGGTCGCGGCCAGCGAGCGGATCACGCTCCTGGTCGACCTCATCGAGCCCTTCGCCGGGATCGAGAAGGTGATCGCGCTCAAGAAGAGGCACCGGGCATCGGGCAAGGCGATCTTCGGCTGGACCACCTTCGGTGCCAGCATCGCTCCAATCGTCTTGATCGTCTACGGTTAGCACCCTGCGAAGAGCGTAGGTGCAAAGATGC
>CAZMOU010000063.1:0-21499 GCA_964567835.1 uncultured Chitinophaga sp. | reverse complement strand
TCATGCGGCTCGATTCGGGCGATCTGGCCGCGCAGGCCCGCCACGCGCTCCGCCGGCTCCACGAGGAGGGCTTCACCGACCCGGCCCGCGACCGGATCTCGATCGCCGACGTCTCGCGGCCGGAGGATCTCGAGGCCATCGACGCGGCGGTGCGCGGCATCGGCGTCGATCCACGCACGTTCATCGACTACGTCACCGGTCAGATGCTCGTCATGCAGGACAAGACGCGGAACGCCCTCTCGGCCGCCTACAAGCTCACCGAGTCCGACGGCCGGCCCACCGGAAAGCTCGCCGGCGGGTCGGGCAAGGCCGCGATCCCGGGGCGGTTGAACGTCGAGCTGCGTGGGGAGGAGCGCGTGATCGTGCTCGAGGACGAGCCGGTCGCCGGGCGGCGTCTCCTGGCGCCGGTGTACGACCAGGGCACGATCCTCTACGAGGGGGACGACGCCGCGGCCCGCGCCGCGGCGGCTCGGGTCCTCGGGGAGACGTTCGCCGCCCGGCTCCTCCCGGCGCGGAGGAGCGCCGCGGTCGAGGCGGTCATGCACGAGGTCGAGGCACGGTTCCTGGCCCAGATCCCCCGCGACGAGGAGCGACGATGAGCGGTTCCGAAGGTCTCCGGGTCGTCCGCGACGAGACGCTCCTCGAGGGGCGGATCCTGCGCTTCGTCCGTCGGATCTACCGGGCGGGGGACGCGGAGCATGGATGGGAGATGGCCAGCCGGCGCGGCGCCGCCGGGATCGTCGCCTGCCTGCCGGTCACGGCCGCCGGTGAGGCGGTGTTCCTCTCGCAGTGGCGCGTCCCGCTGGAACGGGGCGTGATCGAGATCGTGGCCGGGATCGTGGAGCCAGGGGAGTCCGCGGAGGAAGCGCTCGTGCGCGAGTTGTCGGAGGAGGCGGGGCTCGTCGCCGGCAGCCTGCGGAAGGTCGCCGACTTCACCACCTCGGCCGGCCTCACCGACGAGGTGATCGCGACCTACGTCGCGGAAGGGTGCGTGCCCGACCCGGCCGCACGCCACTCGGGCGAGGCGGCCGAGGTGATCGAGGTCTTCACCGTGCCGCTCGCGCGGGCCTGGGACTGGCTCCGCGATCGGGCCCGCGAGGGGCTCGTCGACCCGAAGACCTTCGCCCTGCTCGCGATCGTGCTCCACGAGCGCCGGGACGGACGCTGACGCGCCGCCCGCGTCGGGAGCGGGCATCGTGGCGGCGCGATGACCGGGGCCGCGTCCGCGCCGCGGACGCGGGCGGCGGCGCCCGCGGAGCCGCGGCCGGCTCAGCCCCGCGCCCGGCGGCCGAACGACACGAGCGCGAGCCCCGCCGCCGCCACGGCGAACACGTCGAGCGGGACGAGCACCTCCCTGGTGACCGGTTTCTCGACCACCTGCCGGTAGGGCTTCGCGGCGGCGTCGAAGGCGAAGGTCAGGTCGTCGGTGCCGCTGGGCCAGGAATCGTCCTCGAAGGTGGTGAGCCAGGCGTCGTCGTGGGCCGCGGCGGCGCCGGCGGGAAGGGCGCCGGCGAGGATCGCCGCCGAGCCGCCGTCGGCCGAGAGGGGGCGGGAATAGGCGACGCGCGCCCGCGACCAGGGCCGCGCCGCGTCCCCCGTGCCCAGCGTCCCCGCCGCGCGCCCCGGGCCGACGACGAACGCGCGGAGCATGTGGCCGCGTCCCTCGGGGGCGATCTGGTCGGTCGGCACGCGGTAGGGGAAGAGGGGCGCTTCGGTGACGAACGACATCCGCACCGCCGCCACGTCGACCCGCTCCGCGCTGCCCACGTATTTGAAGGCGGTGATCATCCAGCCCGCGTCGACGTACGGCCGCGACCACTCCACCAGTTCCGGACGCGACTGGTAGCCGTTGTCGGCGAGCCACTTCCCCAGCAGTTCCGGGTCGTCGGCCCGCAGCACCGCCGCCTCGTACCCCGCCACGCGCGCGGTCTTCACCACCTCGACGGCCGCCCGGGGAGCCATGGGCGCCATGTCGGTCGTGCGCGACGCCGGCGTCACCCTCGACGAGAGGAAGAGCGCGCCGAGGAGCGACCAGTGGGTGCGGAGCGTGGTGACCTCGACGATCTTCGGCCGGCTCGTCTCGGCGAGGGCGTCGAACACGCCGCCGTCGGCCTCGGCGATCTCGGGCACCGTGGGGGAGGGCACGAGGAAGCCGAAGTCGTCGGCCTTGGCCGCGCCGCCCGAGAAGCGCGCCTCGCGGACGAAGTGCTCGATCCCCGTCGCCGGATCCCAGGCGACGAGGATGCGCTGGTCGGCGATCCGCACCATGGCGCCTGCACGCCAGGCGGGGCAGCAGGCCCGCGCGGCGGGTGGGAAAAGCGAAGCCAGCGACACCACGATCGCCGCGCACGCGCGGCCGGAGAGGGGGGAGGAACGCATGGGGCACCACGGGGGAGGGGTCGTCTGTCCGGAGGAACGACGCCGCGGGGGGCGCGTGTCGCGCCGCTCCCGCGCGGGTGTCAGGGGGAATCGAGATAGGGCGTGCCGTCGGCGCCGGCGACGATCTTCATGGCACGCATGCCGCCGCCGGCCTCCGCGATGCCCTCGACGGCGAGGCTCTCGTGGTCGACGACCTCGCCGCCGTTGCGGGTGGTGATCGCCGTCAGGGTCTCCCTGTCGAGCGCCTCCGCGAGGGCCCGCACCGAGCCGTCGGCGATCGCCACGAGCCCGGCCTTGACGGCGCCGGCCCGATGGAGCGCGGCGATGCCGTCGGGGGTGCCGATGGAGGGACCGTCGGGGCCGACCACGATGTCCTCCGGCTTGGTCCAGGGAATCTTCCGCGCCGTGTCGACCGTCGCGATCATGATCGTGTTCGACGTGCCGTCGGTGACTTCGGCGAGGCGGGGGCCGCCGCGGGAGGCGGCCGTCGTGTCGTCCGCGGCGGCCATGGTCGGGTTCTTGTCCGGGGGGAACAGGGTGGCGTCGCCGACGAGCACGGCGTAGCAGGTCGAGCCGTCCTTCACGCCGGCGATCGGATCCTGGAAGACCTTGGGCATCTTCTCGGCCACCGCGAGATTGGCCGGCGCATCCCACGGCTGGCCGAAGTCGTACTGCTTGTGGAGATCCACCTCCTCGAGGAAGGGGAGGATGAGGATGCGCCACGAGTGCCAGGGCCTGCCGTCGGGGCCGATGACGGCCGCCGGGGGGAAGCGACCGTAGGTGTCGTGATAGTTGTGGAAGGCGAGGGCGAGCGTCTTGAGGTTGCTGATCGACACCATGCGCCGGGCGGCGGCCCGGGCCGCCGCCACCGCATCGACCGCCGGGCCGGCCGCGGCCGGCGCCGGGGCGGGCGGGCGCACGACGTCGGGAAGGGCGCGGAGGGCCTTGGTCGAGGCGGTCCTGGGGGGCTCCGCCGACGCGGCGGTCACGTCACCGGCGAACGGCCGGGCGACGAGCGCCGGCCCCTTGGCGACGATCTCCACGGCCCCCTGGCCGAACGTGGCACGCAGCGAGCCGTCGTCGAGGATCTCGGCGACCTCGATGCGGACCGCGGTGTCGGGCGAGCCACCGGCCCGCGACGGCACCACGAGGATCCCCGGCCCCTCGGTGGGCGTCATGAATCCGCCCCGGTCCACCGGTGCCACCACCACCTCGCGTTTCGCCGCATCGACCGAGACGATGCGGTGCGACGGTTGCCCGTCGAAGAGCGGATAGCTGAAGAGCACCTTCTCCTCGCCGCGGCATGCGTCCGGCGCGACGAGGAACCCGAGCAGCGGGACGACGGCGAGGGGCACGGCGGCGAGGCGGCGCATGGGCGGGCTCCGTGACGGATGGATCGAACCCTGACGGAATGATCCCGCGCTCGGGGGGGGGGCGTCAACGTGGCGTCCGTCGCGGCGCCCGAGCAGGTCCGGAGGCCGTCGGCACCGCCGGCGGATCAGTCGGCCCACACCATGATCTCCGAGACGCCGCTCCGCGACGCGCCCGCGTGCGTGAACACCACGCGCAGCTTCGTCGCCGTGACGGGCTCGAAGCGGATCTCGTTGAGGGTGTTGCCGAGGGGCCGCTCCGGGGTGTGGACCTCGGCGGTGACCGGCTGCCATTCCCCGTCGCGCCACACCTCCAGATGGAACCGCTCCGGCGGCTGCACGCCCCCCCGGTCGTCGTAGAGGGCGAGTTCCACGCGGGCGAAGCGCCGCGGCGCGCCGAAGTCGACCTCCAGCCAGTCGCTCGAGTCGGGGGATTCGTACGCCGTCCAGCGGTTGTTCGGGTTGACCTGGTAGGAGACGACGCCGTCGATCGCCCGGTCGACCCGGTCGTACCGCGAGGTGTGCGAGGCGCTCGCCCGGGGAAAGGGGGGGGCGCCGTCGCCCCCCGGATTGAAGGCCAGGTTGCCGGAGGGCATGGCCGCGGCGGGGAGGGGCAGCACCGCCTCGCCCCAGACCTCGACTTCCGAGAGCCCGACCCGGCATCCGGACCGCGGACGGAGCACGACGCGCAGCCGCTCGACGTCGCGCGGCTCGAAGCGGATCCGGTTGGCGCGGTGGCCCGCGGGCATCGGGGGGGTGACGCGGGCGTCCGCGATTCCCTCCCAGCCGTCGCCGTTCCAGACCTCGAGGTCGATCGCCGCGGGCACGCGGACGTCGGAGGGTGCCCCGTCGCGCCCCGGCACCGCCGCGTCGGCGGTGCCGGCGAGGAGGTCGGGGGTGTCGTCGAGGAGGAGGAGCGAGACGGCATCGACGCGCCGCGGGCGTCCGAGATCGACGACGAGCGTCGCCGTCTCCCCGGGCGCCGCGCTCTCCCAACGGTTCGGCGGCGAGCGCAGGTACCAGGCGACGCCGTCCTGGAGGCGGGCGGGCGAGGTGCCGGGGGCGACGGAGGAGGGGACGACGCGCGGGAAGTAGCCGCCGTCGTTGTTGACCGCGACGTTGACGCGCGTGGGCACGATCCCCGGTCTCAGGCCGTCGTCGACCAGTCCCGCGGCGACGAGCGCCTCCGAGAGCGGCGGCAGCGTGGCGGTGAGACGCCCCACCGTCGGCGACGAGGCGAGGACGTCGCCGTCGGCGAGGAGATGGAGGCCGGCGCCCAGGCCGTACCGCGATCCGTCGCGGTCCCAGACGACGGCGATCTCGTGGCCCCGGTAGACGACCCGGTCGAGGCGGAGGTGGTCCCACTCCGGCGGGAAGAGCGGGCGGATCTCCAGGGTGTCGTCGTCGCGCGGCACGAGCCCCGCCAGACCGGTGATCACGAGATCGGCGAAGCCGGAGTGGAAGTAGTGCTCGCTGTGGTTGAAGGCGTCGTGTCCCTCGAAACTGCCGGTGTCCGGATGGCAGGCCTCGGCGAGATAGGGCCGGCCCCCCTTGCGGTGCGTGCGGGCGTAGGTCGCGAGGAGATCGACGTAATCCCGCGGCGTGACCACCTCCCCGAGGCCGGGACCGTCTTCGCCGAAGGCGTCGGAGCGGAACTGGAGGACGTTGGCCAGGGCCTTGAGCGTCTGCGTGGTGGCGTAGGGCCAGCTCTGTCCGCTCCACCAGCAGCAGTGCGGCTGGAGGAGGAAGAGCGGATCGTGGCGCTCGACGGTGCAGGGTCCGAACGCGGCGCGGAAGACGTCCGGGTCGACGAGGTGTTTCCAGGCCCGCTCGTACCCCCTGCCGCGCGACGGCATGTCGAACTGCCAGGGGACGTAGCCGATCAGCTCGCGGCCGTGCGGCGAGCCGGCGAAGCGCCCCGTGTCGTACATCCGGCTCCCCGCCTTCACGGTGGCGCCGTCGAGCGTCTCGTCGTCGCGGAAGGCGGCGAGGAAGAAGCCGCGGCGCTCGTCCCAGAGCGCCTCCTCCATCCGCGTGCGGAGCGCGTCGGCGGCGGCGCGGTGGTCGGCCGCGCGGGCGGGCTCCCCGGCGAGATCCGCCATCCGCGCGAGCGTCACCAGGTCGGCCCACTGGTAGGCGATGAAGCTCGGCCGGTAGGAGGGGGCGCCGCGGAGGATGTCCTTCGTCTGCCGGCTGGCGATGTTGAACTCCATCCCGTCGTCATGGCCCACCTGCCAGTGGAGGCCGGTCGACTCGACGAAGTGCCGGTCGCGCCAGGCCTTGGTGTTCGCCTCGAGTCCGGCGCGGATGTCGAGAGGGAAGACGTCGTCCGCGGCGACGCCCGGACGCCCCGGCTGCCCGAGGTGGAGCCGCGCGGGATGGACGAGGTGCACCCCCCACACCGCGTCGGCGAGCCAGGTCGAGTAGTTGCGCGGCTGGGCTCCGGGCGTGGTCACCCAATAGCGCGCGTAGTCGCGCGCGATCCGCGGCGAACGCAGCCAGCGTGCCTCGGCGAGCTGGTGGCCGGCCGGACAGGAGATGGCGCCGTAGGCCCCGGACCAGAACGGTCGATCGAGGAACTCCGTGAACACCCATCCGGTGTCGGGGGAGCCGTAGGTGAGGTGCTTGGTGAGCAGTTCCCAGCGGTACCACCAGGTGGTCTCGAGTTCGGCGTCGGGGCACTCGAGGAGCGGGACGTTGTCGAGGAACCAGTCGCGGTCGAGGTTGTCCCAGAACGACTGGCGATCCATCCGCTCGCGTTGGGCCGCGGCGGCCCGGTCGGACCAGCCCGGACGCGGTTCCGCGGCGTCGCCGCGGCCGCCGGCGAGCGCCGCCGCGGCCGCGAGGAGGAGCGCGCCGAGGGGCGCGAGGCGACGGCCGGTCGCGCATGCCGCGCCGGGCGGCAGCCCCGCGCGAATCATGACGGCGTCGGAGTCGGGTGGGGGCAGATGGCCGTCGCCGGCGAGCGGGGCCGGGCCGCTCCCCCCGGTGGGGGCGTCGGGGAGGAGGATCGCGCCGAGCGGCTGGAGGAGGCCCGCCACGAGAAAGGCCGCCGGGGCGTCGAGCCACTCGCTCACCGGGCCGGCGAGCCAGGAACCGAAGCTCGTGGCCAGGTTCAAGAGCGCCATCGACGCGGTGAACTGCGTCGCCGCCACCGCGGGGGTCGAGACCCGCATGAAGAGGGCGAAGAGCGAGACCGACACGAAGGCGAGACATGCCTCGTGGACGCCGAACCAGATCCAGATCGTCATCTCGTGTTCCCAGAGGGAGGGGAGGGCCGCCAGGAGGATCCAGGTGGCGGCGAGGATCGAATTGGCGGCGCAGGCGACGGTCTTCGGGCCGCAGGCCGCGGCGAGGAACCCGGCGGCGACCGCCGCGAGGAAGCCGAGGAGATTCCCGAACCCGCCGCTCACCTCGGCGAAGCGGGCCTCCGTCCAGCCGAGGCGCTCGAACATCGTCACCGTCATGATCACGGAGAGCATCGCGGGGAGGATCTTCACCATCACCGCACCGATCCCGGTCCGCAGCGCCGCCGGCCGGACCATCGCGGCGGCGAGGTCGCAGAGGAGCCCGCCCGGCGCGCGTGTCGCGGAAGCGGGGCGCGGCGGGTCGACCGAGCGGCGCGGCCCGGGGAGGAACCGGTCGCCGGGCCGCTCGCGGACGAGGAGCACCGTCAGGAACGTCGTCGCCTGGATCGCCGCCATCACGGCCACCGCCGCGGCCAGTCCGAAGCGCGCCATCACCAGGCCGAGACCGGCGCCGCCGAGGATCGTGCCGGCGTAGGCCGAGCCGAACATCATGCCGCTCGCGCGTTCGCGCTGTCTCCCCTCGAGCATGTCGACGGCCAGGGCGTCGATCGCCACGTCCTGGAGGCCGACGAAGACGTTGTGGAGGAGGACGAGCCGGCCCAGGAGCGCCGTGTCGCCGCCGGCCGAAGCCAGGAGGAGGCCGGTGACCACCATCATCGCCTGGGCGAGGAGCAGCCAGGGGCGCCTGCGGCCGAGGGAGGAGAAGAGCCCGGAGTCCACGACCGGCCCCCACAGCCACTTGAAGCTCCAGGGGAGGACGGCCAGCGCGATGACCGTGCCCACCGCCCCCGCGCCCGCCCCCTCGCGGCCGGCGAGCCACGCGGCGAGCGCCACCGTGACGAAGCCGTAAGGGATTCCCTGCGCCAGGTAGATCGCGCAGCAGAACAGCAGGCGAAGCGCAGGGTTCGTGGCGAGCGTCGGGGTTCGCGGCATGGCGGCAGCGTATCGCGTTCAGGACCGGCCGGCGACCGGGAGGGGATCGCCCGACGCGGGCCGTCCCGGCCGGGCCAGGCGGACCGTCGCTCCCCCGCGCCCCGCGGGTGCCCTTCCCCCCGAGGCGGCGCCATGGTCGCATGGAGTCGGATCCGGTGGTTCCCGCCCCGCCGCCCGGTGTTCACCCCGATGGACCCGCACCATCCCCTCGCCGCTGGGCGCCGTCGCGCCGCCGTGGCGCTCCTCGTCGCCGGGGCCGCGCTCGCCGCCGCCGCCGAGCCACCGCATCCCGCCGCGGTGCGGGAGCCGGCCGACGCAACCCCGCGCGTCGCGGTCGTGACGACGGGGCCCGACGGCGAACGCGCGCTCGAGGGACGGGTGGTCGTGCGCGCCGCCGACGGCGGAATGCTCCTCCAACTCGACGACCAGCGTCTGGAGGTGCTGCGGCCCGCGGCGGTGCGTTCGCTGCGGCCGGTGGAGGGGGCCGTCGCCCCGCTCCCGCCGCGGGAACTCGGCACGCGGATCCTCGCCGACCTGCCCGAGGGGTTCTCGTTTCTCGTCACCGACCACTACGTCGTCTGCCACGACACCCCCAAGCCCTACGCCGAGTGGTGCGGCGCGCTCTTCGAGCGGCTCCACGGGGCCTTCATCGCCCACTGGAGGAAGGCGGGGCTCGAGGTGGCGTCGCCGCCACACCCGCTCGTGGTGGTGATCTTCTCCGACCGCGAGCGCTACGAGACGTTCTCGAGAGAGGCGATGGCGGGCGGCACCCGGCGGGCGGCCGGGTTCTACGACGCCCGGACCAACCGCGTCACCACCTTCGATCTCACCCGCGCGGGCACGCTCGCACGCCGTCCGGCGACGACGGCCGCCCGGGCCGGCCTGCAGATCCTCTCCACGCCGCAGGCGGCGGGGCTGGTGTCGACGCTCGTGCACGAGGCGATCCACCAACTGGCCTTCAACTGCGGCCTCCACCAGCGTCTGGCGCCGGTGCCGGTGTGGGTCGCCGAGGGGCTGGCGACCTACGGCGAGCGCGGCTGGAGGGAGATCGACGAGATCAACCGGCCTCTCCTCGACCGCTTCCTGGCCGACCGTCGTCCGGGCGATCTGGAGGGGATCCTCGACTCCGACGCGTCGTTCCGCGACGCGGAGGAGGGCGCCGCAGCCTACGCGCGGGCCTGGGCGCTCACCGCCTTCCTCGCCCGCACCCGTCCGGAGGGGTTCGCGACCTACCAGCGCCTCGTCGGCGCGAAGCACCCGCTGTCGCCCGACAGTCCCGCGCGGCGGCGGGAGGACTTCGTGGCCGCGTTCGGCGCCGAGCCGCAGGCGTTCGAGGAGGAGGTGGCGGGGTTTCTCGCCCGCTGGGGTTCGCAGCGCGCCTCGTCCCCCCCCGAGGCGTGGCGTCCGCGGGGGGCGACGCGGCCCGCGCGCTGATCACGGCGCCGGACGATCGGCGGCGGCTCGCCGCGCCATGAAGGCGTCGCGCGCGGTCCGCCAGGCGTCGCGGCGGCGTCCGAGTTCCGCGGTCATGCCGCCACGGCGGAGCGCCCGGTGGAGCGCGGCCCACTCCGCGGCCATGCGGTCGGCGTCGCGCGAATCGCGCTCGAACGCCTCCCGCTCGGCGTCGGCGTCGAGACGCGCGAGCGACAGGAGCACCCGGCCGCGCGGCGGCAGGTCGATCCGCATCCCGGCGGCGAGCGCGTCGGCCGTCGTCTCCACCGCCGCGTGGTCGCCCGCGACGAGGCGGTAGCGCCCGGCGGGAAGATGGAGGAAGGTCACCGTCGCCGTCCGCCCCTCCCCGAGCGGGTTGTAGGCCACGAAGTGCCGCTCGATCCCGCGGAGCGACGCCGCGCACCCCTCGATGGCGTCGAGGTTCATGAGCATCACCGCCGGGTCGTCGGCCCGGGCCAGTGCGTCGAAGAGCAGCTCCCAGGCGAAGGCCGATCCGGCCATGTAGGCCACGCGACCGGTGCCGCCATGGAGGCCGCCGTGCTCCGGCGTGTAGGCGTCCTCGATCGGCAGGGACGAGGCCGGATGATCGGCGAGCCGGGCGCAGGCGAGGGCCTCGTCGGGGCAGCAGCGGGGAAAGAACGTGGCGGCGTTGAGACGCTGGAGGTTCTCGATCGCCAGGAGCGGCTCACGCGGTGCGCGTCCGGAGAGGAGGTCGAAGCGCAGGCGCACGGAGAGCGCGAGGGCGGCCTCGGCGTTCTCCCAGGGGGAACCGGTGAAGGCGCCGGCGTGGTTGCGGAACAGCCCGGCGTTCCGCACCGCCCGGTCGCGCGGATCGTCGCGGAGGGCGCTTTCGTACCAGGACGATTGGCGGAGGAGGACGTCGAGGAAGGCGTCGCCCCTCTCGCGCCAGCGGGCGTCGCCGTCGATCGCCTCCAGACGCGCGCAGGCCGCGACGCCCCAGGCGTGTCCGAAGATCTCGGTCACGGGGTGGTCGGCCGGGTCGCCGTAGGCGACGTCGTACCGCTCGTTGGTCACCCGCCACTCGAGCGGCGCGAAGAGCCGGTCGAGCGCGGACCGCGCCTCCTCGAGCCGGCGCGCGTCCCCGTCGATCGCCGCCGCCTCGGTGAGCAGCCAGGCGTGGCTGCCGAGCTGCCACGGTTCCCTGACGACGCCCAGTTCGGGCTGGTCGGCCTGGACGAGCGGCTTCCCCGAGACCGGGTCGTACCACTGGGGAAGGAGGCGGTCGTTCCGCAGCACCACGTCGACCAGGCCGTCGGTGCCGACCAGCGCCATGCCGCCGATGGCCGGATCGACGTCGCCCCGGTCGAGCGTCCGCCACACGCGCGCCGTCTCGATCGCGTTCATCAGGCTCTGCCAGGCCATCTCCTTGTCGCCGACATGGGGCGGCAGGCGCGTGCCGTGGCGGATGAGCCCGAGATCGGGGTCGAGGAAGAGGCGCATCGCGCGGACCTTCTCCGCGAGGAAGCGATGGCGAACGGGATCGGGCCGGAGGCGGTCGTGGACGAGCCACAGGCCGAGGCCGCCGTGGCAGGTGGTGAAATCCCAGCCGTCGACGACGCGCTCCCGGTCGCGGGAGGGATCGCAGGCCGAGGCGAGCGCGACGTCGGTGGCCACCGGGAGCCGATCGACGCGGTCCTCGGGAAACAGCGGGGCGTCGGTCCAGGGGACGGGCAGGTCGACGGTGTCGCAGACGACGCCGCGGCGGCGCAGGTCCTCGTCGACGCCGGCGGCGATGGTGCCCCACGCCGCCGGGAGGCCGGTGAGGCGGTCGACGAGCGGCGCGGCGGTGGTGGGATGGAGCGGCGCGAAGGTGCGGACGACCCGGGCGAGGGCCTCGGCGCGCGTCGGCCGCGGCGTCGCCGCGGCGGCGATCCAGGCATCCCAGGTGACGTCGCCGGGGCCGAGCTCGTGGAAGTTGCGCGTCACCACGCGCAGTCCCAGCGCCGTGCGCCCGGCGACCGGATCGCTCCAGGAGGCGACGCGGCAATCGCGGAAGCGGTACAGGTTCCGCGGCGACATCCAGTCGAGCGCCTCGGCGGCGACGAACATCGCCACCTCGACGCCGTCGTCCCACACGAGCGCCGCCGGGAAGCAGTTGCCCCAGCGGCGATCCGCCGTGCCGGCGTCGATGCTCGCCGTCCCCTGGTCGAGCGCGACGTCGACCGCGGGTCGGTCCATCCACAGCGCGAACTCCGGCTCGAGCCCGCGGAGGACGAGCGCCGCCTCCAGCCGGCAGCGGACGCGGACGCGGGCGAGACCGGAGCGGTCGTCCAGATCGACGCGGGCGTCCCAGTCGAAGCCGTGCCGGCGCTGCCGGCCGCGGAGGAGGATCGCGGCGGCACCCGGGCCGGTGCGTTCGCCGACCGCCTCGTCGGCGAGGAGGTCGAAGTCGGCGCCGCCGACGAGCGGCAGCCCCGCGTCGAAGAGGGGACGCCACGCCGGCACGCCGTCGGCGTTCGGTGCACGGACGTCGCAGCGGAGGCGGAAGAGACCGTCGGTGCCGCGCTCGGCGTGCCACGCCTGCGTCGTGCCCGCGATCCGCACCCCCGCTCCGATGGACTCCACCTCCACGGCCGGCGCGACGCCGCCGACGAACAGCCAGCCGACGAACAGCCAGCCGATGCGGGCCGGAGGGTGGCGGGCAGGAATCGGGACGCGGGGCATGGGTCGGACGGCGGCCTCGGGCGTCGGGCAGGACAGCGGATCGGTGCCACCGCGCGGGCGTCGATGGGCCGATCATACCGGCGCCCCGCCGCCACGCGGCGAGCACCCGGCGGGCCGCCGCCCGGCCCGCTCCGGCCGGGGGTGAGGTAAGATCGTGGAACGATGTCCGGGGACCATGCCACCAACGCCGCCAGCACGCCCGCCCCGGCGCCGCGCCGGCGTCGGCGCTGGTGGCTGCTCCCGGTCGTCCTCCTCTCGGGGCCCGCGGTGGTGGCGGTGTGGCGCGATCCGGCGCTCGCCGGCGCGGCCAAGGCGTTGCTCGAGCGGGGATCGGCGCTCGTGTCCCGGCGCGCGCCGGCACCCAAGGGCCCGCCCCCGCGCGTCGTGCCGGTGACCGCCGTCGAGGCGCGGCAGGGGGACATGGACCTGCATCTCGACGGGCTGGGCACCGTGGTGGCGAGCAACACCGTCACCGTGCGCAGCCGGGTCGACGGGGAACTGGTGGAGGTCGCCTTCACCGAGGGGCAGCCGGTGGCCGCCGGCGACCTCCTGGCGATCGTCGATCCGCGCCCCTACCAGGTGCAATTGCGTCAGGCCGAGGCACAGCTGGCCCGGGACGAGGCGGCGCTCGAGGCCGCCAAGCTCGATCTCGAGCGCTCCGAGACGCTCGCCGAGCTCCGCCAGGCGACCCAGCAGCAGATCGATTCGCAGCGGGCGATCGTCCGCCAGGCGGAGGCCGCCACGCAGATCGACGTCGGCCTGATCGACAACGCCCGGCTCCAACTCGACTACTGCCGCATCGAGGCGCCGATCTCCGGCCGGATCGGCCTGCGCCTGGTCGACGCCGGCAACATCGTCCGCTCCGGCGATCCGGCGGGGCTCGCGGTGATCGCCGCCGTGCGTCCCATCGGCGTCACCTTCACCGTGCCGCAGGACGAGATCGTGCGCGTGCAACGCGCCCTGGCGGCGGGCGGCCGCCTCCGGGTCGAGGCGTACAACCGCGATTTCCAGGTGCGGCTGGCGACCGGTGAGCTGGCGGCCATCGACAACCAGGTCGATCCGTCCACCGGCACGGTGAAAATCAAGGCCGAGTTCCCCAACGAGGACGACGCCCTCTTCCCCAACCAGTTCGTCAACGCCCGGCTCCTCGTGGAGACGCTCCGCGGCATCACGCTGGTGCCGCTTTCGGCGCTGCAGCGGGGTCCGGAGCGGAGCTTCGTCTGGGTGGTCCAGCCCGACTCGACGGTCGCCCTGCGGGACGTGCAGCCGGGGCCGGTGCAGGGGGACGTCGCGGCGGTGACGAGCGGATTGGAGCCTGGCGAGCTCGTCGTCACCGACGGCATCGACAAGCTCGCCCCGAAGGCGAAGGTGTCGGTGCGCGGGTTGAAGCCGGCCGGCGACGCCGGCTCCGCGGCCGGCGCGGCGCGGCCCGAGGGGGGGGCGGCCGACGGTCGCGCGCCGGAGGCCCCGGCGGGCTCGGGTGGGGTTCGGCCCGCCGCGCCCGCGCAGTGACGGGGGGGGCAGGTGAACCTTTCGAGGCCCTTCATCCTCCGCCCGGTCGCCACGAGCCTCCTCATGGTGGCACTGGTCCTCGCCGGCGTCGTCGCCTACCGCCAACTGCCGGTGTCGGCCCTCCCGCAGGTCGACTACCCCACCATCCAGGTGCTCACGTTCTACCCGGGCGCCAGCCCGGAGGTGATGGCGTCGAGCGTCACCTCGCCGCTGGAGCGGCAGTTCGGCCAGGTGCCGGGACTGACGCAGATGACGTCGACGAGCTCCGAGGGGTGCTCGGTCGTCACGCTGCGCTTCGATCTGGCCCTCGACATCGACGTCGCCACCCAGGCCGTGCAGGCGGCGATCAACGCCGCGTCGTCCCTCCTTCCCCGCGACCTCCCCAACCCGCCGGTCTACACGAAGACCAACCCCGCCGACGCGCCGATCCTCACTCTCGCGCTCACCAGCGACACGTTGCCGCTGACGCGCGTCCAGGACCTCGCCGACACGCGCCTCGCGCAGAAGATCGCCCAGCTCTCCGGCGTGGGGATGGTGAGCATCTCCGGCGGGCAGAAGCCGGCGATCCGCGTCCAGGTGAACCCGACGGCCCTCTCCTCCCTGGGGATGAATCTCGAGGATCTGCGGGCCACGCTCGTCCAGGCGAGCGTGAACCAGGCGAAGGGGAGCTTCGACGGGACGCGGCAGGCCTTCACGATCGCGGCCAACGACCAGCTCCTCTCGGCGGAGCAGTTCCGGGAGCTCGTCATCGGCTACAGGAGCGGCTCCGTGATCCGGCTCGCCGACGTCGCCGACGTGATCGACGGCGCGGAGAACGTCCGGCAGGCGGCCTGGATGGACGACCGCCCCGCGGTGATCGTCAACATCCAGCGGCAGCCCGGGGCGAACATCATCGACGTCGTCGACTCGGTGAAGGCCATCCTCCCCCAGCTGCGCGCCACGCTCCCCGCCGCCGTGGAGCTGCACGTGCTCACCGACCGCACGCTCACCATCCGGGCGAGCATCGAGGGGGTGCAGCACGAGCTGCTCCTCACGATCGCGCTGGTGGTGTTCATCATCTTCCTCTTCCTCCGCGACGTCACCGCCACGTTGATCCCGGGCATCGCCGTGCCGCTGTCGATCGTGGGGACGTTCGCCGCCATGCACGCCCTCGGGTACAGCCTCAACAACCTGACCCTGATGGCGCTCACGATCTCGACCGGCTTCGTCGTCGACGACGCCATCGTGATGATCGAGAACATCGTCCGCTACGTGGAGGAGGGGAAGAGCCCGCTCGAGGCGGCGCTCGAAGGTTCCGCGGAGATCGGCTTCACGATCGTGAGCCTGTCGGTGTCGCTGATCGCCGTGCTCATCCCGCTCCTCTTCATGGGTGACGTGGTGGGGCGCCTGTTCCGCGAGTTCGCCGTGACGCTCTCGGTGACGATCCTCGTCTCGGCGATCGTGTCGCTCACGCTGACGCCGATGATGTGCGCCGTCCTCCTCTCCGCGCGGCGCGGGCACGGGGGCGGTCACGGCGCCACGAGCCCCCTCTTCGACCTGCTCACGCGCGTCTACGCCGCGTCGCTCGACCTCGTGTTCCGTCACCAGGTGGCGACCATGCTGGTCTTCGTCGCCACGCTGTGGGCCACGTTCGAGCTCTACCGTGCCGCACCCAAGGGCTTCTTCCCCGTCCAGGACACCGGCGTGATCCTGGGGATCTCCGAGGCACCGCAGAGCGTCTCCTTCGAGGCGATGCGGGACCGGCAGGCGGCCCTCAACCGGGCGATCCTCTCCGACCCGGCGGTGGAGAGCCTGTCGAGCTTCATCGGCATCGACGGGACGAACACCACGCTCAACAGCGGGCGGATCCAGATCAACCTCGTTCCGCTGGAGGAGCGCGACGCTAGCGCCGTCGAGGTGATCCGCCGCCTGCAGCCCGTGCTCGCCGCCGTCGAGGGGATCGACCTCTACATGCAGCCGGTGCAGGATCTCTCCGTGGAGACGCGCGTCAGCCGGACGCAGTACCAGTACAGCCTCGAGTCGCCCGACGCCGACGAACTCGCCGCCTGGGCGCCGCGTCTCGTGGCCCGGCTCTCCGAACTCCCCCAACTCGTCGACGTCGCCAGCGACCAGCAGACGGCCGGCCGCGAGGCCCGCCTGGTGATCGACCGGGACAGCGCCTCGAGGTTGGGGATCACGCCGCAGATGATCGACGACGCCCTCTACGACGCCTTCGGCCAGCGGCAGATCTCGATCATGTTCACGCAGCTGAACCAGTATCGCGTGGTGCTCGAGGTGGAGCCCTCGTTCCGCACCGCCCCGCAGGACCTCGGCAAGCTGTACGTGCGGACGGCCGCGGCCGGCGCCGTGGCGGGCACCGGCGGCGGCCGCGTGCCTCTGGCCGCCGTGACGCGGCTGGAGGAGACGACCGGCCCGCTGGTGATCAATCACCAGGGTAGGTTCCCCGTGGTCACGGTCTCCTTCAACCTGGCGCCGGGCGTGGCCCTCGGGCAGGCGGTCGACGCGATCGAGGAGGCGCGGCGGGAGATCGGCCTCCCGCCGGGGATCCAGACCGCCTTCCAGGGGACGGCGGCCGCCTTCCGGGCTTCGCTCGCCAACCAGGGCCTGCTGATCCTCGCGGCCATCGTGACGGTGTACATCGTCCTCGGTGTCCTCTACGAGAGCACGGTCCACCCGATCACGATCCTCTCCACGCTCCCCAGCGCCGGCGTCGGGGCGCTCGTGGCACTCGACTGGTGCCGCATCGACCTCTCCGTGATCGCGCTCATCGGCATCATCCTCCTCATCGGCATCGTGAAGAAGAACGCCATCATGATGATCGACTTCGCCGTGGCGGCGGAACGCGGGGGGATCGCCGGCAGGGCCGTCACGCCGCGCGAGGCGATCGAGCAGGCCTGCCTGCTGCGCTTCCGCCCCATCATGATGACCACCATGGCGGCGCTGCTCGGGGCGGTGCCGCTGGCGCTGGGGACGGGGGTGGGGTCGGAGCTGCGGCGTCCGTTGGGGATCACGATCATCGGCGGGCTCGTCCTCTCCCAACTCCTCACCCTCTACACCACGCCTGTGATCTACCTGTGGTTCGAGGAGGCCGCGCGGCGCCTGCGGGGCCGGGGTGAGGACGCCGCCGCCGCGGCGCTGCCGGCGGAAGCGGAGGCGCGTGCATGAGCCTCTCCGAGTGGTGCATCCGCCGTCCGGTGGGGACGACGCTCCTGTCGATGGCCGTCACGCTCGTCGGCGCCATCTGCTACTTCCTCCTCCCGGTGTCGCCGCTGCCGCAGGTGGAGTATCCGACGATCAACGTGGGCGCCGGACTGCCCGGCGCGAGCGCCGAGACGATGGCCTCCGCGGTGGCGGCGCCGCTCGAGCGTCAATTCGGGCAGATCGCCGGCGTCACCGAGATGACGTCGCAGAGCACGCTCGGGCAGACCTCGGTCACGCTCCAGTTCGACCTCGACCGCGACATCGACGCGGCGACGCGCGACGTGCAGGCGGCGATCAACGCCGCCCGCGGCCGCCTCCCCGGCAACCTCCCCCGCAACCCGGAGGCGCGCAAGGTCAATCCGGCCGACGCGCCGATCCTCATCCTGGCGATGACGAGCGACCTCCACGACAAGCCGCGCCTCCAGGACGTGGCGAGCACGCTCCTCCAGCAGAAGCTCTCGCAGGTGCCGGGCGTGGGACAGGTGGTGGTCAGCGGCGGATCGGCCCCGGCGGTGCGGGTGAGCGTCAATCCGCTCGTCATCGAGCGCTACAACCTCGGCCTCGACGACGTCCGCGCCTGCCTCCAGCAGGCCAACGCCAACCGTCCCAAGGGGACGATCGACGACGGGACGACGACCTGGTCGGTCGCCACCACCGACCAGTTGTTCAGCGCCGCCGAGTACCGCCGGCTCGTCGTCGCCTGGAAAGGGGGGGCGCCGATCCGCCTCGGCGACGTGGCCGCCGTCACCGACTCGGTCGAGGACGTGCGCGTGGCCGGCGTCTACAACGGCAGGCCGACGATCATGGTCATCGTCTACCGGCAGCCGGCGGCGAACATCATCCGCACCGTGGACAACGTGCTCGAGGTGCTGCCGCAGCTCCGGGCCCAGATCCCGGCGGGAATGCGGCTCGATCTGGCGATGGACCGGACCGCCACGATCCGGGCGAGCATCGCCGACGTGCAGCACACGCTCCTCCTTTCGGTGGCGCTCGTCGTCGGCGTGGTGTTCCTGTTCCTGCGCGACTGGCGGGCGACGCTCATCCCCGCGGTGGTGGTGCCGGTGTCGCTGGTGAGCACGTTCGCGGCGATGCACCTGCTCGGATACAGCCTCGACAACCTCTCCCTGATGGCGCTGACCATCGCCACCGGGTTCGTCGTCGACGACGCCATCGTCGTCCTCGAGAACATCGCCCGCCACCGCGAGGAGGGGATGCACCCCTTCCGCGCCGCCATCCTCGGCGCCCGCGAGATCGGCTTCACGGTGCTCTCCATCTCGGTGTCGCTCGTGGCGGTGTTCATCCCGATCCTGCTGATGGGCGGGATCGTGGGGCGGTTGTTCCGCGAGTTCGCCGTCACGCTCTCGGTGGCCATCGGCGTCTCCATGGTGGTGTCGCTCACCACCACCCCGATGATGTGCGCCTGGCTGCTCGTGCCCCCCGCGCGGCGCCGCCGCCCGCTCGCCGACCGGCTCGTCGAGCGCTGCCTCGACGCCGTCACGTGGGGATACGCCTTTCTCCTCCGGATCGTCATGCGCCACCCGCGGACGACCATGGCGGTCAACCTCGTGACGATGGCACTCACGGTGTGGATGTACGTCGTCGTGCCCAAGGGCTTCTTTCCCCAGCAGGACACCGGGCGGATCACCGGTACCCTCGACGCCGACCAGGACACCTCCTTCCAGACCATGAGCGGCCTGCTCACGAAGTTCTCCCTGGCGGTGAAGGAGGACCCCGCCGTCGCCGGGATCACCGGCTCCACCGGCGGTGCCGCCGGCGGCAGCCCGAACGCGGCGCGGATGTTCGTCAGCCTCGTCCCCAAGGAGGAGCGCGACGGGATGTCGGCCGACCAGGTCATCGGCCGTCTGCGCGGCAGGCTCTCCGCCCTCACCGGGGCGACGATGATCATGCAGCCGGTGCAGGATCTCCGCATCGGCGGTCGACCGAGCAGTTCGCAGTACCAGTTCACGCTCCGGGGAGAGAACCTCGTCGACCTGAACGAGTGGGGACCGAAGCTCGTTCGTGCCATGCGGGCCATGCCGGAACTCGCCGACATCCGTTCCGACCAGCAGAACCGCGGACTCCAGGCGGGGCTGTCGATCGACCGTGACGCCGCCGCGCGCTACGGGATCTCCCCGCAGCAGATCGACGACGCGCTCTACGACGCCTTCGGCCAGCGGCAGGTGTCGGTGATGTACAAACCGCTCGGTCAGTACCGGGTCGTGATGGGGTTGGAGCCCGGTTTCCTCCAGGGGCCCGACGCGCTCCGCAGCCTGCACGTCAGCGGCAGAAACGGCCTCCAGGTGCCGCTCGAGTCGCTCTCCACGGCGTCCACCGGCAACACGCCCCTGATGGTCAACCACACCGCGCTCTTCCCCTCCGCCACGGTGTCGTTCAACCTGGCGCCGGGGGTGTCGCTCGGCACGGCGGTGGAGGCGGTGGAGGCGAAGGCCGCGGAGATCGGCCTTCCGGCCACCGTGCGCGGGAGTTTCTCCGGCACGGCCCAGGTGTTCCGGGAGGCCCTCGCCAACCAGCCGATCCTGATCCTGGCGGCGGTGGTCACCGTCTACATCGTGTTGGGGATGCTCTACGAGAGCCTGATCCATCCGCTGACCATCATCTCCACGTTGCCGAGCGCCGGCCTGGGGGCGCTGCTGGCCCTCCAGTGGGCCGGGAGCCAACTCGACGTGATGTCGATGATCGGCATCATCCTCCTCATCGGCATCGTGAAGAAGAACGCCATCATGATGATCGACTTCGCCCTCCACGCGGAGCGCGAGCGGGGGATCGCGCCGGAGCAGGCGATCACGGAGGCCTGCATCCTCCGCTTCCGGCCGATCACGATGACCACGCTCGCGGCGCTCCTCGGCGGGCTGCCGCTGGCGCTCGGCACCGGGCCGGGTGCCGAACTGCGCTGGCCGCTGGGGATCGCGATCGTGGGGGGGCTCGTCGTGAGCCAGTGTCTCACGCTCTTCACCACGCCGGTGGTCTATCTCGCGCTCGACAGCCTCACCCGCCGCCGCACCCGCCACGCGCCCGCGGGCACGCCGGCCAGCGCCGCCGTCGTCACCGCGCGGTGAGGGGACGCCGCCCGACTCCGTCCGCCTCGGCGCCCGTCGCCCGCGGGAAGACCCGCGAAGGCGGACCGCCCGGGACCGGGGCACGTCGCCTGCCGGATCACGCGCGGTCGAGCGGCCGCTCGAGGATGAGCAGTGACCGCGGGGGTAGGGTGAATCGCGTCGCCGCCTGCCCGGGGACGCCGTCGCGCAGCCAGGGCTCGGCCGTGGCGATCTCCGCGGGCGTCCGGCCGTGGTTGGCGAGGACGAGCCGGAAGCGACGGTTGGCGAAGGCCGAGGCGACCACGTCCGCCGGCAGCGGTGCGGCGAAGAGGCCGGAGTCCCGGATGCCGAGCCAGACGCGCGAGCCCTCCTCGACGAGCGGCCGGTAGCGGGCGAGCCACTCCCCCCAACGCTCCCGCGTCCGCGGACTCCCCGGCACCTCGTCCCAGGCGGAGTAGGTGTGCAGCGCCGAGGGGTCCTTCTCGTGGATGGCCCGGGCGTCGCGGCAGCGCTCGAGCCAGAAGTCGTCCCGGTAGGTCACGCCCGGCACGAAGCCGCGTTCGCCGGTGAAGATCCTCCCGCCGAAGGCCACGGGGAACTGCATGAAGGGGATCGAGTGGAGGTAGGGCTCGTCGATCGACTCCAGGCTCGTGAATCCCATGTCGAGGCAGGGGACGACGTAGGGGGGATGGTCCTTCACCGCCTCGCGGAGGGCGTCGGCATTGGCCACCCCCTCGCCCACCCAGAGGTAATCGTAGGTGACGAGATCCGTCCGCGGCGCGTCGACGCCGTCGACGTGGAGCTTGAGGATCCCGCCGCGGCGCTTGACGTCGGCGTGGATCAGTGCCAGGAGGTCGGCGAAGGCACCGTCCTCCTCCGGCGTCTCGGTGAAGGCGGGGATCTCGTCGGCGGCCGGCGGCATGGCCCGTTTGGCGGCGTGCCGGTTCATGAGGTATCCGCCGTCGACGTAGATCCCGTCGGTCCCCCACTCGTCGATGACGCGGGCGATCTTCCGGAGCACGAAGGCCCGCCAGCCCGGGCTCGCCGGAGCGCAGCGTGCCATGTTCCAGTAGCCGACGACGAGGAAGTCACCGGGACGGCTCCAGGCGGGGTCGAAGTCGGGGTCGGTCCTCTGGAGAAAGCAGGGGGAGACGTAGGTCAGCACCTTGAAGCCCCGGGCGCGGGCCATCGCCAGGAAGCGGTGGTAGCCCTCACGGTTCACCGGCGAATACTTGTCGCCGCCGAAGAGGCGGAGCGAGTCGTTCCAGTCGTCGAAGACCTGGAGCACCTGGACGCCGAGCGCCGCGAGGCGGTCGAGTTCCGCCTCGTCCTCCTCCCCCGGATCCCAGGGCCGCGTGGCCGGGTACTCGCCCAGGTTGTAGCAGCACTGCGCGGGGTGGTAATTCGTGACCAGGTGCCGGCGGAGGCAGTCCCGGATCGTGGCGGTGCCGTGGGCGATCGCGCGGAGGCGGTCGCGGTGGTCGGCGGCGGAGTAGTCGGCGACGAGGCGCGTCGGCGGCGGAACGGCCACCGGTCCGGTGCCGGCGGTGGCCGCCGCCCCGGCCCGCGCCGGCACCGGTTCCGTGGCGGCGGCGGGACGTGG
>CAZMOU010000062.1:23431-23639 GCA_964567835.1 uncultured Chitinophaga sp. | reverse complement strand
AGCGCTCCGGGAGGAGCCCGTCCTGGTCGGAGAGGTCGGCCTTGAAGCCGTAGAGGATGTTGGCCTCGTAGAGCGGGAGCCCGTCGAAGCGACCTTCGCCCACCTCCACGCTCGTGACGACGTTCCCCTGGGCGTTGACGCCGTAATCGACCCCGAGTCGCCACTCGAACCGGTCGGTCGCGCCGATGCGCAGCAGGTACTCCGGCAC
>CAZMOU010000062.1:0-23421 GCA_964567835.1 uncultured Chitinophaga sp. | reverse complement strand
CGTCGGGAGTCCGGAGCGGTTGTCGATGTAGACGTACGACCCCTCCTGGAGGAGGCGGCCCGGTGCGATCGTCTTCGTCGACGGGGTGAAGGCGTCGCGGTCGGTGCCGAGGTCGGCGCCTCCCGCCTCGGCGGCGCGCACGTCCTCGAGCCCCGCGAGGCAGCACACCAGCGCCATGAGCAGACGGACCGCCGCCCCTCCGCGATGACGGATCGATCGGCGCCCGGCCACGCGCATGGAACCCCCCCGGATCCACATCGACGCCGCCGCGGGCCCTGCTGCCGCCCAGGCGTGCCGGCCACCACGATTCCCCCCTCTTGCCCGGTTTACGCGAGCAATTCCCCGACCACCCGGGCCGGGCGGCCGGCGGTGAGCCGCTGTTCGACGCCGTTGTGGCGGTAGACGAGCGATTCGTGATCGAGTCCGAAGAGGCGCAGCACCGTCGCCTGCCAGTCGTTGGGGGTGACGACGTCGGTCACCGCCCGGTGACCCACCTCGTCGGTGGCGCCGTGGGCGATGCCCCCCTTGGTGCCCCCTCCCGCCATCCAGATGCTGAAGCCCTGGCCGTTGTGGTCGCGGCCGCAGCCCGCGCCCTCCCCCTCGGTGACCGGGAGCCGGCCGATCTCACCCCCCCAGTGGACGAGCGTGGTGTCGAGGAGCCCGCGGGCCTTCAGATCGGCGACGAGCGCCGCAGCCGGCTTGTCGGTGCGGCGGCAGATGGCGGGGAGGGTGTCGCGGATGTTCGAGTGGTTGTCCCAGGGCTGACCCCCGAGGAAGAGTTGCACGAAGCGCACGCCGCGCTCCACGAGCCGCCTGGCGACGAGGCAGCGCGTGCCGTACTCGCGCGTCGCCGGGTCGTCGAGGCCGTAGAGGCGGTGGGTGGCCTCGGTCTCGCCGGAGACGTCGAGGGCGTCGGTGGCCGCCAGCTGCATCCGTGCCGCCAGTTCGTAGCCGGCGATCCGTGCCTCGAGGTCGGCCTCGCCGGGATGGCGCTCGAGATGGCGGCGGTTGAGCGTGTCGAGGAGGGCGAGGTTCCGCGCCTGGAGCGGACCCTCGAGCCAGGCCGGCGGCTCGAGATTCGGGATCCGCGGCTCCCGGGCCCGCAGCACCGTGCCCTGGAAGAGGGGCGGCATGAAGCCGCTCGACCAGTTCGTCACGCCGTCGACCGGATGCCCCTCGGGATCGACGAGCACCATGTAGGCCGGGAGGTCGCGCGACTCGCTCCCCAGCGCGTAGGTGAGCCAGCTCGGCAGCCCCGGCCTCCCGAGGACCGCGGGGATGCCGCCGTGGAAGTAGCGGATCGAGACCTCGTGGCCGTTGTGGCCGGTGTGCATCGAGCGCACCAGGCAGACGTCGTCGGCGATGGAACGGAGGCCGGGGAGGAGCTCGCTGATCTCGGTCCCCGACTCGCCGCAGGGGGTGAACTTCCAGGGGCTCCCCAGGAGCCGCTTGCTCGCCCGGTTCACGAAGCTGAAGGCCACTTCGCCGCCGTAGTCGGTGCCGTCGAGCCGCGCGAGCTCCGGCTTGGGGTCGGTGAGATCGACGTGCGACGGTCCGCCATGCATGAACAGCGAGATCATCGCGGTGGCCCGGGGGGCCAGCGGCGGTTTCCGTGGCCGCGTATCGGCGAAAGGCTTGTCGGTGCCCGGCTTGGCCGGCGCGGCGAGCAGGCCCTCGCCGGCGAGCAGATCGGCCAGCGCCAGTCCCCCCACGCCGAAACCGGTGCGGGCGAGGAGGTCGCGTCGGGCGAAGCGAGGTGCGGACGGGCCTTCAGTCGACATAGAGGAACTCGTTGCTCGAGAGGAGTTGCTGGCAGAGGTTGGCCAGCGCCCGGACGCGTCGCTCGGCCGGCGCCGCGGTGTCGTCGCCCCGCGCGGCGAGGATGGCGAGCTCGTCGGCCAGGAAGGCCGCGGCGGCGGCGCGCTCCGCCTCGTCGGGTGGACGGAGGTAGGTACGCCGCCACGCCCGCTCGACGGCCGGGGCGAGGATGCCCGCCTCGCTGCCCGGGCCCGTGTCGGCGCTCGCCGCGGGGACGACCGTCTCGGCGAGGGCCTTCTCCGCCAGACGCCTCGCCGCGCCCAGGAGGAAGTCGCCGTTCATGAGGAGCAGCGCCTGCCCCGCGACGGTCGACGAGGAGCGCCGGTCGCAGTTGGTCTGCATCACCGGCGCGTCGAAGGCGGAGAGGAACTGCACCGGCTTCGAGCGTCGCTGTTCGAGCCACAGGCTGCGGCGCGGCGTGCCATCCTTGACGACCACCTCCCCGGTGTCGTCGTTGACGACGGGCACCGGTGGACCGAAGGGCGTGACGTCGAGCGTGCCGGAGGCGGCGAGGATCCGGTCCCGCAGCGCCTCCGCCTCGAGCCGGCGGACCGGCATCCGGGCGAGGAGCAGGTTGTCGGCGTCGACCGCGTCGTGCTCCCCGCGGCGTGCCGACGACTGCCGCCAGGCGTTCGACCGGAGCACGAGCCGGTGCAGGGCCTTGAGGCTCCAACCCCGCTCGGCGAACTCGACCGCCAGCCAGTCGAGGAGCTCCGGATGCGTCGGCCGTTCGCCCAAGCGCCCGAAGTCGGCAGGCGTGGCGACGATGCCGCGGCCGAAGTGGTGCATCCAGACGCGATTGACGATCACCCTGCCGAGGAGCGGGTGGCGGCCGGACGTGAGCCGGCGCGCCAGGGCGAGCCGGCGGCCGCTCGTGGGGAGCGACGAGTCGTCGTCGGGGAGCGTCGTCTCCCCCTCCGGCCCCGTCACCTGGAGGTCGGCGGGCGCGACGACGCCCTTGGGCTGCCGATGATCGCCGCGGTGGAAGACGCGCGTCGCGGGGCGATGATCGACCGGCTCGACGAGCGCGTGGAGGAACTCCTCCACCGGCTTCCGCGCCCTGATCGCCGCGACGCGTTCGCCGATGGCCTTCAGTTCGTCGGCGGCCTTCTGGTCGTATTGATAGAGCACGCCGGGGGAGATGGAGAGGCTCGGCCGCTCGGCGAGCAGCTTCCGCTGTTCGTCGGTGCGGTCCTTCTCCGGCGTGCGGGCCGCCACCCCGAGTGCCTCGCGCAACTCCGCGGGATGCTTCTCCAATTCCTTCACGAGCGCCGCCGCGAGGGCGGCGGCCTGCTTCTCCTCGAGTTCCCTCGAGGCGGCGACCGCCTCCGCCTCGATCTCCGCCGACCTGATCCGATCGGCGTCGGTGAACAGCGACACGAGCCGCGCTTCCGGCGCCTTCCACGCGGACGGATCGAGGGCCGGCTCGAAGACGGCGCGGAGGGCGTAGTAGTCGGACTGTGGCACGGGATCGTAGCGATGGTCGTGGCACTGGGCGCAGCCGACCGAGAGGCCGAGAAGGGCCGTGGAGACGATCGACAGGGTGTCGGCGACGACCCGGTTGCGGCTCTCCTCGTCGCCGCCGCCGGTCGTGCCGTCGGCGGCCATCCGCAGGAAGCCGGTGGCGGTGAGCCGCTCGACGGCCTCCGGGGGGAGGTTCGCGTGCGGCTGCGGCACCAGTTCGTCGCCCGCCAACTGCTCGACGAGGAACCGGTCGAAGGGCATGTCGGCGTTCAGGGTGCGCACCACCCAGTCGCGGTACCGCCAGGCCCACGGGCGGGGTTGGTCGTCCTGGTTCGCGCCGCAGGAGTCGGCGTAGCCGGCCACGTCGAGCCAGTGCCGTCCCCAGCGCTCGCCGTACCGGGGCGACTCGAGCAGGCGATCGACCGCCTTCTCCCAGGCGCCGGGATCGGGATCGGCCACGAACGCCTCCACCTCCTCGGGGGTCGGCGGGAGTCCGTGGAGGTCGAACGAGGCACGGCGCAGGAGCGTGGCCCGGTCGGCGGGCGACGCGAAGGTGAGACCGAGGGGTTCGAGCCGGGCGAGGAGGAACGCGTCGATCGGCGTGGCCACGAGATCCGTCCGGGAGACCGTCGGCACCGCGGGGCGGGCGAGCGGCTGGAAGGCCCACCACGCACGCTCCTCCGGCGTGATGCCGAGGCCGGGAGGGATCGACTCCGGCTCCGGCCGCGCGGTGGGCGCTCCCGCCGCGATCCAGCGTTCGAGGAGCCCGATCTCGTCCGGCTTCAGGCCCGGTCCCGTGGGGGGCATGGCACCGGCCCGGACCCGCTCCAGGACGAGGCTCATGGCGGCGTCGCCCGGCACGAGGGCGGGGCCGGAGTCGCCGCCGCGCGCCATCGATCGCACCAGCCGCAGGTCGAGACCGCCCGCGATCTCCTCTTCCGCGCCGTGACAGTCGAGGCAATGGGCACGGAGCACCGGACGGATGTCACGCTCGAAGAGCGGCGTCTCGTCCGCCGCGACCGACGCCGAGACGAGCGCCGTCGCCACGAGGGCCACGACCGGGACGGACGGCACGCGGACACGGGCGACGAGCGGCTCCCGGCATCGATGGTGCCCCGACGGCGCTGACATGGGACGGGCTCCGGTGACACAGGCGGCCGTCGGGGATGGTACCGGCCGCGTCGGCGTCACGACCGCCGACCGACCGAGTATCCCATGGGTCCGCCGGCGCGCGAAACACCGATCGGTGCCACGGCGCTTCCGCGGTGGCCCGCGCCGTGGCAGAATCCTGCCGCACGAGGGGCGTTCGCGACGGCCCCTGGGGGTGTTCGCCACGGGGCGCGGCGTCGGGAGCGCCGCGCGGGACTGTCACAGAGGGAGGAATCTCGATGGGTTGCAGGCATTGTCTCGTGTCTTCCGCCGGGGTGCACGCGATCCGGGCACTCGTCGTCGCCGGGGCGTTGGCGGTCGGAGCCATGGCCGACGAGCCGCCGCCGGGCTTCACGGCGCTGTTCAACGGCAAGGATCTCGCCGGCTGGCGCGGCGGCGAGACGTTCGACCACCGCAAGCTGCTGGCGATGCCGGAGGCGGAGCGGAAGGAGCAGATCCGCAAGTGGACCGCCGCCGACCAGAAGAACTCGATGCTCGAGGTGAACGCCGCCACCGGGAAGCCGCACTGGTACGTCGAGAACGGTGAACTCGTCAACGACGGCTTCGGTGCCTACGCCACCACCGAGAAGGACTACGGCGACATCGAGCTCCACGTCGACTACCGCACCGTCCCCAAGGCCGACTCCGGCATCTACCTCCGCGGCGTTCCCCAGGTGCAGATCTGGGATTCGAGTCTCCCCGATCCACAGAATCTCGGCCTCGCGAAGGGATCGGGGGGGCTGTGGAACAATTCCCCCGGCGCTCCCGGCAAGGATCCGCTCGTCAAGGCCGACAAGCCGCTCGGCGAATGGAACCGCTTCCGGATCGTGATGCGCGGCGACAAGGTGTCGGTGTGGCTCAACGACCAAAAGGTGGTCGACGACGCCCGCATGGAGAACTACTACGACCGCTCCCAGCCGGTGCCGGAGAAGGGGCCGATCCAGCTGCAGACCCACGGCGGCGAGATCCGCTGGCGGAACGTCTTCATCCGCGAGTTGGCCCCCGCGGCGAAATGATCCGCCGCGTCCTTCTCGCCGTGATCGCCCTGCTCCCCGCGGCTCCGGCTCCGGCCGCGGCGGAGGAGGGACCGCGCGTCGTGGCGACGGCCGAACGGCCGGTCGTGCCGCTCCTCGTCGGCGAGGAGCGGGCACCGCTGTGCCGGCTCGTCGTCCGGGTCGAAGGAGAGGGAGAGCCACCGCGGCTCGAGTCGCTCGTCATCGGCGGTGATCTGCCGCCGGCCGTGCACGATCTCCGCCTCATGCGGGGCGAAATCACTCCCGTCTCCCCAGCGGCATTGATGGCCGCGCCGAGGATCGAAGCCGGCGTGCTGCACGTCGACGGGGGCGCGGCGCTCGAGATGGGCGCGAACGTCTTCTGGATCGTGGGTGCGATCGGCGACGACGTCGATCTCCTCGATCGGGTGGCGCTGTCGATCCGCGCGATCGGGACGTCGGCCGGGGCCGTCGCCGTCGACGACGCCTCCCCCGGGGTCCGCCAGCGGGTCGGCGTGGCGCTGCGGCGCCACGGCCAGGACGGGGTCCACACCACGCGCATCCCGGTCCTCGCCGTCACACCGAAGGGGACGCTCCTGGCCGCCTACGATCTCCGCCACCGCGGCGAGAAGGATCTCCAGGAGGACATCGACGTCGGCCTCTCCCGCAGCACCGACGGCGGGCGCACCTGGGAGCCGCTGCGGACGATCATGGACATGGGCGAGGCGGGGGGCCTGCCGCAGGAGCAGAACGGCGTCGGCGATCCGGGGATCCTCGTCGACGACGTCACGGGCAGGATCTTCTGCTTCGCTCTGTGGGTCCACGGCAAGCCGGGGAAACACCAGTGGCACGACGACGGCTCGGAGCCGGGCTTCGAGATCGGGAAGACCGCGCAGTTCATGGCGGTCCATTCCGACGACGACGGCGTCACCTGGTCGGAGCCCGAGAACCTCACCCGGAGCCTCAAAGAGGAGTCGTGGTGGCTCCTCGCCCCCGCGCCGCAGGCGGGATTCACGCGCGCCGACGGCACGCTGGTGATGCCTGTCCAGGGCCGGTTCGGAAACGGCCGCCTCGACTCCTTCGCCACGATCATGACGAGCGTCGACCGGGGGGCGACCTGGTCGCTCGGGGCCTTCGGCTACGTCGGCGGCAACGAATGCCAAGCGGCGGAACTCTCCGACGGCTCGATCATGCTCAACGTCCGCAGCGACAAGCAGCGCTTCCGCGGCGTGGCGGTCTCGTCCGATCTGGGGCGGAACTGGTCTCCCCATCCCACGAGCGACACCGTCCTCGAGGAGCCCAACTGCAACGGCAGCCTCCTGGCCTGTGCGACGCCCTCCGGCCGCCGTCTCCTCCTCTTCGCCAATCCGCTCTCGCAGAAGGAGCGTTCACACCAGACGATCCGCGTCAGCGACGACGACGGCGCGACCTGGCCCGAGGGGCGGCGGATCCTCCTCGACGAGGGGCGCGGCCGCGGCTACCCCAGCTTGGCACGCGTCGCCCCCGACCGGGTGGGGATCGTCTACGAGGGGAGTCGGGCCGACGTCGTCTTCCAGGTGCTGCCCATGGCCGAACTCGAAGGAGCGAGCGAATGAATCTCGTCGACATGACCTGGCCCGAGGTGGCCGCCCTCTCCCGCGATCTTCCGGTCGTGATCCCCGTGGCGGCGGTGGAGCAGCACGGCCACCATCTCCCGGTCGTCACCGACAGCCTCCTCCTCGGGGAGATCGTGAAGCGGGTCTCCTCGCGGATGGCCGATCGCGTCCTCTTCGCACCGCTGCAGTGGCTCGGCAATTCCCACCACCACCTCGACTTCCCCGGCACGCTCTCCGCCTCGCCCCGCGTCTATCTCGACCTCGTCGGCGACCTGGTGGAGAACTTCCTCACGCACGGCTTCCGCCGGATCGTGGTGGTCAACGGCCACGGTGGCAACGACGTGCCGGCGAAGCAGGCCCTGTTCGAAGTCCGGCAGCGCCACCGCCGGCGTGACGATCTCCTCCTCCTCATGACCACCTACTGGGGCCTCGGCACCCGCCCCTGGGACCACGACGCGTCGATCGTGCAGCGCGAGATGGGGCACGCCTGCGAGTGGGAGACGTCGATGGTGCTCCGCGCGGCGCCGCAACTGGTCAAGCCGCACGAACGCCTGGCGACGGTGCCCTTCGGCAACCCGTTCCTTCCCGGCTCGCGGGCCTGGATCACGAAGGAGCGCACGGAGCCTGGCCACATCGGCTCGCCGCAGGAGGCGAGCGCCGCCAAGGGCGAATTGCTCTTCTCCCTCTTCGCCGCCGACCTCGAAGCCTGGCTCGAACGTGTCGTGCGTTGGGACGGCCGATCCTGGGAGGGCTAGTCGATGCTCGGACATGGAAACGCCGGCGAGAAGCTGCCGCGGCGCGTGGTGACCATCGCGGGGCTGCTGCTGGCGGCCTCGGCGATCAACTACATGGACCGGCAGACGCTGACGAGCGTCTCGAAGCGCGTGGTGGAGGAGTTCTCCCTCTCCAACGTCCAGTACGGCACGATCGAGGCCTCCTTCGGCTACGCCTTCGCCGCCGGCTCGCTCCTCTTCGGTTTCCTCGCCGACCGCGTCAACGTCCGCTGGCTCTATCCGGCGGCGCTGCTGGCCTGGTCGCTCGTCGGCTTCGCCACCGGCTGGGCCCGGGATTACGACGAACTGCTGCGATTGCGGACGGTGCTCGGCTTTTTCGAGGCGGCCCACTGGCCCTGTGCGCTCAAGACGACGCAGATCCTGCTCACGGCCCGCGGCAGGGCGATGGGCAACGGCGTGCTCCAGAGCGGCACGTCGGTCGGCTCGATCCTCACGCCGGTGTTCATGTGGTGGATCATGGTGCAGCAAGGGTTGAGCTGGCGGATCGGCTTTCAGGTCGTGGGGCTCGTGGGGATCGTGTGGATCGCCGGCTGGCTCGCCGCGACGCGGAACGACGATTTCCACATCGCCCGGAAGGATGCCGCCGGCGGTGAACGGACGTCGGACGACGCCGGCGTCGACACGCTCCGCCGCTGGGCCGCGGTGCTCCTGGTCGTCGTGGTCATCAACACCGTCTGGCAGATCCTCCGCGCCTGGATCCCGCTCATCCTCCAGAAACAGTACGGCTACGGCGAGACGACGACGCTCTGGTTCAACGCCGCCTGGTTCGGCGTCGCCGACGTCGGCTGCCTCGCCGCCGGCTGGCTGGCGTGGAGGCTGGCGGGGCAGGGGTGGAGCGTGAAGTGGTCGCGCGTGGCGACCGTCGCCTGCTGCTGCCTGCTCTGCCTGGCACTGGCGGCGGTGCCCTGGGTGTCCGCGGGGCCGCTCCTGCTGGCGTTGTTCCTGGTCGCCGGGGCCGGGACGCTCGGCCTGTTCCCCATTTATTATTCGTTCACGCAGGACGTCTCACGCCACCACATCGGTCTGGTCACCGGCGTGGCGAGTTTCTTCGGCTGGGTGGCGTCGGCCCGCTTCCAGAAGCTCTTCGGGTGGCTCGCCGACGAGACGCAGTCCTATTCCGTCGGGATCGCCGCGGCCGGCGCCGTGACGCTCGTCGCCCTCGCGGCCTGGGCCTTCCTCTGGCCCGAGGACCGCGCGCCGCCCGTGGACGATCGCCATGCTTGAGTCCCCGTTCTGATCGAATCCCACCGGAGCATTCCCATGCGTTCCCCCCGGCACGCCCCTCTTTCCCGCCGTACGCTCCTCGGCGCCGCCGGCGCCGGACTCGCCGCGCCGCTCCTCGGGGCACCCGCTCCCGCGCGGGCCGCGGAGTCGGGCCGCAAGCGGATCGCCGTCCTCGGCACGGTGATCTTCGAGTATTCCCACACCCAGCACATCCTCGACCGGCTCGCGGGGGGCTATTCCTGGCGCGGTGCCTGGCGCGGCCCGCGGCTCGACGTCGCGTCGGTCCACATCGCGCAGTTCCCGGAGGGCGACGGTGCCGAGAAGAAGCCCGATCTCGGTAGGCAGCGCATCGCCCGCTATGGCCTGAAGAGCTTCCCCAGCGTCCGCGAGGCGCTCACGCTCGGCGGGGAGAAGCTGGCCGTCGACGGCGTCGTGATCATCGCCGAACATGGCGACTATCCGAAGAACGAGAAGGGGCAGACCCGCTACCCGCGCTACGACTGGTTCAAGGAGTGCGTGAAGGTCTTCGAGGAGTCGGGCCGCTCGGTGCCGGTGTTCAACGACAAGCATCTCTCCACCGAGTGGGGCGAGTGCGCCGAGATGGTGGCCGACTCCCGCCGGCTCGGCTTCCCCTTCCTGGCGGGCTCGTCGCTGCCGGTCACGGTGCGGCAGCCGGCGATCGACATGCCGCTCGACGTGCCGCTCTTGGAGAGCGTCTGCATGTGCTACGGCGGAGTCGACAGCTACGACTTCCACGGCCTGGAGACCGCGCAGTGCATGTCGGAGCGGCGCCGTGGCGGCGAGGTCGGCATCCGTTCGGTGCATGCGCTCAAGGGGGAGTCGCTGTGGACGGCGCTCGCCGCCGCAGACCGCGACGTGACCCGGCGTCTGATCGTCGCGGCCCTCAACCGCAGCCACAATCTCCCGGTGGAGGGGGGCTGGGTGACGGCGCCGGTCGACTTCGACTGGGCCCGCAGGACGCTCGCCGACTCGACCGGCTACCTCGTCGATCACCGCGACGGTTTCCGCACGACGATGATCATGGGACCTCTCCGCGACTTCACCTACGCCGGCTTGAGGAGCGACACGGGGGAGATCGTGAGCTGCCTCATGCACCTGCCGATGCCGCAGTACGGCGCCACGACGGCCGACTTCTTCCATCCGCTCACGCACCACATCGAGGATCTCGTCCTCGAGGGCCGCGAGCCCTGGCCGGTGGAGCGGAATCTCCTCACCTCCGGGATGGTGATCGGCGGCGTCGAATCGCTCGCCGCGGGCGGGGTGCCCTACGCGACGCCCGGCATGGACATCGCCTACCAGGCGCCGAGACGATCGACGTTCTGGCGCGACTGATCCCCCCGCCGTCCCCGTCCCCGGCCGGGAGCCGGGGACGGGGAGCGGTGGTCCGGCGGCGGTTCAGGTCGTCGGCAGGGCGGAGATCACGCCGTCGCCGCCGACCACGATCTCGGCCGCGAGCCGGGAGCGTCCGCGGATCGTCGCGATCGAGTCGCCGAGCACCCACGATTCGTACGCGGCGTCGACGAGGCTCTCCGTGGTGCCCAGTGCGTCGCCGGTGATGTCCCAGAACATCATGCCGCCGAGGCCCATGCGCTCGGCCCAGTCGGCCTTCTGCGCGATGGAGGTGCGCGTCTCGAAGGAGCTGAAGATCTTTTCCGCCGCGTCGTAGACGTAGGCCGCCTGGGCGGTGTCGTCCCAATAGACCTTCCAGGCACCGGCCGAGGCCTGCACCTGCTCGACGAGATCCTTGTAGTCGTAGACCCCCTTCTCGAACGTCCCCGGCGCGGCCCCCGAAGACGCTTCCAGGTAGCCGCCGTCGCCGCCGTCGACCACGCCGCTCCAGGCCCTCGTGTAGAGCGGTGCACCGAGCACCACCTTGCCCGCCGGCACCCCGGCCGCGAGGTAGGCCTGCACGGCCGTCTCGACGTCGTAGCCTGCCGCGTCGCCGGTGAAGGCGGACTGGTGGCCGGTGGTGGTCTCCCAGGTGCCGTGGAAGTCGTAGGTCATGACGTTGAACAGGTCGACCGACGGGGCCAGCCCGGCGAGATTGAAGGTGGCGATCTTGTCGATTCCCGCCGGCGAGGCCACCGAGATCTCGTAACGCCTCCCCAGCCGGGCCCCGAGGTCGTCGAACTTCTGCCGCACCAGCTGCAATAGCGACGCATAGTTCGCCCCGTCGTTCGGACCCGCGGAGTTGCCCGCCTCGCCGCCGCCCCCCGGGTATTCCCAGTCGAAGTCGATGCCGTCGAACATCCGGTAGCTGTCGAGGAAGGTCGCCAGCGACCCGGCGAAGGCCTCGCGTCCCGCGGCCGTCGAGCAGACGGTGCTGAAGTGATCGGAGAGCGTCCAGCCGCCGACGGCGATGCTCACCTTCATGTGCGGGTACTTCTCCTTGAGCTGGACGATCTGATTGAAATTGCCCCACACGGTCTGGGTGGCACGGGGGTCGCCGGCCGGATAGGACCACAGGTCGGCCTCGCCCGACACCGAGTCCTCCGCCGAGAATCGCTTCTCGAGGGCGGCGTACGTGTCCATGATCGCCACCCGGCCGTCGCTCCCGAGGTCGAGGAAGGAATAGATGAGCCGGTTGAGCTTGTCGCCGGGGACGTCGGCGAGTTGGAACTTCCGCCCGTAGATGCCCCACTCGGGGAAGTAGGCGGTGAGGATCTTGTCGGTCTTCGCGATGTCACCCGCGGCGGTGCCGGTGCCCGGCGCGGTGTCGTCGTCGACGATCGTGGCGGCCGCCGTGGCGGTGGCGAGCGTCGCCCCCACCGGTGACGACAGCGTCAGCGAGAAGGACTCGCTCGTCTCGGTGATCGCGTCGCCGACGATTCCCACGGCGATCTCCCGGGAGATCGATCCGGCGGGGAAGGTGACCGTTCCGCTCGCGGCGACGTAATCGCCGCCGGCCTTCGCCGCGCCGTCCGTGGTCGTCCACGCCACCGTCACCGGCGTCGTCGACACAGCCGAGAGCGCGAGCGTGAACAGGGCCTTCGCCGACGTGCCCGCAGCCCCCTCGACGACCGGGCCGCCTGTCACGGAGAGGCTCGGGAGGGGCGGTGTCACGGTGCCGCCACCGCCGCCGCCGAGCGGCAGGCCATTGAGCGTCCAATCGAAGGGCGCGGAGCGGGGCCCCGAGCCCGACCCGGTGAAGCCGAAGCTCACGCTTCCCCCCACCGGCACGCTCGCGTTCCAGCCGGCGTCGCCTACGGTGAAGCGTGTGCCGCCGGCCACCGTCGAACTGGCGAGGAGCGACCCGTTCCAGGCGGAGGCGATGCCCCAGGGGGCGGTGAAGCCGAGTTTCCAGCCGGCGATCGGCGTCGTCCCGCCGTTGGTGATCTTGATCTCCCCCTGGAAGCCGCTCCCCCAGTCGCCCGTCACGGTGAACGACGCGCTCACCCCCTGTCCGACGCCCGCCTTGTCATCGTTGACGATGGTGCCGGTGGCGGTCGTGGCGGCGATCGTCGCGCCGACGGGGGAGGCGAGGATCACGCCGAACGTCTCGTCGGGCTCCGCCCCCGCGTCACCGACCACGCTCACGGCGACCTCGCGGCGGGTGACCCCGGCGGGGAAGGTGACGGTGCCGCTCGCGGCGACGTAGTCGCTCCCCGCGGTGGCGGTGCCGTCGGCGGTGCGCCAGGCGACCGTCACCGGCTGGCTCGACGGCACCGACAGATCGAGCGCGAAGATCGCCATGGCACCCGCGCCGGCAGCGCCCTCCGTGACCCTGGCCCCGCTCACGGAGATCGACGGCAAGGGGAGGACGCCGCCCCCGCCACCCTCGCCCAGCACCTCGCCGTTGAGCGTCCAGCGCGAGGGGGCGGTCGACGATCCACCGGCACCGATGAATCCGAAGGCCACGGCCCGGCCCGGCTCGAGCGTGCCGTTCCAGCCGGCGTTGGCGATCGTGTAGGTCGACCCGACGTGCGAGACGATCCGGGCGTCCCAGATCGAGCTGATCCGCGCCGGATAGTCGAAGGAGAGCTGCCAGTCGGCGACCGGCGTGGTGCCGCGATTGTCGAGCGTGATGCCGGCCTGGAAGCCGGAGCCCCAGTCCTGCACGATCGAGTAATCGGGCACCGTGGCCGACATCATCGCCCGCCCCTCGAGCGCCTCGGTGGCGAGACGCTCGGCACGGCGACCGGAGCGCGAAAGCGCCCGGGTGTGGCCGCGGCGGAGCTGTCGTGTGGGACGAGTCGGGACGAGCGATCGCAACAGGTCGAGGGGGTTCATCGGAGACCTCGTGGAACGCGACGGGGAACGGTCCGCGGCGACATGTGCCGCCTCGTGCGGATGCCTGCCTGGCAGGAGTCCCCTACGCCCCGCGGGCCCGGCGGGTCGGCGGCCCGCGGTGTCTTCAGCCCGATTTCACGGGGCGTTCATGCTCCGTTCACGACCCGTTCAGACGCGGTTCATCGACGCGTCACGCCGGCCGCGGGGCGACCGGGGCCGGCAGCCGGAGGATGAACGTCGCGCCCCCGCCGGGGGTCGGCTCGTGGAGCAGATCGCCGCCGTGGCTGCGCGCGATGCGTCGCGAGAGTTCGAGGCCGATCCCGTGCCCTCCCGAGACCTTCCCGCTGCGTGCCTGCTCGAAGAGGCCGGGGAGCAGCGCGGCGGCCACGCCGGGGCCATGGTCGATCACCGCCACCCGGCAGGAGGGCGCGTCGGCGGCCACGACGACCTCGATCCGGTCACCGGGAGCCCCGTGATCGACCGCGTTGCCGAGGAGATTGACGATCACCTCCTCGAGAAGGTCCGCGTCCCCCTTGACGATCGCCCCGCCGGCCGGCGGAACGACGGCGATGCCGCGTGCCCGGGCTCCGTCCTCGAGCCGTTCGATCGCGGCGGCGACGATCGGTTCGAGATCGACCGGCCGCAACCGCCGCGGGTCGAGGGCCGCGGTCCGCGAGTAGGCCAGCAGCGTCTCGCACACCCGCTCGATGCGTCGCGCGAGGCCGTCGATCCGTCCGAGGGCGGCGGCCGCCGCGGCGGGGCCGCGCGGCTCCGCCTGGTTCGCCTCGAGGAGGATCGCATGGACCGGATTGACGAGCTGGTGGGCGACGTCCGCGTTGAAGCGCGACTGTGCCCGGCGGACGTCGTCGAGGCGATCGAGCATGCCGTTGACCGTCTCCACCACCTCGGCCACCTCCGCATCGGCGCGGGCGACGTCGATGCGCTGGTCGAAGTCGCCGGAGCGGATGCGCCGTGCCGTGGCGGCGATCTCCGCCAGCGGCGCGAGCGCCCGCGAGAGCACGAGCCACACGAGCCCGAGGAGGAAGGGCACCCAGACGGCGAAGGTCGTGGCCTGGTACGCCGCCTCGCGGCGCGCCGCCGCCGAGAGCGCGGAACGGTCGGCCCCGACGACGAGCACCGTGTCGTCGCTCCCCGGGATGGCGGCCAACCGCCAGGCGCCGTCGGGCGTCGTCCACGCGGTCCCCAGGCGGGCATTCCATTCGGGGCTCCAGCCGACTCCGGCGGGGAGCGCGACGGTCCTCACGGGGGTGCCGTCGCGGCGCCACGCTCCGCCGAACCAGCGGAACGCGGCCATGTCGGGGGACCGGTGGCCGACGTCGAGCACCGCCCGGAGCCAGTCGCGCCGGTCCCCCTCCGCCGGCGCGACGGCCGGGAGCCCGAGCGGATCGGCGGCGGCAGAATCCGCCGCGGGGCGGCGGCCCTCGCGTGCCTCGAGGACGGCGAGGCGGGCCTGCAGGCCGAGATCGACGTCGCGCTCGATCGCCTCCACGGCCGCGTGCCACTGGGCGAACCGGATGGCGACCGCGCCGACCACGAAGACCGTCCCGCACGACACCGCCACGCGTCTCCGCAGCGACCGGTGCCGCCGGCCCGTTTCTCCGTGGTCCGTGCCCTCCATGCGTCCGCTCATCCCTCGACGATGAAGCCCTGCCCGCGCCGCGTGGTGATCAGGTCCCGGCCGAGCTTCCTCCGGAGGCGGAGGACGACGACGTCGACGACGTTGCTCACCGCGTCCTCGGGCGGCTGCTCTCCCGGGTGGATCGTCTCCTCGAGGTGGGCCCGGGAGACGATCCGGCCGCGGTGGCGGACGAGGCAGGCGAGCACGGCCCATTCCTGTGCCGTGAGCGGCACGCGGATCCCTTCGCGCGTGGCGGCACGCGCCGCGAAGTCGACCGTCACCCCGCCGACGGTCGCCGCGGTGGCGACGTCCCCCTCGCTGCGCCGGAGCACGGCGCGGATCCGGGCGACCAACTCGCGGACGGTGAAGGGCTTGACGAGGTAGTCGTCGGCACCCAGGTCGAGGAGTCCGACGCGGTCGTCCTCGCCGCGCTTGGAGGAGACGACGATCACGGGCACGGCGCTCGAGCGCCGCAGTGTCGCGAGCACCTGCTCGCCGCTCGTGCCGGGGAGGCGGAGGTCGAGGACGACGAGATCCACCCCTCCGCCGAGCGCCCCGTCCAGTCCGGAGGTGCCGTCGGCGGCCTCGGTCACGTCGTACCCGGCGGTCCGCAGTCCCGTGGCGACGGCCTGCCTGGCGGCCTCCTCGTCGTCGACGACGAGGACACGCGGCGGGCCGCCTTCGGCAGGGGGGGGCATCCGGCGACATCCAGGGGAAGGCGGGGATCGGGGCCGGCGCGAGCGTCGCGGTCACTCACGAAAGGCGGAATACAGTACGCCCGGCTGGGATCGAACCAGCGACCCTGGGATTAGAAATCCCATGCTCTATCCGACTGAGCTACGGGCGCGAACGGGGTTTTCGAGGTCCCGGAGGCCGACGGTCAGGCGCCCTGTGAGGCGCGGGGCTCGAAACCTTCCCCGTTCTACCACGCGAGGGGCGGGCAGGGCGCCTCCGGCGGCCTCGAAGGCTTCCCAGCGGACGTCAGCGGCCGCTGGGCATCGGTGCCGGTGACGGTGAGGTTCGGGCCGATGAAGCCGTTTCCGGCGAGGGCCGCGCCCGAGGCGACCTTCCCACCCCCCCCACACATCGGAGGCAGCCTGAGCGCCTTGGATGATGCTTCACGGACGCCGCACACGTTGCCCAGTCGTCACCACCGGACGCCGGGGCCCGCGGCGGATCGATTCCGGGGGGCCCCCCGGCGTCACTGGCGCGCCCTTTGGGCCGCGACCCGATATGGTGGGGCCTTTCGAGCATCTCGCGCCGCGTCCCGTCCGGGGCGACGGGAGCCGTGCAGGGTCCGAAGGGAGTCGTTCCATCATGGCGTCCGCCCCCGCCGTTTCCGCCGCGCTGGCCGTTCCCGCGGCGACGCGCCCCTTCTCGGTCAACCGCCTCTACGCGGTCACGATCCTCGCCATCCACCTGCTCGCCCTGTTGGCCTGCGTGCCCTGGTGCTTCAGCTGGATCGGGTTCTGGGCGATGGTGGTCGGGATCCACGTCTTCGGGCAGGGCATCACCATCGGCTACCACCGCCTCCTCACCCACCGCAGCTTCAAGACGCAGCCGTGGGTGGAGCACACCCTGGCGATCCTCGGCATCTGCTGCTTCGAGGACTCGCCGGTGCGGTGGGTGGCGGTGCACCGGATCCATCATGCCCACTCCGACGAGCAGTCGGACCCGCATTCGCCGCTGGTGACCTTCCTCTGGTCGCACTTCGGGTGGCTGATGGTCACCAACCGCGACACCCACTCGCTCGACGCCATCGCCACCTACGCCAAGGATCTCCTCCGCGATCGCTTCTACATGCGGATCGAGAAGCGTCCCTGGACCCTCCTGGCGATCGGGCTCGGGCAGATCCCGCTCTTCTTCCTCGCCGGGGCGGCGATCGGCTGGCTCGGGTGGGGGCCGACGGCGGCCCTGCAGCTGGGCGCGAGCCTGGTGGTGTGGGGGGTGTTCGTGCGCGTGGTGGCGGTGTGGCACATCACCTGGTCGGTCAATTCGCTCGCCCACCTCTTCGGCTACCGCAACTACGAGACGGGCGAGGGGAGCCGCAACAACTGGCTCGTCGCGCTGCTCACCGTCGGCGAGGGCTGGCACAACAACCACCACCAGGAGCCGACGGCGGCGAGCGTCCAGCACCGCTGGTGGGAGATCGACATCAGCTACTACGAGATCCTGCTCCTGGAGCGCCTGGGCCTGGCGTGGGACGTCGTCCGGCCGCGCCGGGGCCGGCGGCGCACGGCGGAGCCGGCGTGACCGGCGCGGCTCACCGCCGTGGCGAGGCGAACAGGTCGCGCGGCTCCTCCGGCGAGAGCTGCTCGACGCCGCCTGACCTGCCCCCACGAATGGCACCCGTTTTCGAGTGAGGGGTTGGTCTTCCGACGGACCAGCCCTGTGCGGTCGCGAGGCGTAGTCGAAGCGGCCGCACAGGACTGCCAGGCCACGGGAGCCGGTGGGCGGTATCCCAGGGCACGGTGGCGGCGGGCGGTGTCGTAGTGCCGCCGCCACCGCTCGATGAGTCCTTTCGCCTCGAAGACGCGGAGGGTCGTGCCGATCGATCCGCGCCGTCGCCCACGGGCGTCAGGGAACGTCCTTCGCGATCACCCAGACGTTGACGTCGCCGAAGCACATGGCGTGCGGGTCGATCACCCACTCGCCCGTGTCCGCGTCATGGCGGATGGTGCGGTGCCAGCCCTCGCCGAGCACCTCCGCGACACGGGGGGCGTCGGTGGCGAAGCGGGCCCCGCGGAGCCGGAGCGTGACGGTGGGCAACGCGGCCGCGTTGCCGCAGGCCACCACGTAGTAACGGTCGGCATCCTCGAGCGCGAGCGTCGTCACGTCGGCGACCGAGTCGGTGAGGAACGTGCGGCTGATCCCGAGATGGTCGTGGGCGACCGTGAAGGGCGGATCCTCGTAGCTTCTGCGGAGCGCCGGCAGCAGCCCCGCGAGTTCCCGGTAGAGGCGCGACACGTTGGCCGCGATCACGGGATTGTCGGGTCGCCCGAAGGCGCGGATCCAGTGGAACACCCCCCACCCGCCGACCGTCAGTGACGAGTAGGCCATGTAGCGGGTCTCTTCGTAGAGCGGAGTGCGCCACACGCCGAGCGTGCCCCCCTCGGTGTGCTCCGATCCGACCCCCTGCATGCAGGGGCTGGGATTGCGGAGATGGGGGTGATCGTGGAGGGCGCGGGCCCCGTGGCCCATCGACCAGGCCATCATCAACGGCCCCCAGTCACCGCGGTGACCGAAGTAGGCCTGGTCACGGTCGAGCGGATAGCGGTCCACCTGGAAGGAATCGACGGCCGGCAGATACTCCGTCCAGCTCGACAGCGGGACGAGGTTGAATACCACGGAGACCATACGACGCGGGTTGTCGTCCCAACGGCGCAGCGCCTCCCGCGTGCGCACCAGTGCCCCTGCGAGATCGGCGAGCCGCCGCCTGCTCTCGACGCCGAGGCCGAAGCCGGCGGCATACTCGGGCTCGTCGTAGAGTTGGTAGCCGAACAGGGCGGGATGGTCCCGGACGGCCATGACCCATTCCCGTTGGCGCGCGATCTCCGCGTCGTCGCCGCGGAGATGGGCCGAGAACCAGCTCCCCACCTGCACCAACACACGGATACCGCGGCGTTCCGCGTGATCGAGATAGCGGCGCATCGCGACGACGTTGGCACGGAGCAATTCGTCGCTGTCGACGTCGGCCGGCGCATTGACGAAGAGCACGAGGTTGGCGCCCATCGTGGCGAGTTCGTCGAGGTCGCGCTCGTCGCTGGCGTAGGAGAACCATGCGAGCGGGAAGAATGGCTCGCCGGTGAGCGGGTCGATCCAGGGACGGCGGGGGAAGTCGGCCACGGAAGGCTCGACCACCTCGTCATGGGCCGCCGGGGCCGGGATGTCCGATCCGGGTGAGGAGGCGGCGATCCGGAAGCCGACGTCGATGACGTCGGAGACCGAGGAGTAGACCGGATTGGACACCGGGAGATTGATGCCGGCGTCGTCGGAACTCCAGGCGCCCCCGCGGAGGGTGCGGAGGAACGGCGGGACGAGTCCGTCGGTCCACTCGAAGACGTTTCCCGCCTGATCGAACGTGCCGTGGGGGCCCGCCGCGAGCGCGTGATGCCCGACGGGCGCGGGGCCGGCGTCGCCGCCGGGTTCCCCTTCCCGGTGGTGATTCGCAGCGTTGGCGGAGGCGGGATCGTATCCCGGCTTCTCGTCGCTCCGCGTGGGATACCGCCAGTACCCCGCCCCCCCGGGCTTGCCCGGGTCGAAATACGCGGCCTTGTACCACTCGTCCTCCGTGGGCACGAAGAATCGGGCGCCGGCGTTGCGTCGGATGCGTCTCCCGTCGGTGCCCCGATAGCCGGCCAGGGTGTAGGCACCCGTCTCCGTGTCGCCGTCTCCCTGCCCGTTGTGGAGCCAGTTGCAGAACCGGCAGGCGTCCAGAAAGCTCACGTGGGTGACCGGGCGGTTGGCATGTTCGGGCGCCACGGAGTAGCGGTACCCGCCCGCCTCGCCGCTGCGGCGGATCTCGCATCGGGGCCCCGGTCCCGAGAGCGCCGAGTCCATGTCGTTGTTCCATAGGCCGCCGTCCGCCTCGCTCCGCCCCTTGCCGTTGAGGAACTCGACCCACTGCGCGGCGGTGACCTCGAATCGTCCGATCCGGAAGTCGTGGCCCACGGAGCCGCGCCCGTCGGCGGCGGGGGCGTTGCCGGCCTGCCCGACCTCCACCAGTTCCAGGCTCGTCAGGCCCGGCGGCATGGCGAACACGTCGGCGGCGGCGCTCGTCCAGCAGAGGAGCAGGCTCGCCGCCACGGTGATGCCCGCCACGGCGAGGCCCGACCGCCGACTGGACGATGGGCCCGGAGGAAACGACATGCGCGAAGCTCCTGGGAGGCCCGGGGCGGCGGTCCCACGCCCATGCAGGCACGGGGCGTTATACATCCCCGCGTCGGAATCACGATGCCTGCCGGCGTCCGCTTCGCCTTCGCCTTCGCTCGATGAGGCCGAGCGCACCGCGTTCGAGGGCGGGGACCGGGCCGATGGCCGCGGGGTCGATCTCGGGGACGGTGCACGAGGCGACGAGGGAGACGTCGTGGACGACGCCGGCGATGTCGCCCGAGGCGGACAGTTCGCGGACCAAGAGCGTCGTGGACGCGGAGTCCGCCGTGAGGCGACACGTTCTCCCGTCCCGCACGATCTTCGCGGTGGGAGGCAGGGCCGACCTGACGCCCTGAACCCCCGTCGATCCCGGGAGCCGAAACCCCGAAGCTGACGTCGGTGATCAGGTCGACGCTCCCCCGCGTCAGTCCCAGAGCCCGGCGAAGCTGAACCGCAGTTGCCGCGTGCCGCACTTCGGGCAGGCGAAGCGATCCTCCATGAGCGGCTCCGACGCCTGGCAACTCGGGAACGCCTCGTCGGCCTCGCAGCCGTGGTCGGGGTCCACGAGCGGAACGACCGACCTGCCCCGGCATTTCGGACATGTGATCGGGGCGGCGCGGACGTTCGCCGAGACGATCGCCCGACAGCGGCCGCACGCGCACGGCGAGAGCCAGGTGTCGGGACCGTGCTTCATGCCCACGCCGACGGCGAGACCGCCGATCTCGTAGCCGCACTGGCACCGGCCATCGAGGAGGAAACCCATGCAAGAAGACCGAGGGGAGGGGTGTCGGCGGTGGTCCTGCCACCGGTGGCGACCACGCGGCCGGGGATGCTACCACGCCCAGGGGCCGTGGAGCGCATGGCGGCCTCGGGGGGGCTCACGTGCAGAGGGCCATCCCTCCCTGACAGGGCCCAGGCGCGGGCCCGTTGCGGCACACCGCGCGGCTGGTCGGTGCCGCGCCGATCCGTCGGGCCGCGGGGAATCGGGTACGCTCTCCGGCGGAGTCACACCGGCGGCGATGCCCGCCGGGGTTCGGGCCGTCGCCTCCGGGCAGCGCCGGTGGGCACGCCGCCGTCGACACGCGCGAGGAACCAACGCCATGGCCGATCGTCACGATGCCGTCTCCCGTCGATCGGTGTTGCACGAGGCCGCGGCCGGCGGGGTCGGCCTGGTCGCCGGAACGATCGTCGGCGGCGGCGGGAACGTGGCCGCGGCGGTCGAGCAGGTCGAGCGCCCGGAGACGTGGCTCGAGGAACGCGCCTCCTGCGTGAGCGGCAACCGACTCCTGGCGACCGGTGCCGACGGGGCGGCCCCCGTCCGCACGCAGGCCCGGGCGATCTACCGTCCGCGCTCGGCCCGCGAGATCGCCGACCTCGTCCGCTCCCTGCCGGGCGCGACCCCCGTCGCCGTGGTGTGCGGCGGGCACGAATCCTCCAACGCCGCCACGGTCGCCTCGCCCGCGGCGGTGGTCATCGACATGGCGCACCTGAAGTCGGTCGAGTTCCGGGAGGAGGGGGGGGAGACGCTCGTCACCGTGGGTGGGGGAGTCGTCTTCCGCGAGCTGGTGGAGGCGGTGCGGTCCCGCAAGGGCGCGCTGCCGGTGGGGACCGGGCCGGGGGTCGGGGTCGTCGGCTACGTCGTCAACGGCGGCTTGAGCGGCTACTTCTCGCGGCGCCTCGGCCTGCTCGGGCAGCGGGTGGTGCGGATGACGATCGTGACGGCGGCGGGGGAGATCCGCGTGCTCGGTCCCGACGACGAGCTCTTCACCGCCATGCTGGGCGCCGGCAGCGCCCTGGCGATCGTCGTCGACCTGACGCTGCGCGTGGCACCGGAGAGCGTCGTCCGGGGGGCGGAGCAGCGGGTCATCGCCTTCGAGACTCGCGACCAGGCGGTGGCCTTCGCCCGCGAGGCGCTCCGCATCCAGAGGGAGCGGGTCCTGCCGGACGAGTCGGTGTCGATGGAACTGGTCGTGACGGGGACGAAGGCCCTGGTGGCGACGTGCGTCTTCTACGACACCTTCCCGGGGAGCACCGCCGAGTTCGTCAGGCCGCTCGAGGCGCTCGCCGCCCGCTTGGGGCTCCCGGTCGTGGCCACGTCCCATTGGGACTCCTGGTACGAGACGGCGGCCGCCCTCTGGCCGGTGATCACCGCGATGAAGGGGAGTCCGCTGGCCATGCTGCAGCACTGCATGGGGACGGAGGGCCCGCCCGGGGATCCGATCCTGGACTTCATCTGCGACACGGTCGTCGCAAAGGCGCCGCTCGACGAGGCGACGATGTCGCTCGTCGAGATCCGCACGCTCGGCGGGGCGACGCTGGCGGCGGCGGCGATCCCCAGCGGCAACCGCCATCACCGCTTCTTCGTCGATCTCGTCACGATGTACGACGCGAAGGACAAGACGCCGGCCGAGCGGCGCGCGATCGCCGACCGCACCAGGCAGGTCATCGATTCGGCGCGGGGGGTGGAAGGCCTGGCGGTCGACTTCAGCGGGACGCACTCCCAGCCCGACGACCCCGGATCGGCCGTGTCGCCGGGAGTGATCTTCGGGACGGAGGCGATGGCGGAGCGCGTGAGGGAACTGAAGCGGAAGGTCGATCCCGGCGACCGGTTCCGCTTCCATCCGTTCGCGAAGTTTCTCTGACGCCGTGCCGTTCCCGGTCGGGCGGCGGGCGGCGCTGGGCACGCCCGTGCGGGCATGCCGCCGGCCCGGGCGGATGGATGTGGGGGGTGACGGGATGTCGAACGAACTGGCTCGATTCGCGGCGGGGCTGGCGGCGGGCACGATCCGCGTGGTCGACCTGACGCAGGTGCTCTCGGAGAACTTCCCGACCCTGGCGCTTCCGGCGCCGTACGGCCAGACGTGGCCGTTCCGGCAGGAACGGATCTCCCGCTACGACGAGGCGGGGCCGGGCTGGTACTGGAACAACTTCTCCTGCGGCGAGCACACCGGCACCCATTTCGACGCCCCCGCCCACTGGATCACCGGCCGCGACCTGCCGGCGAACACCGTCGACACGATCGACGTCGGACGATTCGTCGCCCCGGCCGTCGTCGTCGATGCCAGCGCCCCGGTCGCCGGCGACGACGATTGGCTGCTCACCGTCGACTTCCTCCGGGCGTGGGAGGATCGCCACGGCCGGATTCCGCAGGGGGCTTGGCTGGCGTTCCGGACCGACTGGTCGAAGCGGCTCGCCGATCCGGCGGCCTTCGTGAACGTGAAGAACGACGGTGCCCACACGCCGGGGCCCACGCAGGAGACGGTGGAGTGGCTGATCCACGAGCGCGACGTGATCGGCTTCGCGTCCGAGACGATCAACACCGACGCCGGACAGTCGTACCGCTGGCCGCTCCCCTATCCCTGCCACACGCTCATGCACGGCGCCGGACGGTTCGGTCTGCAGTGCCTCACGAACCTCGATCGGCTCCCGGCCACCGGTGCGATGCTCGTCGCGGCGCCGCTCAAGATCCGTGAAGGGTCGGGTAGCCCCCTGCGCGTGCTGGCCCTCTGCCCGGGCTGAACGGAGACGGGGCCGTGGGCGGGGTGCCGGGCATCGCCCGCCGGCGACTGCCGTCAGAACTTCGGCAATTCGTTCCTGATCCCCTCGTCGAGGGGCGGCCGGTC
>CAZMOU010000061.1:0-23644 GCA_964567835.1 uncultured Chitinophaga sp. | reverse complement strand
TGGCCACCGGTGCCGGAGCCGGTCGTGATCGCGTTCCAGTTCATGTTCGACGAGATCACGATCGCCGAATCGCGGAAGGCCTCGGTGGCGACGGCGCCGGAGACGAGCCCCGAGGCCCGCACCTCGAGATCTGCGTTGGCATATTGGCTCTCGACGAACCAGTCGGTGGTGATCCGGCCGTCGGCCACTCCGTCGAGGTCGGGGCCGACGCGCACGCCCGACTCGTCGACGTAGGCGGTGAAGCCCCCCACGCCGTCGGTGACCTGCCAGGGCAGATTGCCCGGCGCCCGGTCCTCGATCCCGTCGGTGCGCGCCACCTGGAACTGCACCGTCTCGCCGACGAGGAAGTCGGGGCCGGGGAGGCCGTCGGAGAAGGTGGTGAAGAGCGCCGTGCTGCCGGGGGGATAGTCGAAGCGGTCGGTCGAGACGTCGGCCGCGAGCATGGCCCGCGTCTCGAGGAGTTCGAGCCGGGCCAGCCCGATCCTCCGCGCCCAGTCACGCGCCGCCTTGCGGCGGGCCTTCATCAGGGAGCGGTCACGGAACTTCCGCCACACCATCGTGGCATGGATCCGTACCCACCAACCGCGCGTCCATGATGTCTTCATGTGCTCTTCCTTGGTCGGCGCGGGGCGAGGGTTCGTGGCGTGGGGAGGCTCCCCACCCACGCGGCAAAACTCGCTCCCGGCACGCTCCGCATCCCTTCCGTTCCCGACGCACCAACACTCGACGGCCGAAACCGGACCCCGCCGTCGGGCTTCCCCCGGGCCGCCCCCGATCGCGCAGAATCCTCCCGCCGATGTCGCTCGCCGACCTCGGACAGTTCCCTGCCGCGTTCGATCCGGAAAACCAGACCCCCGCCGCCTGTCGTGCTCCGGAATCCGGGAACGAGAATCTAGCGGTCCTCGCCGACCGCCATCAGTCGCCATCGAGGGGAATTGACGAATCGACACCGCGGGTAGATGAATCGACACGGGCCAGGGTCGGGCCGTCGAGCCGGCCCGCGTCGTGCGGCCCGCCATGAAGCGGTCGGTATGATGGGGCGATGAGCCCGTCCTCACGCCTCAATCGCGGCGCGGAGGGTCGGACGAGCCACGCCTCGTCGATCCCCGGTCCACTTGCCAAGCCGACCGATGACAGGAAAGCCCAATGGCTCCCGACCGTGGCGTTTTTCGCCATGGTCGCGCTCCTGCACTGGCTCTTCATCCGCGTCTCGTTGTCGGACGCCGTCGAGGCGTTCCCGCTCGTCCAGCGCCGGCCCCATTCGGTCGGTCTGGTCTCGACCGTCGTGCCGCGGATGGCGGCGCTCCTCCCCGCGGTCGCCCTGCTGTACTTCCTCCAGCGTCGCTTCGGACTCGTCGGCGGGCGTGGATCGGTCGTCCGCACCGCCGTCGCCCTCCTCGTCGCGGCGACCCTCGAATGGGCACTGTTCCTCGGCGGAGTGACGCTCGTCGACCGGTGGTGCGGCACCGACACCATGGCCTTCATCCCCGCCCACGCCTACGGGATCGGCTATCGCGTGATGGTCCTCGGGGTCGGGATGCTGCTCTTCGCGCTCGGGACCCAGTGGCGGCGGGTGAAGTCGCTGGAACTGCGCACGGCCGAGGCGGAGGCTGCGCTGCGGACGAGCGAACTGACACGGCTCGAGGCGCAGCTCCAGCCCCACTTCCTCTTCAACGCCCTCACGGCGGTGCTCGCCTGCCGCCACGATCCCGAGGCGGTCGCCACCGTGACGATCGGCCTCTCCGAACACCTCCGCGCCTGTCTGAGCCGCCAGGGCGCCCTCGCGCCCCTCTCCCGCGAGATCGACGCGCTCGAGCACTACCTCGCCGTCCAGCGGGCCCGGTTCGGCAGGCGGCTCGATTGCCGGATCGAATGCACCCCTGAGGCGAGGGGGGCGACGGTGCCGCCGGTGATCGTCGAACCGCTCCTCGACAACGCCCTCAAGCATGGCGCCGCCACGAGTGCCGATCCCCTGCGGATCTCCGTCGACTGCCGGACCGAGGGGGGAACGCTCGTCGTCACGGTCGACAACAGTGGCGAGTGGATCGAGCCCGGATCGAACGGGCGCCGCGGCACCGGCCTGGCGAACCTCCGCAAGCGACTCGATCTCCTCGACGTCCAGGATGCGTCGCTGGAGAGCGGACCGGTGGCCGGTGGCGTGCGGGCCACCCTCACGCTGCCGTTGGCCGCGCTGGCGGCACGGGCGGGATCGATCGACCCCGTCGCGACCGGCGGAGGGTTCGGATGATCCGCGCGTTGCTCGTCGACGACGAGGAATCGGCCCTCCGCTGGCTCGGCGATCTGCTGTCGTCGCAGCCGGGCATCGCGGTGGCGGGCACCGCCACGAACGTCCGCGACGCGGAGGCGCTGCTCGACACGCTCCGGCCCGACGTCGTCTTCCTCGACATCTCCATGCCGCGGCACGGCGGCATGACGCTCCTCGCTTCCGCCAGCGCGGACCTGCGCATCGTCCTCGTCACAGCCCACGACGACCGGACGCTCGAGGCCTTCGAGCACGGGGCGTTCGACTACATCCTCAAGCCGGTCACCGCCGCCCGGCTCAAGAAGACGGTCGATCGCCTCCGCCGCACCCTGCGCCCCCCGCCGGACGTCGCTCCCGTCGCCGCCGTGAACGACAGGCTCACCGTCTCGACGCCGACGGGCACGACGCTCATCCCCGTGGATCAGATCCTGTGGGTCGAGGCCCGGCAGAACTACTCCCTGATCCGGCGGAGGGACGGCGGTTCGGTGCTCGTGAAGCGCCTGCTCGGGGATTTCGGCGAGGAACTCCCCTCGCGGATCTTCGCCCGCGTCGGTCGGTCGCTCGTCGTCAATCTCGGCTCGCTCCGGAGAATCAGCAGGGCACAGGGCAACGGGGCGGTGCTCGAGTTCGCCGACTCCTCCGAGACGCTCGTCGTCGGCAGGGCCGCGACCGCCCGGATCCGGCAACTGCTCGCCCCACGCGAGCACCCCCAATCCCCGTCACGACGACCATCGCCCGACGGCCCGGCCGACGACTGACCGGTGGCCCGACGACGGACGGCGCAGCGCCGGGCCGGGTCACGCCGGCAGATGGAAGAAGCCGATCGCGAGGATCGCGTAGGCGGCGAGGAGCAGCACCCCTTCGAACCAGTTCGCCCGGCCGTCCTGGATCAGCTCGCGCGTGATCACCGTCGCCAGGACGATCGCCACCACCTCGAAGGAGGTGAAGGCCAGGTCCATCGGCTGCCCGAGGACCTGACCGGCGAAGACGAGCAGCGGGGCGACGAGGAGCACCGTCTGGATCGTCGAGCCGACCGTCGCGGAGAGGAGCAGCGACGATCGTCCCTGGAGCGCGAAGCGGGTCCCCGAGAGGATCTCGCCGAGACTCCCCACCGCGCCGAGCAGCACGAGGCCGCTGAAGGTCTGCGTGAGCCCCAGCGCCGCCGCCGTCGGCTCGAGCGCCTTCGACATCGTCTCGCTCACGATCCCCAGCCCGGCCGCCGTGGCGGCGAGCACCGCCACGCTCCTCCAGACCGGCTCCCGTGGATGCTCGTCGACGATCTCCTCCTCCACCACGAGGCCCGTCGCCGGCCCACGGACGAAGACCGTCACCACGACGTTGAGGACGTAGATCGCCACGAGCACGAGCGACATCTCCACCGAAAGGTCGCGCGTCCCCTCGGGCGTGCCGAGGTTGAACACGGCCGGCACGATGAAGCAGAAGGCGCAGAGCATGAGCATCGAGGAACTGATCCGCAGTCTCCCCGAATCGAAGCGCAGGTCGCCATGCCGCAGGCCGCCGGCCACCAGGGCCACGCCGAGCCCGAGGAGGAGGTTCGCGAGGATCGCGCCGGTGAGCGACGCCTTGACCACGGCGGGATATCCGTTCGCGAGCGCCACCGTGCCGATGATCACCTCGGGGAGGTTCACGAGCGACGCGTTGAGCAGGCCGCCGGTGGTGGGACCGAGCTTCGCCGAGAGCCGCTCCGTGGCCCGGCCCATGATCCCCACCAGGGTGAAGATGCCGAGGAGCGAGAGGGCGAAGGCGGCCACCGGCGCGTTGCCCAGGCGCTCGAGCACCAACGCCGCGGGCACCGCCACGAGCGACCACGCGCGGATCATCGTCCACCCTCCGTGCCGGCCGGCGGCGTCGTCACCCCCCGGGGACCGTTCAGCATCCGACCGATGACGGTGGGACGGATGCACCAGCGGTACGACGCGAGCAGGATCACGGCGGTCGCGCCGAGCACGAGCACGAACTTCGCCGACGCCGGCAGCGGCCAGTCGCGCACCGCCATCTGCAGGCCGATCACCAGCGGGACGTGTGCCAGATAGATCCAGTAGGAGGCGTCGGCGAGCCACGAGACCGCGGCGCTCGGCGCGGCGACGACCCTCCGGAAGAGCCCGACCAGCCCGGCCGCCATCGCCCAAGCGTACGCCGGCTGGAGGAGGATCGAGGCGGGGCGGTCGTCGAGGCTGGCGATCCCCGCCGGCAGGAGGACGAGGAGTGCGAGGGGCAGGAGCACCGGCCACCGGCTCCCGAAGCGGGTGGCAGTGCCGTCGCGCGCGAAGAGGGCGGCCCCGAAGAAGAAGAAACAGCCGTAGTAGGCGAGGAGGTGCGGCGGCGGGAGGACGCCGAAGGCGATGTCGGGCCCGTAGAGCTGTCCGTGGGGCATTTCCATGAACGCCTGGCAGACGCACGAGAGCGGCAGGCACCACCACGGATGCCACCCGCCGGGGGAGAGACCGGCCGCGGCGCAGGCCACGAACGCCCCGACGAGCAGACAGAGATACCAGAGGAACCAGAGGTGCTCGAGGACGTTCGTGTCGAGGAGATGGAGCGACGTGGGATCGCGGCGATCGACGAGGAAGCGATCCGATCCCAGGACCCGCCAGTAGCGGTTCGCCACCCGCTCCAGGGCCGCACCGGGACCCGCGCCGCCCGGATCCTTTCCCGCGGCCGCCCCCAGCAGGGCCCCCACGCGCGGCCGCCCGGCGGCGATCGGTTCCACGCGGGCCTCGGGGACCCCGCTCATCCGCACGTATGCGGCGACGAGGGTGGGCGATCGGGAGAGCGATTCGAGCGGGGAGGCACCCCCGATGGTGGTCGCGTGCGGGTCTGCCCCCCGCTCGACGAGCATGGCCGCGATCCCGTCGCGGCCGCAGAAGGCGGCCATGTGGAGCGCCGTCGAGCCGACGGGATCCCGCGCGTTCACGTCCGCTCCCTCCGCGAGAAGCCATTCGGCCACCCGCGCGGAACCGGCGAGCGCCGCCCAGGAGAGCAGCGGGCGGCGGTAGGTGGCATCACGCCATTCCAGCGGGGCATCCCCGACGACGAGGGTGCGGACCGCGTCGACGTCATCGGCCACGACCGCCGCGACCAACGGCTCGCGCCGTTCCGCGGGGATCGTCCGGTCCTCGATCCAGCGGCACAGGGGGAGGATCGTGACCATCGACAGCACGAGCGGCAGCGCGATCCTCTCCGACCGCTGCCGGACCAGCGTCCGCAGGCCGCGCCGGCGGAAGACGAGCATCGTGAAGAAGCCGCTCAGGAGGAAGAACAGCGGCATGCGGAAGCCGTGGACGGCGGCGAAGAGCAGGGGAAACAGCGCGCCTTGCCGCAGGTCGTGGACCGGCCACACCGATCCGTAGAAGCTCGCCGAGGCATGCAGGGCGACGCCCAGGAGCATGGCGAAGGCGCGCAGGGCGTCGAGGTCGCCGCGCCGTTCGTTCGACTCCGCCACCTCCATCGTCCCGCTTCCGCCGCGCTCCCCGCCCGCGGCCTTCCCGAACTTCGGGTGCCGAGGAAGACGCCAGTTGTACCCTGCCCGGCACGCGGCGACACGACCGCCGTCGGCGACGATCCCGTCGGAGCGGGCCGGCCGCCGATCGGCCCCGGGCGCCTACACTGCCTCTGGAGCGATCCGTCCCGTGGCCCCCCGATCTCCGATGACCCGCACGCTGATCCTCGTTCCCACCGAACCCGAACGCCGCGTCGTCCGGGACCACCTCCCGGCGCTGCCGCCCACGGCGCGGATGGAACTGTGCGGGTTCGGGATCGTCGCCGCGGCGGCCCGGGCGGCGGGACTCGTCGCCACCCTGGCCCCCGAGCGGGTGATCCTCGTGGGGATCGCCGGCGCCCTCGACGGCTCGATCGCCGTCGGCCGGGCCGCCCTCTTCGGATCGGTCGCCTGCCACGGGATCGGGGCGGGCTCGGGGCACGACTTCGTGCCGGCGGCGCGGCTGGGCTGGCCGCAGTGGCCGGGCGACCCGGCCGACCCCCGCGAGGCCATCGGCGACCTGCTCCACTGCACCCTCCCCGACGGCCCGCGTGACGAGCGCGCGCCGCTCCTCCTCACGGTCGCCTCCACGAGCGCGGGAGAGGGGGATGTCGCCCTGCGCCGCGCGCTCCACCCGGACGCGGCCGCCGAGGAGATGGAGGGCTTCGCGGTGGCCGTCGCCTGCCGCCTCGCCGGGGTGCCGCTGACGATCGTGCGGGGGATCTCCAACGAGGCCGGCGACCGTGACACATCCCGGTGGCGCGTCGACGAGGCGCTCGGCGCCGCGGCCAGGCTCCTCCGGACCATCGTCGGGGAGGGGGAATGACACGACCCATCCGCCTCGCCATCTCCACCTGCCCGAACGACACCTTCGCCTTCCACGCGCTCATGGCGCGCGAGGTCGACTGGCGCGGCCTCGACTTCCACGTGGACCTCCTCGACATCGAGCGCCTCAACGAGCGCCTCCTCGCCGACGACGTCGACGTCTGCAAGACGAGCTTCCACGCGGCCCTCTCGGTCGCGGAGCGGATCGTCGTCCTCCCCTCGGGATCGGCGCTCGGCTTCGGCGTCGGACCGCTGCTCCTCGCCGCCCGCCCCGGCACCGCGCCGCGCGACGCCGGGCAACTCACCCTCTGCCCCGGCGCGCACACCACGGCCACGCTCCTCTTCGCCCTCTTCCATCCGCACACGACGCGCGTCGGGCAGGTCGTCTTCTCGTCGATCATGCCCAGGCTGCGGGAGGGCACGGCCGACTTCGGCGTCTGCATCCACGAGGGACGCTTCACCTGGCAGGAGCAGGGGCTCTCGCTCGTGGAGGATCTCGGACTCCGCTGGGAGCGGGAGACGGGCTGCCCGCTGCCGCTCGGGGGCATCGTCGCCAGCCGTCGTCTGCCCGCCGACACCGTCGCCCGGGTCCAGGGGGTGATCCGCGACTCGCTCGAACGGGCGCTCGCCGCCCCCGCGGCGGCGCTGCCCACCATGCGGGCCCACGCGCAGGAGTTCGACGACGACGTCCTCATGCGGCATGTCGATCTGTACGTCAATCACCACACCCTCGACCTCGGGGTGGTGGGAAAACGCGCCCTCGACGAACTGTCCGCGCGGGCCGCGGCCGTGGGCCTCCATCGCGGCGGCGGGCTCGAGGTCTTCGCCACCTGAAGCGGATCCGGCGACGAGCGCTCCGCCCAGGAGTCGCTCCCGGCCCGGGGTCCGGTGCGGCCGCACGCCGGGAACCCTGCGATCCGGCGGACGCGTGCGTTTTCGCGCCTGGTGGAGATAGAATCCCCCGTCGTGGGGAGATCCCCGGCCCGACCGCGAGGATGGCCATGAACATCGACCGCCACCAGGATGCGGCCACCGCCTCTCGGGGCCACGCCTCCGTCCGGGCCGCACGGTGGGATCGGCGGACGCGTCTCCTCGCCCTCGGCATCAACGCCGCCTGGTGGGCCGATCGGTTTCTCCCCCTGGCGTTCGTCGTCGGGGTCGGCGGATCGTTCCTGATCGTGTGGGCGCGCTCGCGCCGCCCCGATCTGGTCCCCGCGGCCTGGGGGACGATCGGGGTCGCCACCCTCGCCGCCGCCGTGGCGGCCTGGTTCCTCGCGCGGGGGCGGTTCGAGTCGGAGGCGTCGGCACGCGTCCTCCTCGAGGATCGGCTCGGCCTCGATGCCCGGCTCTCGGCCGCCGCCTCAGGCGTTGGCGAGTGGCCCGAGCCCGACCCGGAACTGGCCCGACGCTGGCCGGTGACGCTCCGTCTCTCGCGCCCCCTCCTGGGCGCGGTGCTGGTGGCGGCGATGCTCGCCGCCGGTGCCCTCGTGCCGATGGCCGCGGCCGTCGTCCCCTCGGGAAGGCCCGAGCGGCCGCCGGCAGACGTCGAGGCGGTTTCACGCTGGGCCGAGGAACTCGATCGCGCCGCGGCGGTCGATGCCGACACCGTCCGCGAACTCGCCGACCGTGCCGAGCGGATCCTCGATCGGCCCCGCGACCGCTGGTACGACCATGCTGGACTGGAGGCGGCCGCGCATCTCCGCGAGCAGACCGCCGCCGACCTCGATGCACTGGCACGGGACCTGCTCGAGGCCACGAGCGCCGCGGAGGCCCTCTCCCGGGCCGGAGCCGGCACGCCGCGGGACGCGTCGGTCGCGAAGGAGCGTCTGGCGGAGGCGACGCGACGGCTGGCTTCCGGCAACGTCCGCCCCGGTGCAGCCGCGGCGAACGATCTGTCCGCCAGTTCCCCCGACCGACTCGGCGAGCTTTCCCGGGAGGACCTCGCCCGCCTGGCGACGGCCCTCGCCGCCAACCGGGCGGCGCTGCGGGAGGCGCTCGCGCGGGCGGGGGAGTTCGATCTCGACGCCTTCGACGAGGCCGAGCCCTGTCCGCACTGCGAGACGGGGGAGACGTGTCCGGAGTGCGAGGCCGGCAAGCCCTGCCGCGGGAAGCGGTGCACGGCCTGCGAGGGCAGGCAGGGTTCCGCCCGCGGCGGGTCGATCGCCCGCGGCCCGGGCGAGGCACCGCTCACGCTCGGACGTCCGGCAGCGGTCGACGGAACGCGCACCGAGCGGATCACCGCCCGGACCGATCTCGAGCGGGGCGCCGCCGGGGACCTGCTCGAGGTGATCGACGGCGACCCGGCGGCCGCGGAACCCTGGAGCGGCCCGCGGGACGGAGGCGTCGCCGTGGACGGCGCCGGCGGCGGTGCCGTGCGGGTCGACGAGCTCCTTCCGGCGGAGCGGGCCACGCTGCGCCGCTATTTCAAGTAGCACCATCCCGGACGCGTCCCCGGCGAGGCACCGACCCTTGAGCACTCCCCACGTCCTGCCGCTCGACGATGACGAAGCCCGACTCGCCGCCGCGGTGATCGACCGACTCACGCACGCCATGAAGACGGTGCTCTTCGGGCAGGACCGGCTCGTGGAACTCGTCGTCACCGGCGTCCTCGCGCGTGGTCATGTGCTCCTCGAGGGGCTCCCCGGCCTGGGGAAGACGGAACTCGTGAAGGGCCTGTCGCGGGCGCTCGACCTGTCGAACAAGCGCGTGCAGTTCACCCCCGACCTGCCCCCCGGGGACGTCACCGGCAATCCGGTCCTCGAGGAGATCGACGGCCGGCGGGTGTTCACCTTCCAGCCGGGTCCGGTGTTCGCCAACGTGCTCCTCGCCGACGAGATCAACCGCGCCTCGCCGAAGACGCAGTCGGCGCTGCTCGAGGCGATGCAGGAGCGGAGCGTCACGGTGGCGGGACTGACGCACCCCCTTCCCAGCCCCTTCGTCGTCCTCGCCACGCAGAACCCGATCGAGCTCGAGGGGACCTATCCGCTCCCCGAGGCACAGCTCGACCGCTTCCTCTTCAAGGTCGACGTCCCCGCCGCCGACGAGGCCACACTGGAGCGCATCGTGCTCGAACGGGAGATCGGCGTGCCGCCGGTGGTGCCGCGCGTGATGGACGCCGCCGCGCTCGGAGCGCTCCAGGAGCAGGTGCGCCGCGTCTTCCTGCCGCAGCCGGTGGCCGCGTACGTGGCCCGATTGGTCGCCGCCACCACCCCGGGCCGGCCGGGGGCCGAGGGGGTCCGTTTCGGCGCGAGCCCGCGCGCGGCCCTGGCGCTCGCGGCCGCGGGTCGGGCCCGGGCCCTCGCCCATGGGAGGATCAACGTCGGCTACGACGACATCCGCGACGTGGCCCATCCGGTGCTCCGCCACCGCGTCCTCCTCGACTACGGCGCCCGTCTCGAGGGGCTCTCCACCGACCGGATCGTTTCCCGGCTGCTCGACACCGTCCCGGTCCACGACCGCGAACTCCCCTCCACCCTCGCCGCCGCGAAAGTGAGGGGCAAGGCATGACCCGCCCGCGCCGCCGCGCGTTCGATCCGGCGCCGTTCCCTGTGGCGCCGCTCTTCGTGACGCTGCTCCTCGCGACGCTGCCCTGCGGCGTCGGATCGGGCGCCCCCCTGCCCTCCCCCATGACGGATACCCAGGCGATCCTCACCGACGTGGAGGAGCGCGTGTCGATCGAGGCGACCGGATGGCTGGGGACGCGCTCCATCGGAGCGGGGCTCGGCCCGGGGATGGTGCCGGTCGTGTTCCGCGTGGTCAACGGCAGCCAGCGCGAGATCGTCGTCTCGATCGACGGGAGTGCGTGGGGGGAAGCCGCGGTGGTGCCCCGCAGGCGCTTCGTCGTGCCGGCCGGCGCGACCGCCTCCGAGACGGTGTTCGTCGAGACGCTCGCCGATGGCACGGGGGGAGCGTCCAAGTCGCTCTATCTGTTCTGCAATCGATCGGGGTCGCTCTGCTCCGTCGAACTGCGCCCCACCATGATCTATTCTTCGCCGCCGACGACGATCCCCATCGACATCCCCCCCCGCGTCTGGTCGCCCGCCGCGCTTTCGCGTCTCCTTCCGGCCGATGCCGCCTGGACGGTCGGACCGGGAAACCCGGAGGGGGTGATCGATCCGGCCGCCGCGCCGGACGACTGGCGCGGCTGGACGATGCTCCGCGAGCTGGTGATCACCGACGACGAGTGGGATCGGCTTCCCGCGAGCAGACGGCAGGCACTCCTCGGATGGCTGGCTTTCGGCGGCATCCTCCACGTGGTCGCCGACGACCGCGACCCGGCGCGACTCGACCGGATCGGGTTGCCGCCTGCCGACGCCGACGGGGCCCGGCGCGTCGGTGCCGGCGAGGTCGTGGCGCTCGCGCCGGACGCCGAGTCCTGGGAACGGCTCCATGACCCGACGCCGCGACCGCGGGAGGGATCGCATCCCTGGCCCACCACCGCCCCGCACACCCCATGGAGCCCGGGCATTCTCGCGGGCCTGGCCGGTTTCCAGGCACGAGGGCTCCCTTTCGTGCCGATCCTCCTCTTTCTCGCGATCTTCGCCGGCGCCGCCGGGCCGGTGAACGTGATGCTCGCCGCCCGGCGGGGGAGTCCGGCCCGGATCTTCTGGACCACCCCGCTCCTGTCGCTCGTCGCCACCACCTTTCTCGTCGGCCTCATGTTCCTCCGCGACGGCGTCGGGGGGACGGGGGTGCGCCGCACGCTCTGCATCCTCGATCCCGACCATGCCACGGCGGCGGTTCTCCAGAACCAGTTCTCCCGGACCGGCATCCTCTTCGGCCGGGCCTTCACCACGAGCGATCCGGCGCGGATGCGGCCGGAGAACGTCACGAACCACTTCTTCCGCGGCCAGAGGGGTGCGAGCTTCGTCGAACAGGACGATCGCAGGCGCACGGGCGACTGGTTCCGCAGCCGTGCCGACCAGGCCTTCAGGCTCTCCGCCGTGCGCCCCTCGCGCGGCAGGATCGAACTCGTCGGTCCGGCCGACGCGCCCCGAATCGTCTCCAGCATCGACGTCCCGCTCGCCCGGGTCATCGTGCGCGGCGAGGACGGGCGCCTGTGGACGTGCGGGGCGATCGGTGCCGGCCAGGAGATCCCTCTCGAGCCCGCCGAGACCGAGCGACTCGACACCATGCTCGCGCGGATCGTCGCCGGGGCGTCGGGGGAGATCGACCAGGCGGTGCAGCGGCTGCGGAGCGCTCCCGGCCACGCCTGGGCCGAGGCGGCCGACCCCGGACGCGTCGCCGTCGCGACGCATGGCGAGATCCGCTGGAACGACGACCAGGCCTGGTTCGTCGTCCCCGCGGGGCGGAGGGCCGACCGGTGAGCACCGCCGAACCGATCGTGCGCGTGGACGGACTGCACCGTGCCTTCGGCGCGGTCCATGCCGTGCGCGGCCTCACCTTCCAGGTGCCGCGCGGCGGCGTCGTCGGCTTCATCGGTGCCAACGGCGCGGGCAAGACGACCACGATGCGGATCATCGCCACCCTCGACGAACCGACCTCCGGCTCCGTCGTCGTCGACGGCCACGACGTCGTCGAGGAGCCGGGTGCCGTCCGGCGCGTCGTCGGCTGGATGCCCGACAGCCTCGGCACGTACGACACGATGACGGTCTTCGAGTACCTCGACTTCTTCGCCCGGGCCTACGGCCTCGGGCGGGCGGCGCGACGGGCCCGGGTCGAGGAGGTGATCGACTTCGCCGACCTCGGTCCGCTGGCCGACCGGCAGATGGCGAAGCTCTCCAAGGGGATGGCGCAGCGTCTGTGCTTCGGAAGGATGCTCGTGCCCGACCCGCAGCTCCTCATCCTCGACGAACCTGCGGCCGGCCTCGATCCCAGGGCCCGGCTCGAGTTCAAGAACCTCGTCCGCCTCCTCGCGGCCCGCGGCAAGACGCTCCTCATCTCGAGCCACATCCTCAGCGAACTGGGCGAGATGTGCGACGAGATGGTGTTCATCGACTCGGGCAGGCTGCTCTTCCAAGGGCACGCCGACGACCTGCGCCACGCCACCTTCGCCCCCCGTCCCGACGCCGGCGACGTGGTGACGCGCGAGGCGACGGCGACGGTCCTCGTCGCCGTCGCCGGCGCCCCCGGGCCGCTCCACGACTGGGTGGAACAGCGCCCCGGCTGGCGTCTGCTCGAGAAGCGGCGCGACGGCGCCAAGGTGGAGGTTCCGGCGGGCGATCCCGCGGGGCTGGCGGCGGCCCTGCGCCGGCTGGTTGAGGGGGGGATCGAGGTGACGGAGTTCCGGCGCGAGGCCCGGCTGCTGGAGGAGGCGTTCGTCGACATGGTGGGGCGCGGAACATGAACGAGACGGCGACGCCCGGGGCGGCGGTCCGATCCTGGCAGGGGGACGACTTCCCCACCTGGATGAACCCGATGCTCGTCAAGGAGCTGCGCCAGGGGGTGCAGTCGGGGGTCTTCGCCTGGACCTTCGTCATCCTCCACGCGGCGATGTTCCTCCTCATGACGGTGTGGCTCGTCACCATCCGCGACGATCAGGGCGCGTCGATGGCCACCAACAACTTCTACCACGGCCTGTTCTGGACGCTGTTCGCCGCTGCCGCGGTGCTCGTGGTGCCGGCGCGGGCGGCGGGATCGATGGCCGCCGAACGGCAGGGTCTCGCGCTCGACCTCCTGCGGCTCACGCGCCTCTCCTCGGTGCAGATCGTCCTCGGCAAGTGGCTCGGCACGATGGCCCAGGTGATGCTGCTGGCGACGTCGGTCCTCCCCTACCTCGTCCTCCAGTACTTCTTCGGCGGTCTCGACTTCGTCTTCGACATGGCCGCCTTCGTCCTCACGATCCTGGCGGCCGCCGTGATGACGGGGATCTCGCTCTCGCTCGCCCGGCAGCCCCCCCTGCTCCGCCTCGGCGTGCCGCTGGCCGTCGGATACTTCCTCCTCCTGACCGGGGGCATGGGCCTTCCCTCGCTCTACAACCTGTCGTCGTTCGGCCTGGCGATCATCGTGGCGAGCCTCGTGACCGCGGTGCTCCTCGAATACGCGGCGGCCGCCATCGCCCCCGCCGCCGAGAACCATGCCGGCAGGATCCGTCTCCTGGTGCTCGTCGCCGTCGCCGTGGCGGTCGCGGCCACGCGATTCGCCGGGCCCGGGGCGTCGGCCGCGCTCGTGGTGGTGGCGTCCACGCTCGCCATGGGGGTGGCGATGGCGGAACTGACGACCGACGCGTCGCCGGTGCGCTCGCTCCATGCCCCGTTCGCCCGCCTGGGGGCGTTGGGCAGGATCGCCGCCGGGATCTTCACCCCCGGCTGGGCGACGTCGGTGCCGTTCCTCCTCGTGGCCCTCGTTCCCCTCGCGCTCGCCTTCTCCGCCGGCGTCGGGGCCCGCGCGGCCGCGGGCGTGCCCGAGCTCCTCGGCCTCGCCGTCGCCGTGGTCCTCCTCCCGCTGCCGGTGATGCTCTTCTTCGCGCCCGGACGCCGGCGTGCCTTGGCGCTGCTCCTCACGCACGTGATCGAGGTGGCGGTGTTCGCCCTGGCGAGCGCGTCGCGCGCGTTGGGCGACGTGTCGGGCGACCTCGTCACCTCCTTTCTGCCGCTGCCGGCGCTCTTCCGGGTCCTGGACGATTCGCGGCGGAGCGGCGACTTCACGTCGCTCCCCGCGATCGCGATCGCCGCGACGTGCCTGGTGCCGGTCGTGCCCCTGTGGCTGCGCGAGATGGCGGCCCTCGGCCGCCGGCTCGGGTCGGCCCCCCCTTCTCCCCCGGGGCCGCGCGGGCCGGGGGCCGGGCCATGAACCTCGCCGGCATCCATGCCGCGATGCGCGGCGCGGCCGATCTCCTCGCCCTCCCCCTGCGCCGCGAGCGGTTCGCCGGCACCGCGGGGGCCCTCGCCGGCCGCGGCAGCGGCAGCTCGCTCGAGTTCCAGGACCACCGCCGGTACGTGCCCGGAGACGATCCGCGGCACATCAACTGGTCCGCCACGGCCCGGACCGGCGAGTACGTCCTCAAGCAGTGGCGCGAGGAGGTGTCGCCGAGCGTCGAGCTGCTGCTCGATCATTCCCCGTCGATGTTCCTCGGCGAGGAGAAGGGACGCCGCACCTGGGAGCTGGCCTACTTCTGTATCGAGGCCGCCAGGCGCTCGGGCGCCAGACTGCGCGTCGTGCGTCTGGGGCGCGGCCGCCTCGCCCCCCCGGAGGAGATTCCCCTGGAACGGGCGCTCGCGCACGACTGGCCGACCCTGCCCGCCGCGCCGCTGCAGCCCGCGGCGCTGGCGGCGGAACTGGCCCGTGCCGAGACCCGTCCCGGCGCGATCCGCGTCCTGGTCTCCGACCTCCTCGATCCCTCGGCACCCGGCGACGCCGCCGCGGCGCTCGCGGCCACCGGTGGCCGGGCCCTCGTCCTCGCCCCGTCCGCCGCCGCGGAACGCGACCCCGACTGGTCGGGCAACGTCGAATGGGAGGACTGCGAGTCGGGTGCGCGCCGGCTCTCCTGCGTCGACGACGCGCTCCTGGCCCGCTACCGCGCGGCGTGGCGGCGACATGTCGCGGCCTGGCGCGAGGCGAGCCTGCGGCGCGGGATCGGCATGGCCCTCGTGGCCGCGGAGGGACCGTTCCTGGACGCGCTGCGGGCCGAGGCGGTGCCGGCCGGGATCGTGGAGCCCTGCTGACCGTATCGGGACGGAGCGGAGACACCCTTGGATCTCGTTCTCGCCAATCCGTGGGGACTCGCGGCGCTCGTCGCCGTGCCGCTCCTCGTCGCCGTGCACTGCCTCCGGCAGCGGTCGTTGCGCGTGCGCACGAGCACCCTCTTCCTCCTCGACCACGCCGCCCCGAGGCCCGTCGGCGGGCGCCGCCTCGAGCGCTTCCAGGGCGGCCTCCCCTTCTGGTTCGAGCTCGCCGCGATCCTCGCCGCCACCTGGCTCCTGGTGGAGCCGAGGTGGATCCGGGCCGATTCGCGGCAGACGATCGTCGTGCTCCTCGACGGCTCGGTCTCGCTCGGGGCCTACCTCGACGAGACGAAGGAGGCGCTCACCCGGACGCTGCGTCGCCTCGACGCGTCGGCCGCCGCCACCCGCTGGCACCTCCTCGACACCGCCCCCGGCCGTGGCCCGCTCCATGCGGGCGACCGGCTCGACGACCTCCTCGCGGCCCTCGACGGCTGGCGGCCGACCGCCGGATCCCACGACGTCCGCCCCGCCGTCGCTCAGGCCCTGTCGCTCGCGCCCGCCGACCGCGGCGGCACGATCCTCGTCACCGACAGGCGCCTCCGGGTGCCCCCCGGCGTGGCGCTCTTCTCGGTGGCCACGCCGATCGCGAACGTCGGCTTCACCGGGGCCGACGCCATCGTCGACGAGCCCGTCGGCGCCCCGGACCCCGGCTCCACCCCCGCCGCTCCCGTCGTCGTCGGGACCGACGGGCCGCCAGCCCCGAGCCGGTGGCGCGCGCTCGTCACCAACCACGGCACCCTCCCTGCCGCCCGCAGGCTCTCGCTGTTCGCCGGTGACGCGCGGAGCCGCCCCGCTGAGGCGGCAGGGGAGGGGCTCGCGCTCGAACTCGCGCCGGGCGAGACGCGGGCCCTTTCCGGCGAATGGCCGCCGGGGGCCGACCGGCTCCTCCTCGTGCTCGACGCCGACCGGTTCACGACCGACGACGTCGCCCCGCTCGAGCGGCCCGTCCGCAGACCGGTGCGCGTGGCGGTGCGCGGCGGGGGGGCGGGCCGCGCGACGATCGCCGCGATGCTCGCCGCCGCCGAGGGGGTCGTCACGGCCGTCGATCCCGCCGCGGCCGATCTGGCGGTGGGCTCCCTGGGCGACGAGGAGCCGCTCCCCGCCGTGCTCCTGCCGCCGTCGCCGGCCGGCGACGAGGCCCTCCTCGATGCGGACCCGGTCGCGGCCGCCGACCATCCGCTCGTCCGCGACCTGGCCTGGGGGGGGCTGCTCTCCCCCCCGCCGGTGCCGATCGAGCCGGGGGCCGGCGACGAGGTCCTGGTGTGGAAAGGAAGCGCGCCGCTGGTCGTCCTGCGCACCACGATCCTCCCCGGCGGGGGCTCGCGCGAGGCGCTCCTGGTCTGTTTCGACGTCGATGCCTCGACCGCGGCACGGCTGCCGGCGCTCGTCATCCTCCTCGACCGGTTCGCCGCCCGGGTGCGCGACGGGATCGACCGTCCCTGGGCCGACACCTTCAACGCCGAGCAGTCGATCCGGCTGCCGACCCGCGCCGCCTCCCTGGTCGTGACGCCGGCCGCGGCGCCCCCCGCCGCGGCCGAGCCGGTCGCGACCCCCTTCCTGGGCCGCGCCCCGCGGACCGCCTCCTTCTTCGAGGTTCGCGACGGCGACGGGGGCACGCTCCTCACCGGTGCCTGCCAGCAACTCGACCCGCGCGAAGGGGACTTCGCCGCCGCGGTGGCCATCGACGACGTGGCGGGGATGCGCCGCGAGCACGCCCTGCAGAGGAGCGTGGCCGATCCGTTCCTCCCGGGGTGGCTCGCGCTCGTGGCCCTCGCGCTCGTCGGGGCGTGGTGGGCCCGGTCCCGATCGGTGTCGGCTTCCGTACGGCCCGCCCCCGCCGCGACCGGGGGAACGTGATGCGCCTCGTCTCTCCGCACTGGCTCGTCCTCCTCCCGATCCTGGCCGCGGCAGGCTGGCAGTGGCCGGCGCTCGGCCTGTGGCGGCCGCTCCGCGCCCTGTGCCTGACGCTCGTCGTCCTCCTCCTCGCCGGCCCAGAGCGGCGCCGCCACGGCGACGGACTCGACCTGTGGCTGCTCGTCGATCGCTCGGAGAGCGCCGACACCGCGCTCGGCCCGCGGCTCCGCGAGTGGGAGACGATCCTCGCCGAGTCGCGCGGGCCCTCCGACCGGCTGCTCGTCGTCGACTTCGCCGACGAGGCGGTGACCCGCGGCGCGATCCTCCGGGCAGGCGCCGGGGGCACCGAATACGCCGGTCGCCGCGGCGCCACGCGCCTGGCCACGGCCGTCCGCCATGCCCTCGCCCAGGCGTCGTCCGATCGCTCGAGCCGGCTCCTCGCCCTCACCGACGGCTTCTCCACCGAGCCGCTCGACGGCGTCGCCGACGAACTCCGGGACCGGGGCGTGCCCCTCGACCTGCGTCTGGCCCCGCTGCCGCGTGCCGAAGACCATGCCGTCGCCTCGCTCGCCGCGCCGCGGGTCGTCGGGCCACGCGACGGGATCCTCCTCGAGGCGGTGGTGCGCGGCACGGCGGACGGACGCGTGCCGGTCGAGGTGTCCCGCGACGGCGTGGTCGTGGGGCGGGCCGACGCCGACGTGGTCGCGGGCGAGGCGCGGCTGCGCTTCACCGACATGCCGGCCACGCCCGGCGCCCACCGCTACGCCGTGCGCGTCGACGTCGACGGCGATTCCCGCCCCGGCAACGACGTCGCCGGCCGGTGGGTCGAGGTCGATGGCGGCCCGCGCATCCTCCTGGTGAGCGCCTGGGCTCCGAGCCCGCTCGCCGCGGCCCTCCGCGCGCAGGGCCACGCGGTGGAGGAGACGAGCGACCCGCGCTCCCTCCACGTCGGCATGCTCTCCGGCGCCAGGGCGGTGATCCTCGACGGCGTGCCGGCCCACGTCTTCCCCGCCGACTTCCTCCGGGCTCTCGCCTTCTTCGTCAGCGAGCAGGGCGGGGGTCTGGCGATGATCGGCGGAAAGCAGTCCTTCGCCGGAGGCGGCTGGGCCGGCTCCGCGGTCGATCCCCTCCTCCCGGTGTCGCCGGAATGCAAGGCGGAGCGGCGCACGCTCGCCGTGGCGATGGCGATCGTCCTCGACCGCTCCGGGAGCATGGCGATGACCGCCCCCGGATCGGGGACGACCAAGATGGCGCTCGCCGCGGACGGCGCGGCCCGTTCGATCGACCTGCTCGGGAACGACGACCTCGTCGTCGTCATCCCGGTCGATTCGGAGGCCCATCCGCTCTCCGACGGGCTCCTGGCGGTGGGGCCGAACCGCGCCACGCTGATGCGCGGGGCGCGGGGGGTGACGAGCGCCGGCGGCGGCATCTACTGCTACACCGGTCTCTCCTCCGCCTGGAGCATGCTGCGGCGCGTGCCCGTCGGCCAGCGGCACGTGATCCTCTTCGCCGACGCCGCCGATGCCGAGGAGCCGGGGGCCTACCGGGATCTCCTCGAGGAGATGACCGCGGGGAAGTGCACCGTGAGCGTCATCGGCTTGGGCACGGAGAGGGATTCCGACGCCGACTTCCTCCGCGACGTCGCGGCACGCGGCGGCGGCAGGATCTTCTTCAGCGACCGCCCGGCGGACCTGCCGGCGCTGTTCCAGATGGAGACCGCCACGATCGCCCGCGCGGCCTGGGTGGAGGAGCCGGTGGCGGTGAAGGCCACGCCCGGATGGCTCGAGATCGCCGCGGAGCCGCTCGAATGGCCGGCCGCCATCGACGCCCACAACGTGGTCGAGCTGCGGCCGGGTGCGTCGCGGGCGCTGGCCACCGGCGACGGCGAGGAGGTGCCGCTGGTCGCGTTCTGGCCGCGCGGCGCCGGCCGGACCGCCGCCGTCGCCTTCCCGATGGGGGGCCCCGGTTCGGAGCAGGTCCGCGCCTGGGGGGGATACGCGCCGCTCGCCGGGACGCTCGCACGCTGGCTCGTCGGCCCCGGCACCCCGGAGGGCATGGGCCTGCGCACCACCGTCGACGGCACCACCCTCCGCCTCGACCTCCACTACGACGACTCGCGGAGTGCGGCGGTCGCCGCGGCGCCGCCGAGGCTCTCGCTGGCGCGCGGGACCGACGGGGCGACGGAGGAGGTGGCCTGGCAGATCCGGTCGCCCGGGCACTTCGCCGCCGCCGTCGACATCGCCGACGACGCCGTCGTCCGGGCAGCCGTCACGGCCGGTGACGCGGCCTTCGCCGTCGGCCCGCTCGACGCCGGCGCCTCGGCCGAATGGACGCTCGACCCGCGTCGCATCGACGAGGTGCGGGCCACCAGCCGGTCGAGCGGCGGACACCAGCGCGACGATCTGGCGGACGTCTGGCGGGCGCCGCGTCCGCGTGCCTGGCGCGGCTTCCAGCGCGAGTTGCTCGGGCTGCTCCTCGGGGCGGTGCTCGCGGAGGCACTGGCGACGCAGGTGGGGTGGCGTCAGCGTCTCCCCGGCCGGTTCAGCGGCGCGGCCCCCGGCGCCGGTCCACCTCCAGGGCCACGAGCCTGAAGAAGAGCCGGGGGGAGAGCCGTTTCACCCACCAGAGGAATCGCGCCTTCACCGGCTGGACGACGTAGAGCCGCTTCGAAGCCACCGCCCGCACCGCGGCGTCGGCCACCGCCTCGGCCGTGAGACTCGTGCGGTCGAACTCCCCCCTGGCGACGCTTCTGTCGGCCTCGGTCGCGAAGCGGCCGTTGTCGAGGAGCCGCGTGGGGAAGAACGACGGGCAGAGGACGGTCACGCCGATGCCGCGCCCGCGCCACTCCGAGTGGAGCGTCTCCGAGAACGACACCACCGCGGCCTTCGTCAGGTTGTAGGCGGCCATCCCGGGGAAGGCCCCGATCGCGGCGAGCGAGGCGGTGTTGATCACGTGGCTGCCGCGCGGGTTCTCCGCCAGCCAGTCGACGAACACGTGGCACCCGTGGACGACGTTCCAGAGATTGACGTCGACGATCCAGCGCCAGTCGTCGAGCGGGCAGCGTCCCACGTCGCCGGACACCGCCACGCCGGCGTTGTTGACCAGCAGGTCGAGGTGCTGCCAGTCGGCGCGGAGGCGGCGGCGGAGATCCTCCCAGGCGGCCACGTCGGTGACGTCGAGCCGCTCCACGCGCCCCGTTCCCCCCTCGCCCCGCACCAGGGCGAGCGTGCCGTGGCTGCCGGCCTCGTCGATGTCGCAGATCGCGATCTCCCAGCCGTCGCGCGCGAGCCGTCGGCAGATGGCCCGGCCGAGGCCGCTGGCGCCCCCCGTGACGATCGCCCGCCGTGGGGTCGGGGGCGTGGCCGGATTCCGCCCCGCGCTCACGGCAACGGGCGCCGGCAGCGGTGCAGCGTCATGATCGCGTAGGCGGTGCCGTACTGCTGGTGGTAATCGTAGAGCGGGTAGTCCCACCAGGACCCGTCGGCATCCTGGACGTCGACGATGATCCGCGCGAGGTGGTCCTGGTAGAAGGGGCGGCGCTCGGCCGGCAGCTCCTCGATCACCCGGGCGGCGTAGTAGTGGCCGAAATAGTAGAAGTAGCCCGCCACCTGGAAGAACGACTCGTGCGGCACGGGCCGCTTCCGCCCCAGGTCGAGCCAGCCGTTGCGCGTCACGAGCCGGTCGAGCCAGTCCTCGAAGACCTGCGGGGTGATCGTCTCGTCGCCCCAGAGGTGCATCGCCAGGTTGCAGGCCTGACTGCGCCCCAGGCTGCCCGCCGGACGGTTGATGCCGCGGCGCGGCTGGTTGCGCAGGTAGCTGCCGTAGAGGTAACTGAAGTCGGGGAGCTGCTGGAGGCGGGTCGCCTCGACCGCCCGACGGGTGACCTTCTCGGGAGGGGGCAGCCCGATCGCCCGGGCGTCGGCGAAGGCGACGAGGACCATGGCGTTGACGAAGCTCGTCGACGACGACGCGGGCCGCTGCGTGCCATGCTTGAAGTCGTAGTATCCCCACCCCCCCTCGGCCGACTCGTACTTCTCGAGTTTCTCGAACTGTCCGCGGATCAGGGCGGCGATCCGCTCCCGCCGCGGGCCGTCGTCGGGGCGACGGCCGTGCATGGCCACGAGCGCCTGGATGCCGTAGCCGTGGGCCCACACGTTGTAGATGAGCATCGGGTTGTCGCGGCGGACGAGGGGCAGGTTCTCCTCGAGCCACGCCTCCCCCTTGTCGATCGCCGCGGTCACCTCGGGGCTCGCGTCGTCCTCCTCGATGAGGGCCTGCACGCACATCGCCGTCGTCGCCGCCCGGAAGCCGAGGTGGGAGCCGACGCCGGCGATGATGTTGAGGTCCTTGGTGCGCTCCGCCGAGCCGAAGGAGCCGTCGGCGTTCTGGATTCCGACCAGGAACCTTCGCCCCCGGTCGATGGCGCCGTCGATCTCGGCCGGCGACATCGACGCCGGTCCCTTCGGCCTGGGGATGCCGCGGTCCGCGTCGGAGTCCGCCACCGCGACCGGGGCGGACGCCTCGTCGGCACGGGCGGCGCCGAACCAGGCGCACGCCGCCAGGGCCAACCACGGGAACATTCCTCGCACGCGCGTCATGCGCACCTCCGTCTCCCTGTCACGGCCGGCTGGCGAGCACCGTCTCGCCTGCGGCCACGCCGTCGAGGATCTCGGTCCGGCCGCCGCTCGTGCGGCCGGTCTTCACCACGCGCTTCGCGGGGGCCGCCCCGTCCGCACCCGGAATCCACACCACCCGTCTCCCGTCGTCGTCACGGAAGACCGCCGTCGCCGGCAGCGTGATGGCGTCCGGGCGGGCGTGGACGCGGAGCTTGGCCGTACCGGTCATCGCCGGCAGCGGGCGGGGCGCTCCCGGCGGCACGGCGACCGCGAAGCGCGCGTCGATCTTGCCGTCGCGCGGCACCGTCGCCACCGAGTCGAGCGTCACCGCCACCTCGTCGTCGGGCCGGCCGGTGGGCTCGACGCGGCCCGCCAGACCGGGGGCGAGGAGGTGGAGATCCTTCTCGTCGATCCTGGCGTGGAACACGACGCGCTCCGGATCGACCACCGTGAAGACCATGTCGGGGGCCGGCACCGACTGTCCGACCGCCGCCTTCGCCGCCACCGCGGCGGTGCTCCACGCACCGTCGTGGAGCCGGCCCATGTAGACCAGGCCGGCGCGGGGGGCCTTGAGCGGCATGCCGGCCCGGTCCTGGCGCAGGTCGCGCATCTTCCGCAGCGCCTCGGCCCTGTCGCGCTCGCTCTTGGCGAGCGCCAGCCGCTTCTGCTCGAGCGCCAGCCCCGACGTCCCCCGCGCCTTCTCGGCGGCCAGCGTCGCCTTCTCGGCGGCCTCGCGGAGCGTCGATTCCCGACGCGGGATCTCGAACTGGAGCGCCGTTTCCGCGTCGATGCCGGCCCGCTTCAGGTTCATCTCCGCCGACTCGACGTCGAAGCGGGTGCGCTGGAGGATCATCTCCTCCGTCTCCTCGGTGAGATCCTTGTCGCGGTACATCTTCTCGAGCTGCCGCAACTCCTCCCGGGAGTACTTGAGCTGCTGTTCGGAGCTCCGCAGCCGGAAGCGGGCCGCCTCCTCCGCCTGGCTGCGCCCGATGGCGAGGAACCGGGCGAGATCCTCGGCGGCCACCTTGGCGTCGCGCTCGGTGGAGGCCAACTCGAGCGGCTCGAGCGCCGCGCTCACCGGCAGGTCGCGGCGCGCGATCTCGAGCGCCTTCTCGCCGATGGCGAGGTCGATCTCGAGGTCGGCGATCGCCCGGTCGATCTTCTCGGTGTCGAACTCGACGATCGCGTCGCCGGCGTTGACCCGGGCGCCGTGGGGGAGGACGCGGACGATCTCCAGGGGCGACGCCCACTGGTCGGGCTTCAGCTGCACGACGACCGGATCGACCGGCTCGAAATCCCCCTTGGCCTCGAGCGTCACCTCGAAGCGTCCCTTCTCGGCGGCCACGGTGGCGCCGGCGGCGGGCTTCGCGTCGGCGGGCTTGTTCGCGTCGTCCTCACCGACCGCGGGAAGCACCCCGGGCTGGAGGAGCAGAAGGGCCAGGAGGGCTGCGACCCCACGGCCACGGACCGGAGTTGACGTCGGCATCGGATCCTCTTCCTTGCGTTGGCACGCGCCGGGAGCCAGCCACGGCGATCGCACGGTTGTAGCATCCGCGGCCGAAGCGGCACACCGGGCGACGCGGCCCCTGCAAACACGCCGGCCCGGGCGGATGTCAGGAGTCCGCCCGGGCCGGAAGGAATGTCAAGATGCGGAGGCAAGGATCAGGCGTGATGGTAGGCCGATTCGCCGTGCTCGGCGATATCGAGCCCCTCCATCTGCTTGTCCCCCGACACCGTGAATCCGATCGTCTTGTCGATGATCAAACCCAGGACGAGCGTGCAGACGAAGGCGTAGCCACCGCTCCACAACAGTCCCTGCAGCTGGATCAGGAGTTGGTTCATCCCGCCGACGGCCGGACGGATGGCGAAGATCCCCACGAGGAGTGCCCCCAGCGCCCCGCCC
>CAZMOU010000060.1:0-23939 GCA_964567835.1 uncultured Chitinophaga sp. | reverse complement strand
TGATCAGCGCCCGCTTGATCGACTGCTTGATCCAGTAGCTGGCGTAGGTGCTGAAGCGCGTGCCGACGCGCGGGTCGAAGCCCTCGACGGCGCGGAGGAGGCCGAGGTTCCCCTCCTCGATCAAGTCGGGGAGCGGCAGGCCGCGGTTGGCGTAGCCGCGGGCGATGTTCACGACCAGCCGCAGGTTCGCCCGCACCATGTGGTCGCGGGCCCGGGCGTCGCCCCGGCCGATCGCCTCCGCGAGACGCTTCTCCTCGTCGGCGGTGAGGAGGGAGGTGTCGTTGATGTCGCGGAGATAGGTCTCGAGAGGGTTCTGCACGGCTCCCGAGGTCGGCTTGCGGCGTGGGCCTGGCATGGCGAGGTGACGATCCTGGTTGGATGAGTGTGGATGGACGGGATGAACGCGGGGGGTGAGCGACCCGCGGGGAAGGTATCGACGCTTTCCCGGAGCGGCTGCACAAGCCGGGAAAGGAAGGCGGGCTGGCGCGATGGTGACGACGGGGGCGCCGGTGACGGCGGGCCGGTCGGTCACCCGGCCCCCAGATGCCAGTCGATCACCGCGAGTTCCGGGACCGACCCGATCCGCACCGGCAGGAGCGAGTTGCCGATGCCGCGCGACACGAAGAGGCGCATGCCGCGCTCGCCGTACCACCCCGCGACGTAGCGGCCGCTGCCCGGGGGCGTGACCAGACAGATCCCCCCGGGGGCCACCTGCCCGCCGTGGGTGTGGCCCGAGAGCATGGCGTCGGCGCCGTGCCCCTCCGGCAGCCGCGACGCGTCGAACGCCGCCGGGCAGTGGGCCAGCACCAGATGACGCGCGACCGGCTCCGCCGCGGCCAGCGCCGCCGCGGCGTCGGGGCGGCCGTGGCAATGGTCGTCGAGCCCGGTGACGCGCACCGTGCGGCCGGCGTGGCGAACCGTCACCGAGCGGTTGACGAGGAAGTCGAAGCCGTGGCGCTCGTGGAGATCACGGAGCCGTTCGGGCCCGAAGCCCGACTTGTATTCCCAGTTGCCCATGATCGCCAGCCGCGCGGGGGCCGAGGGGCAGGCGCCGAGGAAGTCGTCGAGGATGCCGATCGCGTCGGGACGGTCGATGCTGTCGCCGGTGAGGACCAGCAGGTCGGGCTCGACGACCCCGAGCGCGGCGATCACCGCCTCCTCCCGCGGGCCGATCGAGTGCAGATGGAGATCGCTCACCTGCGCCACGCGGAGCACCGGTCCTTCGTCACCGGCGGGGGCGAGGGAATGCCGGCTCACGTCGAGGCGGAAGGGGGTGACGCAGGTGCCGTCGATCGCGGCCCCGGCCGTCGCGGTCACACCCAGACACGCGCCGCCGCGGAGCAGGTCACGTCGGCGGACACGCATGGCTTTCCCCGGGGAACCGAACCCTCCGCCGCGCCCGGCGGGCGCGGCGGAGGGCTGCGGCGGCTCGTATCAGCGACGACGCTGGATCTGACCGGTCGGCGTCAGCTCGTCGATGATCTTCGGGATGTACTTGGCGAGCACCTCGGCGAGGTCGTTGGGGTCGATCCCCTTGCTGCGCGCGAGGTTGTCGAGCTCGCGGCGATCGAAGACGTCCTCGATCTGGCGGCGCTCGATCGGCTTGTTGGGGCCGGTGCGGACCCAGGAGTCGACCTGGTCGCGGTAGCCCTTCTCCTCGAACTGCTTCACCACCTCGGGGAGCTTCTGGGCGTCGTTGCCGCCGAAGATCTGCTTGAAGATCTCGCCGAGATCGTTGGGGGAGGGCATCCCCGGGGGGGCTCCCTGTGGGGCCCGCTGCTGCGGCTGGGGCTGCGGGGCCCGCTGCGGCGCCTGCTGCTGCTGGGCGGCCCCTTCGAGGACCTGCTTGAGAATCTCGCCGAGAATGTCCATGGAGAAAGTGGCTCCGGGAAGACCGTTCGTGGATCGGGCCGCCCATGCGACGACGGCCAGCGGGTTCGATTGTAGGGAGGGGGGAGGTGCCGGGGAAAGCGTTCGGCGCCCGTTCGATGCCACGCTCGGGAAGCGGCCCCCGTCTTCCCGGTCCCGCCCGGCAACTTGGAGGGCTCGGGGGCGCGACTAGAATGCCCCCGGGATTTCCCGTCCGTCCCGAACCGCGCGACGGCGGTGCCGACCGGTCCGTCGCCGGCCACCCCGACGTCCCCCGACACCCTGTCCGGAGTCACGGTATGCCAGTCCGCACCTTCCTCCTCCGCCGTGCATCGTCCACCCTCGTCGCGTCGGCCGCCTGCCTGCTGGCCTGCGGCGCGACGCATGCCGGCGAGAAGGTGATGCTCGGCGACGCCGCCCTCACCGCCGGCGTCCCCGGCACCGGCGCGATCACGCTCGAGCAGATCGACCGCTTCCTCGCCGATCCGAAGAACTCGGTCGAACTCGAGCCGGTGCTCCCCCTCGGCCTCTCGCAGGGGGCCTCCCAGGTGACCGGCCTCGACAAGAATCCGCTCACCCGTGCCAAGATCGAACTCGGCCGCCAGCTCTACTTCGATCCGCGCCTCTCCGCCGACGCCACGGTGAGCTGCGCGAGCTGCCACGATCCGGCGCAGGGCTACGGTGCCAACACGAGAACCGGCCTCGGCATCCGCGGGCAGGCCGGCGGCCGCAATTCCCCCGTCTCCTACAACCGGATCCTCTCCGGGGCCCAGTTCTGGGACGGCCGTGCCGACTCCCTCGAGGCCCAGGCGGTGGGCCCGATCGCCAATCCGATCGAGATGGGCTTCACGCACGAGGGGGTGGTGGAGCGCCTGAAGACGATCCCGGTCTACGAGAGGCAGTTCAAGAAGATCTTCGGCGGCGTCTCGATCGACGCCGTCGGGAAGGCGATCGCGTCGTTCGAGCGGGCGATCGTCACCGGCCCCTCCCCGTACGACTACGGCGAGCAACTGCGCCCGTTCGCCGACCTCGACGCGGACGATCTCGAGGAGGATGCGGACCTGGCGAAGAAGTACGCCGAGGCGAAGGCCGCGGCGGGGACCTTCGCCATGTCGGAGTCGGCGAAGCGCGGCCGCGAGATCTTCTTCACCGAGAAGGGGAACTGCACCGCCTGCCACGTCGGCGCGAACCTCAGCGACGAGAAGTACCACAACCTCGGCGTCGGCATGGACAAGGCGGAGCCCGACGTCGGCCGCTTCGCCGTCACGAAGGATGCGAAGGACAAGGGCGCCTTCAAGACGCCGACGGTGCGGAACGTGGCCTACACCGCCCCCTACATGCACGACGGGTCGCTCGCCACGCTCGAGGAGGTGGTGGAGTGGTACGACAAGGGGGGCCACGTGAACCCGAACCTCTCCGACAAGATCAAGCCCTTGAAGCTCACCGCGCAGGAGAAGGCCGATCTCGTCGCCTTCATGCGGGCCTGCACCGGCCCGCTGCCGGCGGTGGAGACCGGCCGGCTCCCGGCGCAGCCCTGACCGTCCCGCGGAGCGACCGAGCGATCACGCATGCCGGCCCGGCGGGACGCCTCCCGCCGGGCCGGTCGCGTTTCCGGCCGTCAGTCGGGCCCGCCGGCCTCGCCGCCGGCCCTCGTGCCGAGGGCCCGCCAGACCTCGGGTGCGACGTCGTCCCCGATCGTGCGCACCGAGCCGTCCATCAGGGCGACACCGACGAGACCCCGGTGATGGCTCCGCGCGGTGATCGCGGCGAAGGTCCGCGCCGTCGCGCTGTTCCCCTCCTGGCGGGAGTTGTAGTCGACGTCGTGGACGACGCCGGCCACGGCGAGCGGAACCCGCGAGTTGGGCGGGAGGACGGTCGTGAAACCGGAATGGTGCACGCGGCCGTCGGGCCACTCGGTGTGGCCGGTGCAGTCGTTCGTCGTCGGCCCGAGCTTGGCTTCCGCCGGGCTGCCGCCGGCGAGCGCGGCCACCTCCGCGGCGGATCGGGGAGGGGCCGACGGCGGATAGGTCGCGCCGGGGTCGGCGGTGTTGCGCACGTACGGCGTGAACGCCTTCACCTCCGCCGCGCAGAGGGTCTTCCCCAGTCCGTCGGCGAACGCGGCGGCCTTGAGGCGCGAGTTGGGGTGGAACGATCCGTCGCCGCCGGCTCCGGAGGCCGGGTCGTAGACGAACCAGGTGCCGAAGTTGAAGCCGTAGTTCAGCGGCCGGACGTACGGGACGCCGTTCCTGACCCGCGCCCGGTCGTGCGGCTCGCTCGGACAGACGAAGACGGGGATCCGGGTCGTGGGAACGCCGGTGGTGCTGTTCGGGGGTTGGTCCCACGCCGCCTCGAGATCGATCCGCACGGCGGCGGCGCCTTCCTCGAGATAGGGGAGCGTGCGGCCGAGGATCCCCCAGGAGCCGTTGTTCGCCTGGAACACGGTGCCGGGGGCATGGAGCAGGCTCGGCGGGAAGTGGCGCCTGGCGCTCTCGAAGGAGTGCACGGCCAGGGCGAGCTGGCGGACGTTGTTCTGGCAGCCCTGTCTCCGAGCCGCCTCGCGGGCCGCCTGCACGGCGGGCAGGAGCAGGCCGACGAGCGTGCCGACGATGGCGATGACGACGAGGAGCTCGACGAGCGTGAAGGCGTCGGCGTGGCGGGCGGGTCTTCGGCGTGGCATCGCGGCGGGACTCGACGGGACGGCGGATCGGTCGCGGGCGACGCCGGCCCGCGGCGGGGGCGGGCGCGAACCCCCTCCATCTTCGGTGGAAAGCCGGGCTCCGCCTCCCCCGGCGGAACTTTCGCCGTCCCGGCGACCGCTTCGCCGCGCGTCATGGCCGCGGCAGCTTGCCGCGGAGGGTGGAGCGGTCGAGGCCGAGGATCCTCGCCGCGGCGGTGCGGTTGCCGTCGGTGCGGGCGAGGACCTCGCCGATGAGCGCCGCCTCGGCGACTTTCAGGAACTCCTCGTGGAGCCACCCTTCGGGGGAGGGGCTGCCGTCGAGTCGGGCCATCACCCACGCGCGCACCGCCCCGCGGAGCCGCTCGTCGGCGGCCGGAGCCCCCGCCGGACCCGTCGCCGGGCCCGCCGTCCCGTCCGGCACGGCGAGCGCCGCCGGCAGATGCTCCGGGCGGAGGGTGCCGCCGCGGGCCATCACCGCCGCCACGTCGACCGCCGCCTTGAGTTCCCGCACGTTCCCCGGCCAGGCCCGGGCCCGGACGGCGTCGAGGAACTCGGCCGACGCCGTCTGCACCGGGCCGCAGCCGGGGCTGCCGGCCAGGAACCAGGCGACGAGCGCCGGGATGTCGTCGGCACGCTCGGCCAGCGGCGGCATCCCGATGGTGAAGACGCGCAGACGATGGAGGAGATCGGCGCGGAAGCGGCCGGCGGCGACGTCGGCGGCGAGATCGCGGTGGGTGGCGGCGATGACGCGGACGTCCACCCGCTCGGGCGCCGAGGCCCCCACCGGGAGGATCTCGCCGGCGTCGAGGACGCGGAGGAGCCGCGCCTGCACCTCCGGCGCCGCGTCCCCCACCTCGTCGAGGAAGAGCGTGCCGCCGTCGGCGCGCGCGAACAGCCCCGGCCGCGCCGGACGTCCGGCCGCCGCGTCGCCGACGCGCCCGAAGAGTTCCTCCTCCACGAGCGCCGCATCGAGCGCCGCGAGGTTCACCGCCACGAGCGACCGCGCCCGGCGGGGGGAATGGTCGTGGATGGCGCGCGCGGCGAGTTCCTTGCCGGAACCGGTCGGCCCCGAGAGGAGCACCGGGAGCCCGCTCGGGGCGGCCAGCGCGATGCTGGCGAAGACGCGCTGCATCGCCGGCGACCCGCCCACCAGCCCGCCGGGCGGAGGCGCCGCGGGCGCCTCCCCGCCGGAGCCCCCCCGGGCCAGCGCCCGCCCGACCGCGGCGATCACCTGCGCCGAATCGAAGGGCTTCACGAGATACTCCGCCGCCCCCGCCTCGACCGTCTTGACGGCGGTGTCGAGATCCCCGAACGCCGTCATCACCACCACCGGCGCCCGCGGCACCAGCGCCCGGAAATCGGGGATCGCCGACAGTCCGTCGCGGCCGGGGAGGCGCACGTCGAGGAGGAGGAGATCGGGGCCGAAGGCAGGGCAGCCGTCGAGCGCTTCCTCGGCGCTCGAGGCGAGCTTCACGGTGTGCCCGAGATCCTCGAGCAGCTCCCCCAGGCTCCATCCGATGGCGGGCTCGTCGTCGACGATGAGGATGCGGCTCATGGCTGCGCTGTCCGGGCGTGGGTGTCGGTGGCGGGAAGGACGATCGAGAACCGCGTCACCCCGTCGGCGCGGCTCCATGCGAGCCTGCCGCCGTGCTCCTCGGCCACCGTGGAGACGATCGCGAGGCCGAGGCCGATCCCCTCCGGCTTGCCGGTCACGAACGGCTCGTGGAGCGAGGCGGCGAGATGCGCGGGAGGGCCGGGGCCGGTGTCCTCGACGGCGAGATGCAGACCGTCGGGCGCCGCCGCGGCCCCGAGACGCACGAGCCCCCCCCGGCCCGCGGCGTCGATCGCGTTGACGGTGAGGTTCAGCAGCGCCGCGCGGAGCGCGTCGTGGCGGCCGGTGACCACGACGCCGGTCGGCATCCCCGTGACGAGGGTCGTGCCGGCGTGCGCGCAGCGCGGCGAGACCAGCTCGGCCACCTCGGAGAACAGCGTATCGACCGCGAGCGGCTCCGGCGCCGACTCCGGCCTGCGGCCGAGCGCCAGGAGCCCGCGCACCTCCTCCTCGACGACGGCGAGCTGCTTCCGCGCGACGTCGAGGCTCGAGTCGGTCGTGGAGCCGGCGCAGCGGCTGCGGTGGAGATCGATCGCCAGGCGCGCCCCGGTGACGGCGTTCCGCAGCTCGTGGGCGAAGCCCGCGGCGAGCTGGCCGAGGAGGCGCTCGCGCTCGGCGGCCAGGAGCCTCGCGCGCAGCGTGCCGAGCTCGTCGCTCATCCGCTCCACCCCGCCGCGCAGCCGGCCGATCTCGTCGTCGATCGGGTCGTCGGCGCCGACGTCGGTCGCGCTCCGGAGGGGGTGCCGGGCGTCGTCGCGGTTCCCGGGACGGGCCGGGTCGAAGACCCCCGCGGCGATGCGGGCCACGCGCCGCTCCACCGCACCGATGCGTCGGGCGAGCCGGCCGGTGGCGGCGAGCGCCGCCGGCACCAGACAGGCGAGCGTGACCGCGGCGACGGCCAGCTGCGGCCACGCCGTCTCGAGGAGCAGCTGCCAGTATCCGCGCCGGGGCGTGAGGACGACGACCGTCTCCGGCCGCACGCTCCCCGAGCGGACCGTGGCCACGCGCCACGGCCTCCCGGCGAGCGTCGCCCCGCCGCGTTCCACGGCGGAGGCGACGCCGGTCCTCGCGAGCTCGTCCCGTTCCGCGTCGGAGAGCGTCGACGGGCCGGCGCCGCCGTCGAGGGGATTCCAGACGACGAACCGGCTCCCGGTGAGGCGGTCGAGCGTCTCGAGGACCGGCAGCGTGAGCGTGACGCGCGTGTCGGCGAGCGTCTCGACCACCTGCCGTTCGCGCTGCCGCGCGACGTCGGCGGCGCGCCTCGCCGCGAGCCAGGAGGCGAAGGCGACGTTGGCGAGCACCCCCGCCAGCAAGAGACCGACGACCGGCAGCACGAGCTGCCGGCCGAGGGACGACGCTCTGCGGGGGGAAGGCACGGTGGCACCGACCGGGGCGGGGGGCGGCTCGGTCGCCGCGACGATCGCCGATTCTATCCCCACGGCGGGCAGGGGGCGGCGTGCCGCCCGGCGGCTCGGGCCGGCGACTCGCCCCCGCCGCCGCTCCGAGCCGTATGATGGCCGGGATGCCGCCGCTCCTCCTCCGCTTCGTCCTGCTCCTGGTCGCCATCCAGGGTGCGCCGCCCTGCCGCGGCGACGACGCCGGCTTCCCCCCGGAGCTCGTCGACTTCGGCCCCGCCTCGGCCGTGCCCCTCTTCGAGGGCTCCGCCGGCGGCGCGTGGGACGGGGGAATCCGCGAGCGCGGCTGGATCCGCCGCGAGGGGCCGGGGCGGTGGCGGATGTGGTACACGGGCTACGACGACGCGGTGTCGCCGCTCAAGCGTCTGGGCCTCGCCACGAGCCCCGACGGGCTCAACTGGACGCGCGACGCGGCGGCGCCGTTCCTGCCCGACACGTGGATCGAGGACGGGTGCGTGGTCCGCGCGGGGAACCGGTGGCTCATGTTCGCCGAGGGGGACGGCGACGTCGCCCACCTCCTCGAGTCGCCCGACGGCCGGGCCTGGCGTCGGCGCGGGCCGATCGACATCCGGCTCGTCTCCGGCGCACCGATCCCGCCGGGCCCGCGCGGCACGCCGACGGCGTGGTACGAGGCGGGGACCTGGTGGCTCTTCTACGAGCGCGGCGACCAGGGGGTGTGGGTGGCCCGGTCGCGGGATCTGGTCACCTTCACGAACGTCTCCGACGAACCGGTCCTCGCGCTCGGGCCCGACCGCTACGACGCCCGCATGATCGCCCTCGACCAGATCGTCAAGCACCGCGGCCGCTACTACGCCTACTACCACGCGAGCGCCCCCGGCGAGAAGGGGCGCTGGTGCACCTGCATCGCCCGCAGCGACGACCTCGTCCATTGGACGAAGTACGCCGGCAACCCGATCGTGCCGGTCGACGAGGCCCATCCCGCCACCTCGAGCGCCATCCTCGTGCCCGACGGCGAGCGCCACCGCCTCTACACGACGCACCCGGAGGTGCGGGTGCGCTTCTCGGTGCTGCCGGTGCGCGGCGCTCCCTGACGCGCCGCCCGAGTCACGCCGTCCGGGCCCCGCGGACCCCGTCGACCGCCGACCGGGCGAGGAGCACCGCGAGCCCCGCCGCCATGCCGAGGGTGGCCTCGGTGGCGAAGCGGCCGATGCCGCAGAGCCACTCGCCGGAGCCCCCTCCCGCGTGCCCGCCGAAGGCGTCCGCGACTCCGTGCAGCCAGGGGAGGGAGTGGACGAGGATCCCGCCGCCGACGACGAACATCGCCGCCGTGCCGGCCACCGACAGCCCGCGGAGCATCCAGGGGGCCGCGGCGAGGATGCCCCGGCCGAGGAGGCGGAGCGCGGGGGAGGATCCGCCCGCCCAGGCGAGGCCCAGGTCGTCGAGGCGCACGATCGCGGCGACGAATCCGTAGACGCCGACGGTCATCGCCAGGGCCGCCACCGCGAGCACCGCCACGCGGATGCCGAGGGGCTGCCCCGCCACCACCCCGAGCGTGATCACGATGATCTCGGCCGAGAGGATGAAGTCGGTGCGGATGGCGCCGGCGATCTTGTCCCCCTCGGCCGTCGGTCGCGGCACGGCGTCGGCGGACGCGTGCGGGTGGAACACCTTCTCCGCCCCTTCGTAGCAGAGGTAGGCGCCGCCGAGCACCAGCAGCGGCGCGACCGCCCAGGGGGCCAGCCAGGAGAGGGCCAGCGCCGCCGGCACGAGGATCGCCTTGTTGCGGAGCGATCCCAGCGCCACGCGCCACACCACCGCCAGTTCGCGGGCCGGATCGACCCCGCTCAATTGGTGGGCGTTGAGGGCCAGGTCGTCGCCGATCACCCCGGCGGTCTTCGCGGTGGCGGCCTTCGTCATCGCGCCGACGTCGTCGAGGACGCTCGCGATGTCGTCGAGGAGGACCAGGAGGCTCGTGGCCATGGGGGTGTCCGCGCCGGGGTGTTCGGGGAAGGGGAGTCTACAGGGGACCGGAACGCCGGCGGTACGTCCGTCCTCCTCCACCCCGACCTTGCGGAGCACGCTCGCGAGCCACCGCCGACGGCCCCTGGATCACGCCCGCCGCTTCCGCCACACGAGCCACAGCGCGGCGATCGTGCCGCAGGCGAAGAGGAAGTCGATCGGCGAGGCCTCGAGCCCCGGCAGGTCGGCGAGCCACCAGCCCAGGGAGACGAGCGTCGTCACGAGGCCCAGGGCGATCGCGGCCGGAAAGAGGGCGTCGATCGGCCGACTCACCGGCGCCTCCGGCTCCGGCGGCGTGTCGTCACCGACGAGAGCGTCGTCGATCTCCGGCCGCACGGCCGCCAGGGCCTCCCGCGCGGCCGCGGCGTCGGCCTGCCGCACGACGACGCACACGTCCGCCGGTGCCTCGGCCCGGAAGCCGGAGAGCGACGCGCCCGTCACCGTCGCCTCGATGCCGGCATCGGCGAGGAGGTTTTTCACGAGCTGCGCCTCGATGTCGTCGCGCGGACGGGCGACGGCGACGAGTCGCGTGTCGGGGGCTGGCGCGAGCGCCGGCGAAAGGGAATCCGAAGCGGGCGTCTTCATCGCGGAACCCTCCGGCGGGGCGACCTCTCGAACACGCTCCCGGAGTCTACCCCCGCGGCCGATCGCCCTCCGCGGCGACGAGCGCCTCCCGGGTGCGGGCGATCCACGCGGCGACCGCGCTCCGCCGTGGAAACCCCACGCACATCAGCACGAGGATCCCGATCGGGATCGCGACGAGCCACTGCCGCACGCCCGGGGGTGCGCCGAGGAGGGCGAAGCAGGCGAGGAACCCGGCGCTCTCGAGGAGGGCCATGCCGGCGATGTGAGCGGCGTGGAATGGCCCGAGGAGTGCGTCGACGGGGATCTCCGCCTTCCCGCGGAAGGGTGCGAGTCTGGCGCTGCGGAAGACGGCGGGCAGCACGAACGACATCCCGGCGCTCGCCGCCGCGCAGATCAGGGCGATGAACGCCAAGTCGCCGCGATCCTCCGTCGCCGCCGACCCCTGCGAGAGCACGACGGAGAGAAAGACCGCGACGCTCGCGACGAGCGCCAGATGGACGACCTGCAGCGAGGTCATCCGCGGGGCGATCTCCGCGGCGATCGAGTCGATGTCGCTGTCGCCATGGGGCATGGGCACGCTCCGGTGGACGGGGTATCGCTGGCCGGCGGGACAGCCGGCGTCAGCGATCGTCGATCGCCGCGGCGGGGGCCCGACCGTGCCCCTCGTCGGCGGATCGCAGCGCCTCCTCGAGGCGGTTCACCCGGGCCTCGAGGTCGCCGATGGTGCGGGCATCCTGCTGCCGCGACTCGACCATCATCATCCACAGCGCCACCGGCAGGAAGGAAAAGAAGCCGATCGTCGCCGGGTTCTTCAGGATGGGCCAGGCCGTGGCGATGAGCTCGCCGATCAGCACCATCAGGCACAACGCCGTGACGAAGAGCACCGAGTTCGGGGGAGGCCAGGAAAGAGGGGCGGGCATGATCGCTCCTTTCAAGGAGTGGGGTCGGTCGACTCGGTGGCGGACCCGGGGACAGCCTCGGCCGGCGCTTCCGTGCCGAAGGGGTCGGGGCCGGCGACGGGCGTCGGTTCCCTCCACGGCCGCCACCAGTTCACGACGACCGTCATCAACATGGGCTTCCTCGGAATGGTATTGTCGGGCGTGCCGGGGGCGATGTCGAACGAGGCGATCTCGATCCGGTGGGGGAGCCAGATGCCGGGGGCGAGCTCGCGGAAGTCCTTGCACACCGTCCGCTTCTCGACCCTGAACGGCCCGTCGGTCGTGAAGCGGATGCGAAGTTCCCTGGTGGTGATCGCGCCGGTCGCCGGATCACCGCTCACGTACATCTGCAGTTGGTATCCGTCGTCATCCTCGATCGCCGTCTCCACGCCGATCTCGCCCCCGTCGCCGGTGCGCGACCGTGCCGCTGCAGCGTTGGCACGGATCACCATCGCCACCGACCGTCCCAAGAAGCGCGTCGTGAACTCCTTCTCCCAGGTCGTGCGGCCTTCCAGAACCTCGCATAACTCGCTCGGCATGGGGCCGTCGAGGGTGACCGGCCCCGCGTCGAACTCTTCCAGGCCGTCGGGCCAGCGCATCGTGCACGTGACGATGGCCTCGTGGGGATGCTCCGCGAGCCAGCGTTCGATTCGCTCGAGGGAGTCGGCGAGCGCGGCGGCCCTCTCCTGCGCCGTGGGGAGAGACGCCGCCGGCGGCGCTTCCGTCGCAGACGGTTCCATCATCGTTCCACCCGGCGGCGGGGTTCGCATCATCGTCGCAACGGGTGGCACGGTCGCGGGCTGTCGGCCAGCCGGCCAGTTCACGATCGGCATCGGATCGGGGCCGGGGGCGACGCGCGGGACATTCGTTGGCTGTGGGACGGTGATCATGACGTCGGGGCCATCGGCTCGAGTCACCTGGACGAGTTGGGCGTTGAGTGCCTCCGCCTGCTCCGCCTGGGCCCGCATGCGGGCGACGTTCCGGCCCACCGACTGCTCGTACGAGAACCACACCACGGCGATCAGCGCGGCGATCGCCGCCAGGCCCCCGGCGAGCTTGAGGACGAGCCGGCCGAGGGAGTCGCGCCGGCCGAGCCAGGCGAAGAGGAGGGTCGCGAGGGCGGCGATCACCGCGTACGCGATCGCCGGCTCGGCGCGGCCGAGGGCCAGGATCGGCCAGGGGAGGAGCAGCGCCATGAGAAAGATGACGAGCGCCGCGATCGACAGGAGCCGCTGGTCGTTCATGAGTCGTCTCGAGGCATCGAAGAGGGTGCGGGGGGTGGGACGGGGGGCGGCCAAAGGAGCCGCAGGGCAAGAGAGGATCGCAGCCGCGCGGGCCACCTCGGCCGGCAGCGGCGTGGCGAGCGGGTCGTTGACGTGCGCGAGGCAGGCTTCGAGCGTGCCCGCCACCTCCGCGGCCGACTGGTAGCGTGCGGCGGGATCCTTGGCGAGCAGCCGGCGGACGATCCCCGAGAGCCAGGCCGGGATGTCGGGATTGGCGAGGCGCACGTCGGCCGGCTCGACGTCGGTCACCTGCCGGAGGACGGCGTGGCTCGACTCGGCCCGGAAGGGGGGACTACCGGTCGCCATCGTGAAGAGCACCGCCCCGAGCGCGAAGAGATCGCTGCGGGCGTCGAGTGGCTTCCCGAGCGCCTGCTCGGGCGACATGTAATGCGGCGTGCCGGCGAGCAGTCCGGTGACGGTGAGGCTCGCGTCGTCGGCGGCCCGCGCCAGACCGAAATCGGTGATCCGCACCCGCTCCACGCCATCTTCGAGAAGGATGTTCGCCGGCTTCACGTCGCGGTGGACGAGTCCCTGAGCGTGCGCCGCGGCCAGGCCCCGTGCCGTCTGCAGGCCGACGCGGAGGATCTCGCGGAGGCTCATGGGACCGGAGTCGCGGACGCGCTTCTCGAGCGTCGTGCCGCGGCAGTAGGGCATGACGAGGTAGGGGAGCCCGGCGAACTCGTCGACGCCGTGGATGGCGATGACGTTGTCGTGGACGACCGCCGCCGCGGCCTTCGCCTCGCGGAGGAAGCGCTGCCGGGCGGCGCCGCTCGAGGCGAGGTGGGGCGCGAGGAGCTTGATCGCCACGAAGCGGTCGAGCGCCCGGTCTTGCCCCTTGAGCACGATTCCCATGCCGCCCGAGCCGATGATCCCGGCGATCTCGTAGGGGCCGAGCCGGCCGAGCATCCGCTCGTCGTCGCTCGGCGCGAGGAGCTTTTTGATGAGGGCCGCAAGCGCCGGAATCGGGGCGACGGCGTCGTCGGCATCGTCCGCGGCGAGGCCGCCGGCCGAGAGCTGCTCGCGGACGGCCGTCCAGGTCTCGGGAGCCGCCGCGTGGGCGTCGAGCCGGCTCCGGCAGGCGGCGCAGGAGCCGAGGTGGGCTTCGAGGAGGCCCTGCCGGTCGGGGGCGAGCGCGCCCGAGACGAGTGCCTCGAGCGCCTCGTCGTCGGCACAGCCGGGGGGGATCTGGGCGTCGCGCGGCGTCATGGTGCCCCCCCGTCGCGTCGGCCCGGCGTCGCTGGGTCGATCGACCACTCCGCCTCGAGCGCCGCGATCCGCTCGATGAGCCTCCGCATCGTCCGCGCCTTCGCGGCGTAGACGGCGCCGGCGGTCATGCCGAGGGCCGTCGCCACCCGCTCGGCCGGGTCGCCGTCGATCGCCGTCCTCCAGAAGGCCTCCCAGGCCGTCGGGGTCACCTGCTCGCGGAGGTCGTCGGCGGCCGCCTGGAAGAGCCGCCGCCGCACCTCGAGCCGGAGGAGGCGGGAGTCGGTCGATCGTGCCGCGAGGGTGTCGAAGGCGGGGGCGGCGGTGGGCCGCACGCGGCGACGGCGGAGCGCGTCGACGCTCTTGCGCTCGGCGATCGTGGCGAGCCACGTCGAGAAGCGGGGTCGGCCGCCCCCCCCCTCGAAGCGCCCCACGGCGGCGGCGACGCTCCGGCAGACCTCCTGGGCGACGTCGTCGGCGTCGGCGGCGGAGAGGCCGCGCCGGCGGGCGAGGGCCACGAGCGCCGGCCGGTAGATCGCCACGAAGCGGTCCCACGCCGCGGCGTCGCCACGATCGGCGAGCCGTGCCGGGAGGCCGGGTTCGGTGGGGGGAAAGGACATGGCGGCAAAACCGTCGGGCGGGCCGTGCGCGGGGCGGAATCGCCCTCCCCCGTCTTACACGCACCAGGGGAGGGGATTCGACGCGCGGCGGGGAAGGCTCGCCGGTTCCACCCGGCGGGAGACGTGGGCGGAGGCTGGTTTCCGGCCGGAGTCAGTCACCGCGGCCCCGGAGGCAGGTGGTCGAGCAGGTGACGGACGATCAGCATGCGAACGTGGAGGGGGGTGCCGGGGCCCTCGGAGAGTCCGTGGTCGCGGTTGGGATAGACGAAGTAGTCGAATCGCTTGCCGAGTTCCACGAGGCGATCGACGAGCCCTTCGGTGATCTCGACGTGGGTGTTGGTCTCGCCGGAGCCGGTGATGATCAGGAGATCGCCCCGCAGCCCGTCGGCGTAGGTGATCGGCGCGCAGGTGCGGTAGCCCTCGGGGTTCACCGCGGGCGTCCGCATGTAGGTCTCCTGATACCCCGCCCAGTAGTATTCGGGCATCGGCTTCGGCACCACGGCGATGCCGACGTGGTAGAGGTCGGGCCTGCGGAAGAGGGCGTTGAGCGTGTTCGAGCCGCCTCCGCTCCAGCCCCAGATTCCGACGCGGGAGAGATCGACGAAGGGACACTGCTGCGCGAGCGCCTCGAGCCCCGCCGCCTGCTCGGCGGTGGAGAGCGGCCCGAGGCTGCCGAACACCGCCCGCCGCCAAGCCGCCCCCTTGGGCGCCGGCGTGCCCCGGTTGTCGATCGACACCACGAGATAGCCGAGGTCGGCGATCGCCCGGTGGAAGAGGCCGAACCCCTGGCCGCCGAACCAGTCGTCGCGCACCGTCTGGTCGGCGGGCTCGCCGTAGACGAAGACGAACAGCGGGTATTTCCGCGTCGGATCGAACTCCCGCGGCTTGATCATCCAGGCGTCCATCTCGACGCCGTCGCCGATGTCGAGGCGGAGGAAGTCGGTCGGGCGGGTGACGAGCGGAGCGACCGCGGCGGCGAGGGGGGTGTTGGCCTCGAGCACCCGCAGGCGCTCGTGGCCGGGCAGTGCGACGAGATCGGTGACCGGCGGTGTGTCGAAGGTCGACCGCGTGTGGATCGCGAAGCGGCCGTCGGGGGAGAAGGCGTAGCGGTGCGAGCCCGGCTGGTCGCCCGGAGTCAGCCGCTCGGGGGTGCCGGTGCCGTCGAGTCGCGCGCGGAAGAGGTGGCGCTCGGTGGCGTCGTCGGGTGAGGCGTAGTAGTGGAGCCAGCCGCCGGCCGCGTCGAGGAATCCGCGCTCGATGATGTCGCAGCCGGCCGGCGTGATCGGCTGCGGCGCGGAGCCGTCGCGGCGCACCACCCAGGCCCGCCGCCAGCCGTCGCGCTCGCTGAACACGACGAACGCGCCGCTGTCGCCGATCCACTCGAGGCCCCCCTGCTCCTGGTCCACCCAGGCGGTGTCAGTGTCGGTGTAGGCGGTGGTGATCGCGCCGCTGTGGTGATCTGCAAGCATCACCCGCCGCTCGTCGTGGAAGCGGCTGAAGATGTCGACGAGCACCTCGGCGGAGTTCCCGGCCCAGCCAATTGGATTCAGATAAAACGTGCCGGGCTCGTCGGGGAGTGGGATCCAGCGGGTGTCGCCCCCGTCGGCACCCACGACGCCGACCTGCAGCCTCGCGATCGGCCCGCCGATGCGCTCGATGCGGGCCTCGCGGAACGTGCGGTAGGTCGGGTCGCCGGGGACGAGGATCGCCCGCTGCGGCACGTCGGAGGCGTCGGAGCGCACGAACGCGATCCAGCGGCCGTCGGGGCTCCACGCCGCGCTGCCGTTGTCGATCGTGCCCGGATCGCCGTCGGCGGTGAGCGCGGTCGTGCGCCCGGAGGGGATGTCGAACACGAGCAGGTTTCCGCCCTGCGCGCCGAGCAGCCGGCTCTCGTCTGGCGAGAAGGCGTTGGCATCGAAGCCCACCCCCGCGGGCACCGTCACCGGCCGCAGGCTGCCGGTGGCCGGTTCGTGGAGCCAGTGATCGCTCCCCGAGACGGGATCGGTGTGGAGCAGGAGCGTGCGGCCGCTCGGCGAGACGCCGAACCCATGGATCGAGAGCCGCTCGGAAGTACCGGGGGCGCGGAGCGCATCGCCTCCGACGAGCACCGTGCGTGCGCCCGTGGCGGCGTCGTAGCGGGCGATCTCGGCCGCGGCTCCGGCGGGTGTCTCGAGCTTCAGATAGCCAGAGCCATCGGGGAGCCATGTGGCGTCGAACGAACGGCTCCGGAACTCGTCGGTCTCCACGATCGCGCGGAGCCTCGGCTCGATCTGGTCGAGGAGGCGGTCGGTCGCCTCGTCGGCGGGGCCCGCGGCGAGTGGCGGAGCCGCCAGCAGGGCGGCGGCGAGCCAGAGGGATGCCAGATGGCGTTGCATCGACGTGACGCTCCGGGAGATGTGGCGATCCATCCTACGACCGGGCGGTGCCTGCCGCCGTCACCACCGCTTCGGCCACTTCTGCTGCGACGGCACCAGTTTCGGCTTCGTGATCGAGCGCGCCTCGAGTTCGGCGAGCCAGGCGTCGTGATCGAGGCCTGTCTTCACCGCGTCGGTGGCCGAGTCGATCACGAAGAAGCCCGGCGCGTGATCGGGGTGGGGGGGGAGACCGGGCTTCGGATCGATCCTCCCGTAGATGACGTCGCCGGAGTTGCCGAGTTCGGGGACGTGCGGCCCGGCGATGTTCGCCCCGAAGTTGACCCCCTCCTTCGCGAGCCCTCCCTCCTCGCTCGAGGCGAAGAAGAGGTAGTAACCATTGGGCAGGAAATCTTCACGGCGCGCGTAGGCCGTCTTCAATCGCTGCTTCGGCCGTCCGGAACCGTCCGTGAAACGGGTCGCGATCTCGACGGACAGGCCGAGGGGCTTCCGCTCGATCCGGACTCGCCGCTCGGCCTCGTCGTCGGCGATCACCGCGACGGTGATCGGTGGCCGTGCTCCATCGCCTGCGTCGCCGTCGGCGACCGCTTCGAGCCGTGCCCTCTTCCCCGCGAAGACGATCCAGAGGCCGTCGGCGTCTTCCCCGATCTCGAGCGGTTCCCCGGGGGTGTCCTCGGCCGCGTGGAACCACTCGCCGAGGAGGCCCGCGGTCGGGCCCTCGGCCGCAGCGTCGTCGCCATCGGCCGGCGACTCCGACCGGGGCACCTCCGCCCCCTCGGTGCCGGCCGCGCGCGTCTCGTCGGCTGCGCTCGCCGGGACCGGCGACGCCCCGCGCTTGGGCGCGTCGTCCCGGGCGACCGCCGGCGCGACGACCGCGGCCAGCGTGGCAAGCGCGGCGAACGACGCCCCCACGACCGCCCACCGCGCGCCGCCGACCGGGCGGCGGTCGCGGTCGGAAGCGAGGATCGCGCGGATGCGGGCCTCGATCCGCCCCGGGCGCCCCATCGCCAGGGCGACGCCGGCGGCCTGCGGCCCGGCCGGTAGCCAGGCCGTCACGGCGAGGAGGTCTTCGGCGTAGTCGTCCGGATGCGTGCCGGCGCGGAGCACGCAGTCGTCGCAGGCGGCCTCCTGCTCGGCCCGCAGACGCCGCAGGCTCCACCACGTCAGCGGATGGAACCAGAACAGCCCGCGGGCGAGTTCGCCGACGAGTTGCGTGGCGACGTCGCGCCGCCGGATATGCGCGAGCTCGTGAAGCAGGACGGCGCGGAGGCGTCCTTCCGGCCACGATCCCGCGCCCTCCGGAAGGAGCACGACCGGCCGCCGCCATCCCCACGCCATCGGGATCGACCCTCGCCGGGAGAGGAGCCCGCGCACGGCACCGCGAACGCCGCTGGCGGTGGCCAGTTCGGCGAGCCGCGCGGCCACAGGTCCGCTGGCCGGGGCCGCCTCGCGCTCATGTCGCCGCACGCGGAAGGCGGCCAGCACGAGCCTCGCGGCGAACACGCTTGCGCCCACGAGCCAGATCATCGCCAGACCGCGCCCGAGCGACGGCGACGAGTCGGCTGCGGACGTGCGGGCCGACTGCCGCGCTGCGGTCGGCCCGGCATCGGCCGCGGTGGAGGGGGAAGCGATCGCGTCGATCGCGCTCGCCGCGACCGCGCTCGGCCCGTCGGCGGCCGGGCGATCGCTTCCGCCGCGGGTGCCGACCGCAGGGAGGATGGGCCATGCGGGGAGGGCGTGGTGGATCGCGGGGAGCATGAGCACCGCGGCGAGCGCCGCCGCCCAGACGAGATGCCGCGCGGCCGCGGAGGAGGAGCGCAGGGCTCCGGCGAGCACGACGGCGACGGCGAGGACCACCGTCGCCCGGACGACGAGCCCCGGCCCGGCGGCCGCCACGAGATCGAGGAATCCACTCATGCTCGGTCCCTTCCGTTCTGGCGGGTGCGTCGCGCTTCGCGGATCAGTCCGGCGAGGCGCTTGAGCGCGGCGTCGTCGAGATCCGCCGCCGACTCGCCGAGGTGCGCGGCGACCGCCTCCTCGAGCGAGCCGCCGAAGAAGACGTCGAGGACGCGCCGGAAGGCCCCCGCGCCGGCGCGCTTCTGCGGCTGGCAGGGGCGGTAGACGTAGGTCCGGCCCTGCTCCTCGTGCACGACGTGCCCCTTCTCCTCGAGGATGCGGAGGAAGGTGCGCACGGCGGTCTTGCTCGGCGCGTCGGGGAGGCGGGCCACCACCTCGGCCGCCGAGGCCCGCCCGCGGGAGTAGACGACGTCGAGAATCTGGCGTTCGCGGCGGCTCAGGCTGGGCTCGGCGGAGCGGGGCATGCGACGGGATGATCCGGAGGCAGCGGGAAGAACGGTTAATTTATTAGCCTGTCGTGGGTGCCGCGGCAACACCGTATGCTCAAACGACGATCGATCCCGCCTCTGGGGCGGCGCTGCAGGCGGTTGTTGCGGCCGAACGCGGGATCCACCATACCGCTGCCGCCTCCGGCGACCGTGATTCGATCCCTGCGGAAGGAGTTCGACGCGCCCGGGGCGCGATTCGTCTGCGCGACGCTGGGAGAAGCGGTCGAAGGGGGCGATGGGGCGGGCGATGGTGGGCCTGTTGCAGGGAAGCCCGTAGACGCGGGGGGCCGGCGGGCGCTCTTCCGATCGCCGCGCCCGCCGTTCCCGATCCCTCGGGAAACGATCCGCGCAGACGAGCGGTGTCGTCGCCCGCGATCGGCTCGCACGGCGAACGGTCGACCGGGGGTCGGCGCCCGTCTAGGATGAACCGGGGTCTTGGAACGCGTGGGGTCGTGACATGCCAACCGATACCGGTCCGCCGGGGCACGACGCGACGCTCCTCGAGGCCGCCCGCACCGGATCGGTCGAGGCGCTGGGGACGCTCTTCGAGACCGCCCGGCTGCAGTTGCTCGCGGTCGCCATCCGCGATCTGCCCGTGGCGCTCAAGGGGAAGGTGGGAGCGTCGGACATCGTCCAGCAGACCGCGCTCGACGCCCACCGGGGGATTCCCGATTTCGTCGGCCGGACGCCCGCGGAGTTCTTCGGCTGGCTCCGCAGCATCCTCGAGACGAACATCGCCGACGCCGTCCGCCGCTACGAGCGCGCCCGCAAGCGCGCCGTCGATCGTGAGATCAGCCTCGACGATCCGGCGCAGCGGCCGCTCGTGAGCCTCGTGCCGCCGACGGTGCGGCGGCCCGACGATTCGGCCGTGCGGCGTGAGGAGATGTTCGCCGTGGAGCGGGCGCTCGACGAACTCACCCCCGACCGCCGTGCGGTGGTGTGGATGCGGCACTGGGAGGGGCGTTCGTTCGCCGACATCGCCGAGCGGATCGGCTCCTCCGAGGCCGCGGAAGTTGTGGTATCGCGGCGTCCGCCAGTTGGACGAGGTGATCCACGCCATGCCGGCGTTCGCCGGCGAGCCGAGGGGGCCGACGCGACCGGACCTGCGATGAAGGGCGCCGACTCCTCCACGGGCGACTCCGACGTCGACGAGGCGGCCGAGCGTCTCGCCGCCCTCGACGACGCGCTCGGCGGCCATCCGTCGGCCGGGCCGCAGGGCGACGACGACTCCGCCGGTCGTCACGGGGACACACCGCGCGTCGGCCCCTCGGAGGTCGATCTGCTGCTGCTCCTCAACCAGGCCGGCGCCGAACACCGCGACGCCCTGCGACGGCCGGACAGGGGCCCCCGGACGCGCGTGGGGAGATTCACGCTCCTGCGCGAGGTGGGTCGCGGCGGCTTCGCCACCGTCCACGAGGCGGTCGACGCGCGCCTCCACCGGCGCGTGGCGCTCAAGATCGCCCACGCCGATCCCGCCCTCGCGCCCCGTCTCCACCGGCGCTTCATGCGTGAGGCGGAGCTCGCCGCCCGCGTCGTCCATCCGCACGTCGTGACGATCCACGAGGTGGGGGAGGACGAGGGGGCGGTGTTCATCGCCGAGGAGTTCTGCGACGGCGGCAGCCTGGAGGACTGGCTCCAGTCCCGGCCCGGGCCGGTCGCGCCGCGGACCGCGGCGGCGGTCGTGCGGGCGCTGGCCGAGGGGCTCCACACGGCGCACGGCTGCGGCGTCACCCACCGCGACATCAAGCCGGCGAACGTCCTCCTCGCCACGGCGACCTCCGTGCCGCTCCTCTCCGACGCCGAGGGGCGGGGCTTCGCCGTCAAGCTCGGCGACTTCGGCCTCGGCAAGCTCGCCGACGAGGCCGTCGGCGGCGGCGAGGTGACGCCGCTGTCGCGGGCGGGGGACCGGGTGGGGACCCTGGCCTGGATGGCGCCGGAGCAGGCTGACCGGACTCGCGGACCGGTCGGACCGCACACCGACGTCTACGCCCTCGGGCTCCTCCTCGACCGGATGCTCACCGGCCGCTGCCGCCAGGCGGCCGACGGCGAGGCGGAGACGCTCCGGCTGATCCTCATGGAGGAGCCGGTGCCCCCCGATCGCGTGGTCAACGCGGTGCCCGCCGATCTGGCCGCCGTGTGCCTCAAGTGTCTGGCGAAGGATCCGCGCGAGCGGTACGACTCGGCCGCGGAGTTCGCCGTCGACCTGAGCCGGTTCCTCGACGGCCGCCCCACGGCGGCTCGGCCCGTGACGGCGCTTGCGCGCCTCGTGAAGGCCGCACGGCGGCAGCCGCTCCTCTCCGGCAGCCTGGCGGCGGCCGGCGTCGCCGCGCTCGTCGGCGGGCTCCTCTGGCTCGACGGCGCCGCCAAGCGCGCCGAACTCGAGCGGCGGAAGATCGATCTCGTCCGCCACGAGGCGGCCGGGGAACTGCGCCTCGCCTTCGACGCGCTCCGCAACGGCAGCGTCGCCGGGGCGCTCGAGCGCCTCCGCGCCTGCCGTTCGATCGACCCGGCGCTCGCCGATTCCCTCGCCGGCCGCTGGCTCGTCGCGCGGCTCCACGGCGAGCGCCGGCTGATCCTCGACGTCGCCGCGGTGCGCCCCGACGCGCTCGCGGCGCGTCCGCGCGGCATCCACGTGATCGCCACGAGCCCCGACGGCGCGATTGTCGCCGCGGGCCGCGCCGACGGCACGCTGTCGCTCGCGCGACGCGCGGAGTCGGGGGGGGACCCGGCCTGGCTCCACCTGCCGGCCCACGACGAGATCAACGACGTCGCCTTCTCCCCCGACGGCGCCCGCGTGGTGACGGCGGGCCAGGACGGCGCGGTGCACGTCTGGTCGACGGCGAACGGAAGCCTCCTCGCGTCGCCCGCCACCGGCGAGAAGCCGCTCTACGCCGCCGCCTTCTCCCCCGACGGCACGCGGCTGGCCTGGGGGGGGGAGGCCCGCACGATCACCGTCGCCGACCCGGCCGACCCGTCGTCGCGGCGCGTCCTCGCTTCGTTCGATGCCGACGCCTCGGCCACGCCCACCGCCGATGGCGAGATCGAGGCGATCGCGTGGCTCGACGCCGACCGCTTCGTCGCCTCCTGCGGCAAGCGCGTGGCGATCGTGCGGGCGGCCGACGGCCGGATCGAGCGCGAGTTCGCGGGGCTGCGCGGCGTCGTCGGGAGCCTCGATCTCTCCCCCGACCGCCGCCTCCTCCTCTGCGCGGGCACCGACGTCGAGCCGAGTCTCCTCGATCTGGAGAGCGGCAGTGCGGTCGTCACGCTGCCGGCCCATCCCAACTGGATCCAGGGAGCGGTCTTCTCTCCCGACGGACGCACGGTGGCGACCGGATGCAAGGATGGCGTCGTCCGTCGCTTCGACGTCGCCACCGGCACCCTCGAGCGGACGCACGTCGGCCACGAGGGTCGGCTGTGGGACGTGCGCTTCCTCGCCGACGGCACGCTCCTGAGCGCCGGCGGCGACGGGACGCTGCGCGCGTGGGACACCACCACGCCTGCGGGGTGCAGCGGCACCGTCGAGATCGGGATCGACGCGAGCGCGCTCGTCGACGCCGTCTTCCGGCCCGCGACCGCGGCGGCCGAGGGCGCTGCCCGCGACCGTGAGGCGCTCCTCCTGCTTGAGACAGGCAGGCCCTTGCTCGCCCGGATTCCGACAGGAGCCGTGTCGACGGTGGAGGTTTTTGACGTCGAGGATGGCCGGCGGGTCGGCTCCGAGCCGCACGGGCCGCGGACGGCCGTCGTCGCGTCGGGGCGGCTCTTCGTCTTCGATCACTCCCTCGCGGCCGCTCCGACTGCCGTCGGTGAGTTCGTCGCGTCTTTCACGTGGGTGGTCGACGGAGGGCTCCTGAGCGGGGGTTGGGAAGGAGACCTACGGGTCGTCAATTCGACGCTCGCCCCTGCGGACGTCGTCGACCGATTCCCCGCCGCCGTCGATTGCCTCGAGATCGGCGGTCCCGCCGGCGACCTTCTCGCCGCGGGCGCCGGCGCGGAGATCCGCACCTACGCCCTTCCCGCGAGCGGTCAGCCGGTGCGCCGCTCGCGGGGGGCGCTCGTCACCCAGCGCGTGCCGGGCGTCCGAGTGATGTCGATCGCCTGGTCGCCCGACGCCGCCCGACTCGCGTACGGCACGAGCATCGGCACCGTCCACGTCGTCGACGCCGTCACCGGCGCGCCTGTCGGCACGTTCGCGAATCACGTCTCGACCGTCCACTCGCTCCGCTGGTCGCGTGACGGCCGGGTGCTCGTGAGCGCCGACGACGACGCGGTCCGCATCTCGGACGTCGCCACCACCGCCGTCCTCGACGAACTCCGCCCCGGGTGGAAGGTCGCCGCGATCGACCTCGCCCCCGACGGCTCCGGCACGGGCGACGCGGGGCTCATGGTCGCCGGGGGGACGCGGCAGGCGGCGGCGACCGGCCGCGGCGAGGCCCGCCTCCTCTGGCTCGATCTCGGCCGCCGTTTGGCCGACTGACGCGATACCCCGCGTCTCGATCACGCCCCGCCGGCCCTCTCCGGGAACGCCCCGTCGTGGCGGCCGGGCCCGCCGGACCTTCGCCCTCGAGCCTTTGAAAACGGCTTGATTTCAAGCGTTTTCAGCGGCGGTCACTTTTTCCTGTCCAAAACGCAAGGGGGACTGCGTCTGACGTGTACGGCGGGCCTGTACCCGCTTCGTGGGCCCCCCGGCAGCGCCGGGTGCGGGCCGCGACGACCGCTCGGTGAATCGACCGTCCACCCCTCCTCAGCTCAGAGAGCCGCGCCCATGAACCTGCTGTCCCGCCTCGCGGTCGTGTGTGCCATCCCCATGGCCCTCGTTCGGAAACCATCGCCGGCTCGACTCCCTCTCCCGATCCGTACGCGCGAACGGGCAGGTCTCTCCTGCCGCATCGTCGTCCCCGTCTTTCTGGGCTTGGTGGCGACTGCCGACGTCTCGTCCGCAGTCAGCGTCACCAACCTCCAAATCACGAGCAACAGCGTGTCCTTCGACATCAACGGCTATTTCTCATTATTGGTGCCAAATGCGGCGCGGAATGTCTTGTT
>CAZMOU010000059.1:0-24084 GCA_964567835.1 uncultured Chitinophaga sp. | reverse complement strand
CTGCGGGCCGGGATGGGCTATTGCGGCACGCGGACGATCGATGAACTGCGGCGCGACGCCCGGTTCATCCAGGTGTCGGCGGCCGCCGTGCGGGAAAGCCATCCACATGACATCGTCATCACCCAGGAAGCCCCGAACTACAGCGCCCAGCCGCGCCACGAGTGACCCCCGCGTTCGGCGGTGGTGGCTCTGGCTCGGCGTGCTCGTCGCGATCGCGGGCATCCCCGCCGCCGCCGATCAGGGGGCCTCACCCGCGGTCGCCGCCCCCTCCCCAGCCGGCCGCGTCCTCCGCGCCTCCCGTTCGCTCCGCCCGTCCCCGCGCCCCGCCGACACCGTCGTCACGGCGAGCGGGATCGAGGACGCCCAGGACGCTGGCCGCGACGAACCTCCGGCACTCCCGGGCCCGACCGGGACGGCGTCCGAGGGAATCCCCCCCGCCGTCGACCGTCCTGCCACCGGTGCCGACAAGGCGCCCGCCCGGGGGATCGACAGGCCGCCCCCCCGTCGGGAGCCCGCCCGCGATGAAGCCCGCCGGCGTTCCACCGACGACGCCGCGGGGGAGCCCGATTCCGGCTCGCGTGCCGGGAGCAGGGCACGCTCCGGCGACCGCGGAGCGGCCCGCCGCGAGTCGGCCCGCAAGGATCCCTGTGCGGAGTCGGCGAAGGCCTGCCAGGAGGCCCGGCAGTTCCTCCGCGACGACGACATCGCCTCGATCGATCTCGACATCCGCGTCGGCGGCAAGCCCGGGAACGACTATCCGTGCGAATGCCTCCTGGAGGGGGAGACGTTCCAGCCGCGGCGCTTCGCCTCCACGACCATGACCTGGAAGGCGGCGGGCTACTGCCACAAGCCGCTCTACTTCGAGGACTGGGAACTGGAACGCTACGGACATTCCCGCGGCATGTTCCTCGACCCGTTCATCGCCGGGGCCCACTTCTTCGTGACACTCCCCATCCTCCCCTACAAGGCCGGCATGCAGGCCCCCTGGGAGTGCGTCTATCCGCTGGGCTACTACCGTCCCGGCAGTTGTGCGCCCTGGACCGTCCCCGCGGTGCCCTACAGCGCCCGCGGATTCGCGGTCCAGGGGGCCACGGTCACCGGACTCGTGTTCCTGCTCCCCTGACGTGAATCGTCGCCGGAGGCCCGGACGCGGCGTTCACGCCGCGTGGGTGCGGACGGTGGCGATGTACGCGTACCGCCGCGCCACCGACTCGACGTGCACGTCGGCCCGGCCCGACCGTCCCAGGTCGACCAGGGCGTCGTGGACCTCGGGGCGGTAGTGGACGTGGAACAGCGACAGCCAGCGTTTGAGCCCCGCCGCGAACAGTGTCGGGAGGTCCTTCTGGTCCCAGAAGTCGACGATCAAGAGCTCGCCCCCGGGGCGGAGATTCCGCAGGGCCGCCTCGATCGCGCCCGGCCAGGTGGGGACCATCGAGAGGCAGTAGGAGAAGAAGATCGTGTCGAAGGGCTCCTCGCGGCCGAACATCCGCCGGGCGTCGAGATCCTCGGCGAGCCCCTGTCGGAGGACGATCGACGGAGTTCCGGGGCCGCCGCCGACCGACCGCCGCACGCTCTTCGCCGCCGTCTCGAGCATCTCGTGTGAGGCGTCGAGCCCGTAGAGGAGTCCGGGCTCCCGGCGTCGGGCGAGTCGGATCAGGTTCCGTGCCGTGCCGCATCCCACCTCGAGCGTCGCCGTGCCCGGGCCGGTGGCGACCTTGTCGAGGAGACGGTCGCGCCCCAGCAGGTAGTAGGCGCGCGTGACGTCGTAGACGTGGCGGGTGAGCCGGTACATCCGGTCCATGGCCAGGGACTGGTCCCCCTCCGCCCCGCCGGTGCGGTTGGAGGAGGACTTCGGCGGCCGCCGGCCCGGGCCGGCGTCGTGGGCGTCGCTCATGAGCGGCTCCGGGAGCCGTCGGCGTCGCCGCCGGCCTGCCGGTCCCCCTCGTCGGAGAAGCGGTAGAGGTGGAACATCCCGTAGATCGCGGAGCGATCCTGGAGATGCAGCTCGCGGGCACGCTCCCGCTCGGCGTCGAAGAGCCGGCGCGTCCCGGGCGACAGGGCCTTGTCGACGGGGGAGAGTTCACCGGCGGTGCGGAAGATGACCCGCGTCCCCGGTCCCCCCACGCCGCCGATGAGCGTCCACAGCTCGTCGATCACCGAGGGGGGCATCCAGTCCTGACTGTCGAGGAGGATGAACGAATTGAGGCCGCCGCGGCTCTCGGTGCGGAGGTAGTCGCCGAGCGAGGCGACGTGCGTCTCGACGCGATCGACCATCGCCTTGATCGTCTCGTAGTTCTCCCTCTTCAGGTAGTCGGGGAGCGCCTTGCGTCCCTCGTGGTCGTAGCGGCGGCCGAAGGCCTGCCAGGCGAAGTAGTTGTCGTCGAGCGGGAAGCCGCAGCCGAGCCGGCGGACGCGATCTCGATACATGTCGAAGAGTTTCGCGCCGTCGTTCTGTTGTTCCTCGAGCATGGCGGCGTGCTGGCTCGGCGGGATGCCGAGGCTGTAGACCGCCACCGGCTGACGCCCGAGCCACCGGACGATCCGGTTGCGGAAGAGCGGATCGAAGAGTTCGTCGAAGATCCGCTCCTGCTCGGCCACGCTCTGCGCCCGGAGGAGCCGGGCGGGATCGCGGCGCATGGCCTTGGCGATTCCGTGGACGACGCGGAAGAACTGTCCGAGTTTCGCCTGGTCGTAGAGCCCGCGGCGGAAGTAGCTGATGCGCTTCGGCCCCACGGCCCGCCCCGGCCAGTCGCTCGTCTCCCAGAACGACCGCGTCATCGGGTCGAGATGGTCGCGGATGTGGCGCTGGTAGGCGGGGACGTTGTCGGGATGCTTGCCGTACCCGAAGAAGCGGTAGAAGGAGTCGTAGTCGGGCAGGTGCCGGAGGGCGGCCAGTTTCAGGCGCGTGAGCGCCATGTGGTTAGCGTTGAGATCGACGGCGACGATCCGCTCCGGACGGTGGACGAGATAGTTGAGGACGTTGCAGCCGCCGCTCGAGATGGTGAGGATCCGCGAGTGGGGCCCCATGGCGAGGGCCTGGGCGTCGACGCGCGGATCCTCCCAGATCTGGTTGTAGACGAACCCCTTGAACCACAGCGTGAACATGCGCTCGAGCATGCCGCGCCGGCTCGTCGCCTTGTGGTGGTGCACCGCCTTGCGGAGGTGGGCGGCCGTGGCGGCGTGGGCGGCGTCGGCGTGGGACGTGGCGGGGCGTGCGGCGGAACGGGCCATGGGCGGCACTCGCGGGGAGAGGAACCGGGGGCCCGCCAGTGTACCGCGGTGCACGCCGGCCGCGAGGCCGGCACGCCCGCCCCGCGGGCGGTGCGTGGACGGCACGGAAGGTGTCAGCGGACGGCGTCCGCGGGCAGCGGGGGGCGCGTGGGGGCCGGGGCCGACTGGTCGATCGCCTGCGTGAGGGCCGCCGACGCGTCGGCGAGTTCCCGTCCCAGGAGGACGATCGCGGTCTCGGACGACTCCAGTTCCCTCCGCACCGCGTTCACCCGGGCCGTGAAGGCCTCGGCGGCACGGATCGACGCCGTCACGTCGGTCTTCCAGTGCTCGAGGTCGTCGGTGAGGTCCTCCGCCTCGGCACGGCGCTGTTCGATCTCGCGGGCGGTGCTCGCCTTGGCGTTGCCGAGTTGGGCGATCGAGGAGTCGATGGCGTTCTTCTCCTCCTCCAGGATCCGCCGGACCACCACGAGACCGTTGACGTCCATGGGGAGCGAGCGGCCGTCCGCCTGGTAGGCCCCGGCACCGCGGAGGGCCACGTTGCCGTCGGCGAGCGGGCGGCGGAAGACGACCGAGCGGATCGTCGCGACGCCGGCCTGCACGAGCGCCTTGGCGGTGTCGAGGTCGAACGTCGCGGTCCGGCCGGTGTCGAACTCGAGCGGTTCCCCCTGGGCGCGGGGGAACGAGTGCGGCTGGGTGAACTCCACCTCCGCCCAGTAGAGGCCGGGCGGGATCGACCAGGCGGACTCGAACTCGGCGCCCCGATCGCGGAGGATCGCCACCTGCTCGGCGGGGATGGAGGGGAGCACCTCGCCGGCGGCGAAGGAGGACTCCGTGCCGTCCGGCCAGGCGTACACGAACGGCTTCGAGAACACCACGCGAGCCCAGCGCACCCCGAGCGGGGGCGTTTCCGAGAGCGCCGGATCGGGAACCTCGACGGACGCTCCGGGGGCCGGCCCGCCGTCGGCGGCCACCGCGTCGTCGCCCGGCGTTCCGCCGGCGTCATCGGGCCCGGCGGCGGGCGCGGCGGGCCCGCCGAGCGGCGTGTCGTGGAGCCGCAGTTCCTCGAGTTTCCGCTCCAGATGGCGGAGCATCGCCTCCGGAGCGGTCTTGGTCGGACCGGGAACACCGTCGACCGGTGCCGCACCTTCCCCCTCCGTGCCGGGCGCCGCCGGCACCGGGGTACGGTAGAAGGCCAGTGACCGGTCGACCGGCAGGTCCTCGTACACGATCACCTTGCCGTCCCGCGGCTTCGCCAGCGCCGCCTTGTCGGCGGCGTCGGGGGTGGAGATCGGGGAGACGGTGAAGACGCTCTTGTCGACCGCGTCCACCCGGTACGCGCCGAGGAACCGCCCCCCATCCTCGATCGGCACGGTGTCGAAGAGATAGAACTCGGCACCCGGGTTGATCGTCGAGTTGTCGAGCCCGTTGATCGTCACCGTGCCGGCGCGACCCTCCGCCGGCGGGACGAAATCGGCGTCCTCCCAGTGACGCCCGCGCCAGGTGTCGATGCGGTCGCGCACCCGCTCCCAGCGCTGGCGTTCGTCCTCGAGGACGGCCAGCGGCTTTGCGGACGGATCGGGGCGGGGCGCCGCGGCACCCGCGGTGGTGACCATGGCATCGCGTTCGCGGGTGATGGCCGACTGGTAGGCGGCGACCAGCGTCCGCCACTCCTGCTCGCGCTTGCCGAGCATCCCGACGAGGAAAAACGCCCCCACGGCGGTGAGGAGGACGAGCCACGCCGCGGCCACCGTCGCCCAGTGCCATCCCTTGTGGCCGATCGCCAGCGCGACCGCCCCGACGAGGAACACCACTCCGAGAATGATCAGCGGGATCAGCGGCATGCGTCACCAGTCGCCCGGGGAGGGAGGCGGCGGTCCCGCTCGTGGCGTTCCGTCGCCGCGCTCGGGACGGAGTATATCCCCGCGGTCCCCCCACCACGGACTGTTTCGTTTCCCCGGGCGGGCTTTCTTGACCGAATCGCCCGGCCGCGTCGCATCCGGTCGACGCGCGGCGTCGCCCCGTCGCCCGGCGGCGACACCGCGCAGCCGGCGGCCGGCCCCACCCGGGCGGACCGGGGAGCCGTTCCGACCGCTGTTTTCCGCGGTCGGCGGCGCTTTCCGGCCGGCGCGCCGGCCGCCGGCAGGGTTCCGGCATCCGTCCTGCACGGCATGTCCGTCCGACCTTGCCCCATCCGTCCAACTTGCCTGCGAGGAACACCGTGCGCCGCCCTCCCCTTCCGGCCCGATCCGTGCCACGTGCCGCGACCGTCAAGGCCGCTGTCCCCCGCAAGACCGGCGCCATCGACGACCCCGTCCGGCTCTACCTGCTCCAGATGGGTGGAATCCCGCTCCTGACGCGCGACTCGGAGGTCTCGTCGGCCCGCCGCATCGAACGCTGGCGGCGCCAGTTCCGCGACACCATGCTCTCCAACGACCTCGTGCTCGCCGGCGCCATCGCGCTGCTGGAGCGGATCCAGGCGGGCAAGGTGCGTCTCGACCGCACCATCGAGGTGTCGGTCACCAACACCCGCGAGAAGAAGCTGGCCCTCCGCCGGCTCGGCCCGAACCTGGTGACGCTGCGGCGCATCGAGGAGGAGAAGCGCCGGCTGTTCCGCACGGCGATGGCGAAAAGGGTGCCCATGGAGCAGCGTCGGGCCGCGTGGCGCCGGCTGGTGCGCCTGCGGGGCAAGGCGGTGCGCCTGGTGGAGGAGATGCATCTGCGCATCCAGAAGCTCATGCCGCTGGTCCGCGAGCTGCGGGCGGCGGGGCGCCGGGTCGAGGAACTGACGGCGGAGATGGCGGGCCCGGCGGCGCGTGATCCGCGCGTCCGGGACGAATTGGCCCGCCGCCGCCGCTCGCTCCTGATCCAGACGCGGGAGAGCCGCTGCACGCTGCGGAAGCGTCTCGACCGGCTCGATCGGCTCCAGGGGGAATACGACGCCGCCAAGCGCGATCTCGCCGCGGGCAACCTCCGCCTCGTCGTCTCCATCGCCAAACGCTACCGCAACCGGGGATTGTCGTTCCTCGACCTGATCCAGGAGGGCAACTCGGGGCTGATGCGGGCCGTCGACAAGTTCGAGCACGCCCGCGGGTTCAAGTTCTCGACCTACGCCACGTGGTGGATCCGCCAGGCGATCACGCGGGCCATCGCCGACCAGAGCCGGACGATCCGCGTGCCTGTCCACATGATCGACACCATGACGAAGCTGCGGAACGTGGCCCGCGCCTTCCGGCAACAGCACGGACGCGAAGCGACCGTGGCCGAACTGGCGGAGCGGGCGGAGATGACCGTCGAGGAGGCGACGTGCGTGTGGCGGATGTCGCGCCAGCCGCTCTCGCTCGACCAGCCGGTGGGCGAGGGGGAGGAGACCGGGTACGGCGAGTTCCTCAAGGACCACCGGGAGGAGGATCCGCTCCGCGGCGTGCACCAGGAATCGCTCAAGGACTCGATCCGCTCCGTGCTCGACGGCCTCACCTACCGGGAGCGCGAGATCATCCGACTGCGGTTCGGCCTCGCCGACGGCTACGCCTACACCCTCGAGGAGGTCGGCTCGATCTTCAGCGTGACGCGCGAGCGGGTCCGCCAGATCGAGGCCAAGGCGGTGGAGAAGCTACGGCAGCCGGGATTCAACAGCCGCCTGGCGGGGTTCGTGGCCGATGGACAGCTCGAACGCCTCGGCCTCCGCCCGGACGGCTCGGAGCGGAACGCCGCGCCCGCCGCGGAAGCGGGGATGATCCCGGCCGGTCTCGTCGAGGGGGCGTTCGGCGAAGCCGTCCTCGAGCCTGCCCTGCACTGACCATCGGCGGACCGGCCGCCCTCGACGGGCGGCCAGGTCCGCGGTTCGCGACGACGCCGGCCGGGGGGCGCGACCACCCGGCCGGCGTCTGCATGCGGACGTCAGGCCATGGCCTGGTCCATGGCCTGCTGGAGCTTCGCCTTGCCGACCGCCCCGAGCATCTGGTCGACCAGTTTCCCCCCCTTGAAGATCATCAGGGTCGGGATGCTCGAGACGTTGTACTTCATCGCCACGTCGCCGTTTTCGTCGACGTTCACCTTGCCCACCTTGAAGCTGCCCTTGTTCTCGGCGGCGAGTTCCTCGATCGTCGGGCCGATCATGCGACACGGACCGCACCACGGCGCCCAGAAGTCGACGAGCACCGGCAGGTCGGAATCGAGCACTTCGCTCTGGAAGTTGGCATCGGTGAACTCGAGGGCATGTCCAGCCATCGGCAAGGCTCCTTCATTTCCACGTGGCATGGCGACATGATGACGTGATGCCGCCGGGGCAGGCGTGACTCCGGGAGGAGCACCCGCTCCGGCGCAGTATATCCGCGTTCCCACCGGGCACGACCTCTTGGCACCCGAGCGCACGATCCTCCGGCACACGATCTCCCTCCAGCCTGCCTGGGAGGTGGTTTCCGGGGGCGCGCGCGGTGTCCGGCGCCGCTTCGGCCGCCCCCCCGACCTTCCCCCGGGGGAACGGCTGGTCCTCGTGGTGGCGACCGGCCCGGGTTGGGGGGACGGCGACGGATCCTTCCCGCCCACCGCCACGCTCAACGGCGTGGATCTCTCCGGTCTCCCGGTCGCCGAGGCGCTCGCGGCCCCGGCCGGCGCGGCGGCGCTCGTCCGCGATGTCACCGACCACCTCCGGCCGCGAAACGAGCTCGTCATCGCCGGCCTGCTCCCCGCCGCCGAGCACCCGGTCGCGGGGCGGGGGCACGCTCCGCTCCCCGTCGCCTGCGCACGCGTGTGGCTCGAGATGCAGGGTGGCGGGGACGCCGGGGCGACGATCGGTCATCCTTGACCCGGCCGCGGTCGATTCGCTACCAATCCTTCGACGTCTCGCGGCGGAGGGATGCCTCCGCAAGCCCGGCCGGTCCGACCGGCGGCATCCGCCGCACGCTCCGTTCCCTCCCCCCTGCGAGGAGTTTCCCACGATGTCCGTGATCCGTGTCGGCTCGAACGCGAAGTACGCCGATGGCTGGGGTCTGATCTTCGGAAAGGCCAAGGCCGCGGGAGCCAAGAAGGGGACGACGAAGTCGGCAGGCAAGGGCGCCGCGAAGGGTGCGAGGAAGAGCGCGAAGAAAGTGGCCAAGAAGAAGCGCTGAACGGTCTCGAACGGCCCGCCCCGCCGCCGGAGCGGCGGTCGGTGGACCGGGGCGAACGTGGCCCGGCCGCGCGGAAGCGGCGTGCGTGTCCGGAAAAAACGGGAGCCCCGGCTGCGTCTTCAGCCAGGGGTTCCTCTTCCGGGCCCCGTCGGCGTGGACGCCGTGCCCAGGGCCCGCGCCCTGTCCGTCGCCGCGCCGACCGCGTCGATGATCGCCCCGCGCACGCCACGGTTCTCGAGGACCGCCAGACCGGCGATCGTGGTCCCCCCCGGGCTCGCGACGCGGTCCCGGATGACCGCCGGGTGTTCCCCGCTCTGCTCGATGAGCGCGCCGGTGCCCGCCACGGTCGCCGCGGCGAGGGAGAGCGCCAGGGCACGGGGCAGGCCCGCCTTGACCCCACCGTCGGCGAGCGCCTCGACCACGAGCGCCACGTAGCCGGGACCCGATCCCGACAGGCCGGTCACCGCGTCGAGAAGGTGCTCCGGCACCTCGTGGGCGCTCCCCACGGCCGACAGGAGCGCGGCGGCCGTCCGCGCGGCCTCCTCCGTGACGGCGGGGCCGCGGGACCACGCCGACACGCCGTGCCCCACGAGGCAGGGGGTGTTCGGCATGACGCGCACGACGCGGGGCGTGCCGAGCCAGGCCGTCAGCGTCTCGATCGGAACGCCGGCGACGATCGAGACGACCGTGGCCGCCGGCGGGAGCGCCGCGGCGAAAGCCCGGCAGGCCGCCTCGGCCTGCTGCGGCTTCACCGCCAGGAACACGATCCCCGCCCCACGCACGACGTCGGCGGCCGCAGGGGCGAAACGCACGCCGGGTACCCGGTCGGCGAGACGCTTCCGCGCCTCCTCCGAGGGGTCGTGGACGACGATGTCGGCGGGGGCGAGGAGCCGGGCGCGGCAGAATCCCTCGGCGAGCGCGAGGGCCATCTGCCCACCCCCCACCATCGCCACGGGGCCGCACGTCGAAGCCGCACGCCGGGCATCGGGGACACGGTCGTCGGGAGTGGGGGTCATGGGACTTTCGTCACTGCGGGGACCGGCGGCAGATCGCGCTCGATCGCCTCGAGGTCGAGGCGCGCTACCCAGAGTTGGCTCGGCGACCGCTCGCCGTCGCGGCTGGCGGTCCACATGAGGAGCGACCCGTCGGGGGAGAACACCGGGAGGACGTCGGCACCGGCGTGATCGGTGATCCGCAGCGGTGGCCCATGACGGAACGTCCCGTCCGCGGCGTCGTAACGGGCGATCCACACGTCGTAATTCGGGCGCGTGGAGCCGTCGCCGTGGTCGGCGCCGGTCCACATGAGCCAGGGCCGATGCGGATGCCAGTAGGGGGCCCAGCGGACGCCGTTCCCCGCGGTGACGGCCACGTCGCCGCTGCCGTCGGCCTTCATCACGTGGATCTGGAGGAGGTCCTTCTCGACCCGGTCGGTGCGGTAGCAGATCCAGCGGCCGTCGGGGGAAAAGAAGGGCCCGCCGTCGTAGCCCGGGGCGTCGGTGAGTTGGATCGGGTCGCTGCCGTCGGCGTCGGCCACGTAGATGTCGGCATCGCCGTCACGGTCGCTGACGAACAGCAGGCGCGAACCGTCGGGGGAGAACGAACACTCCGCGTCGTAGCCAGGGGCGTCGGTGACCCGGACGGGATCGCTGCCGTCGGGGGCTGCGGTGAAGAGGTCCATGCAGGGGTCGAAGTCCCACTGGTAGCGCCGGCGCCGGCCGCTGCGGGCGTCCTCCGCGGCCTGCTCCCGGGCCCGTGACTCGGTCGTGTCGATGTCCGGGTCGAGATGGCTCGAGGCGAAGAGGAGTCGTCCGCCGTCGGGGGTGAACCAGGCGCAGGTGGTCCGACCGCGGCCGGGGCTCACGCGGGTGAAGGGCATGGGACGCGGCGACGCCGCATCGAAGGGCTGCACGTAGATCTGGTAGAAGGGGTAGCCCCTCGGCACCCCCTGATAACAGATCCGGCGCCCGTCGGGGGAGAAATACCCTTCGCCCGCCTTCTCGAGCCCGTCGGTGACGCGCACCGGGGCGGAGAGATACCGCGCTTCGAGCGTCGAAGGGTCCTCGGCGGAGGCGGCCGGCGCCGCCAAGAAGGTCGCCAGAAGGGTCGCCGAGAGCACCCCACAGCCGCGGCGCCGGGCCAATCTCGTGCGGGACGACGCCGGAGTGCGGGGGGCGTGGGGGACGGGGGCGTCGGGCATGGTCGGGTGTGTCGATCGTGTCGGGGGAGCGACCGTCATTTTCGGGCCGCGGGTTGTCGGTTCACGCCGCTTCCCCCAGTATACGTCCGCCGTGCGGGCACCGCGGCGGAGGCCCCGCTCCGCGCTCCGCCGGCACGACCGCCCCGGGAGCCCCGTTCCATGAAGATCTACACGAAGACCGGCGACGCCGGGGAAACCGGCCTCTTCGGCGGGCCGCGCGTGCGCAAGGATCATGTCCGCATCGAGGCCTTCGGCACCGTCGACGAGCTCAACAGCCACCTCGGCGTGATCCGTGCCACGTCGGGTGCCGCGGCGCTCGACGCCCTCCTGCGTCACATCCAGTGCGACCTGTTCGAACTGGGTGCCCAACTCGCCACTCCGGGGGACGGCGTCGAACGCATCGCCACCTCCCACGTCGAGGCCCTCGAGGCGGCGATCGACCGCCACGAGCAGTCGCTCGAACCGCTCTCGTCGTTCATCCTCCCTGCAGGTTCGCCGCTGGCAGCCGCGCTCCACGTGGCGCGGACCGTGTGTCGCCGGGCGGAGCGCCGGGTGGTGAAACTCGGCGCGATGCCCGACATGCGCCTGCCCGTCAACGCGATCGAGTACCTGAACAGGCTCGGCGATCTGCTGTTCGTCCTCGCCCGGCACGCCAACCGCTTCGCCGGCGTGGCCGACGATCCCTGGCATCCGAGCCGTCCATGAAGCCGCTCGCGGTCCCGACACCGGCCGGGGCGTCGCCGGCGGAGGCCTCCGGATCGCGCCGTCGCAGCGGGCGTTGGAACCGGTTCGCCGCCGTCGCCCGGGGCGCATCCCTCGTCCTGACTATCGTCACCGCGGCGACCGCGGCGGATGGGCTTCCCGATGCGGCGTCGGGGCGTCCCCGGCCCCCGCTCCTGGCTCGGATGGAGCGGGTGATGGGTCCGCTCCCTGGCCCGCGCGAGGCCGGGGACCGGGTCGCGCCGGCGTTCGAGGTGGTTTCGGAGGAGCGTCTCACGGGGTATGTCCGCCGCAAGATCCGTTACCTCGTCGAGGGGGACGACGGCCGCGGCGGGGATGACCACGTGCCCGCCTGGCTGCTGCTGCCGGAGGCCCCGGCGGGGAGCGCGTCGCCGGCGATGCTCTGCCTCCACCAGACCAACGCCGTGGGGAAGGACGAGCCGGCCGGGATCGGAGGCCTTCCCGACCTCCACTACGCCCACGAGTTGGCGGCGCGTGGCTACGTCTGTCTGGTGCCCGATTATCCCCGGTTCGGCGAATACCGCTGGGCAGGCGAACTCGACGGCACCGGCTACGCCAGCGGCTCGATGAAGGCGGTGTGGAACAACATCCGGGGGGTCGACCTGCTCGAGTCGCTCCCCGGCGTCGACGGGGGGCGCATCGGCGTCATCGGCCACTCGCTCGGGGGCCACAACGCGATCTTCACCGCGGCCTTCGACCCGCGGCTCCGCGCGGTGGTGTCGAGCTGCGGATTCACCCCCTTCCCCGACTACTACGCCGGGGACCTCACCGGCTGGACGAGCCGGACCTACATGCCGCGGATCCGCGCGGTGCATCGGGGTGACCCGGCCCGGATGCCCTTCGACTTTCCCGAGGTGATCGCCGCCCTGGCCCCGCGCGGCTTCTTCGCGAACGCCCCCGAACGCGACGACAACTTCGCCGTGGCGGGGGTCCGTCGGGCCTTCGCCGAGGCCGCGCCGGCCTTTCGACTCCGCGGTGTGCCGGACCGACTGGTGCTGGTCACGCCCGATGCCGCCCACACCTTCCCGGAAGCGGAGCGGCGGGCGGCCTACGACTGGCTCGACCTGATCCTCCGGTCGGAGCCCTGACGGCGACGCCCCGCGGGTTCACTTCCCGGTGAACACGCCCATCGCCGTGGAGTAGGTGCGCTGCGCGACACGCAGGTTCGCGATCTCCACGTCGGCCTTCTTGGCGAGTTCGGCCACGACCTCCTTCGCCGCCGCCACCCGCTGCGGACGCGGGAGCGTCGAGCGGACGAGCGTGTCGAGGATCCGGGGGCCGTACTCGTCGAGGAGTTCCACACGGCGGTCGAGATTCTGGCGGTACGCGGCGACGAAGGCCACGGCCTCCGGCGTCTCCGGGATCGTCCATTCATCGGTCTGGGCCCGCTGCTCGACGATCGTCTCGCGGAACTTCGTGAGCGCCCTCGAGAAGTCCTCGTCGGTGGCCTTCCCCTCGACCCGCGTGGCGAGGACCTCCGAGAATTGCCGCGATGCCCCGTTGAGCTTCCTGACGGCCTTGGAGACCGAGTCGAGGAGCAGCCGCGCCGGACCCTTGCGGCCGTCGGAACACCCGGAGGCCAGGAGCGTCAGCGTCAGCACGAGCGCGACCGCCGTGAAGAGGTTCTCCGGTCGGCGAGCGCCGGCGTGGGACGGACGGGGCGGGAAGCTCGTGGGGGTGGGCACGGCCGATCGGGGCTCCGTGGGGTTCCTCGGCGTCACGTCGGGGGGACAAGGGCGACGCCTCGACGTCTGGTGAAGATAGCGGAACGTCCGCCCCGGGCAATCGTTCCGACGGTGGCCCGATCCGCCGATCCGCTCCCGACGCCCCTTCGTCGGGCGGTGCGCCCCCGAATGGCTCCGGGCACGAGGATGCCCACCCGCGGCTCCGCGTCCGCGCGACGAGCCGGGCACCACCGTCACCACCGGATTCCCGGGTGGGTCCGCGGATCGGGTCAGAGGTAGGTGTTGACGAGATTCTCGAACAACTCCTGCCGCCCGCTCGTGCAGGGTGCCGCGTTCCCCTTGGCGAGCATCTCCCTCTCCAGCGACTCGAAACTCTCGCTCCCCCCCTCGATCCGCCGGCCGAGCGGGCCCGACCAGCTCGCGTATCGCTCGTCGATGAGCTTCTGCAGGGCCCCGTCGGCCCGCATCGCCGCGGCGATCTTCAGGCCGCGGGCGAAGGCGTCCATCCCCCCGATGTGGGCGTGGAAGAGATCGATCGGCTCGAAGCTCTCGCGCCTCACCTTGGCGTCGAAGTTGACCCCGCCCGGCGCCAGGCCGCCGTACTTGAGGATCGTGACCATGATCTTCGTCGTCAGGTAGACGTCGGTGGGGAACTGGTCGGTATCCCAGCCGAGGAGCGTGTCGCCGGTGTTGGCGTCGATCGAGCCGAGGAAGCCCTGCATGCCTGCGTATTCCAGTTCGTGCTGCATCTCGTGGCCGGCGAGCGTGGCGTGGTTGGTCTCGATGTTCATCTTCACGTGGTCCTCCAGGCCGTAGGCGCGGAGGAAGTTGATGCACGTGGCGCAGTCGTAGTCGTACTGGTGCTTGGTCGGCTCGCGCGGCTTCGGCTCGAAGTAGAACTGCCCCGTGAAGCCGATCTTTCCGGCGTGCTCGACCGCCATGTGCATGAAACGCGCCAGGTGGTCGACCTCGCGCTTCATGTCGGTGTTCCACAGGCACTGGTACCCCTCGCGGCCGCCCCAGAAGGTGTAGCCGGCCCCGCCGAGGGCGTGCGTCGTCTCGAGCGCCTTCTTCACCTGGGCTGCGGCGTAGGCGAAGACCTCCGCGTTGCAGCTCGTGGCGGCCCCGTGGACGTAGCGCGGGTGGGAGAAGAGGTTGGCGGTGCCCCACAGGAGCCTGATCCCGGTGCGGGCCTGCGCTTCGTCGAGCTTCCCGGCGACGGCGTCGAGATTCGCATGGCTCTCGGAGAGGGTCGCCCCCTCGGGGGCCACGTCGCGGTCGTGGAAACAGTAGAAGCCGACGCCCAGCTTCTCCATGAACTCGAACGCCACGTCGACCCTGGCCAGGGCCGCGTCGAGCGTGTCGCCGCCGGTCTCCCAGGGGCGGATCATCGTGGCGGCGCCGAAGGGATCGCTGCCGGCGCCGCGGAAGGTGTGCCACCAGGAGACGGCGAAGCGGAAGTGGTCGCGCATCGGCAGCCCCTCGACGAGGGCGTCGGCGTCGTAGTGCCGGAACGCGAGCATGTTCTTCGAGCCCGGGCCCTCGTAGCGGATCGTGCCGATGCCCGGAAACGCCTCTTTCGCCGCCATCGATGCGAGTCTCCTGAAGGACGCCGGATCCGGGGCCGACGGGAACCATCTCCCCGCGCCCGGGCCTCCGCCACCCGGTCCGGGGGCGGAGCGGGCGAGAATCTAGCGGCTCGTCGGGGGCGGTGTCAGCCCGCGTTTTTCCCGCCGGAGCGCGTGAAACGGGCGAGGATCCGGCGGCCGAGGTCGGGAAACCATGCCACGATCCCGGCGAGGATCGCCCCCTTCCTCGGCACCACGAGTTCGCTTTGCCGCGTCCGGCAGGCGTCGAGGATCCGGGCGGCGAGCCGGTCGGGATCGAGGCGCGACAGGCCCCCGCCGCCGGGCCGGTTCGCCTCCGCCGGCAGTCCGGCGGCGGCCACCTCGGAGGCGTAGCGGTCGAAGCCCTCGCCGTCGTCCACGCGCCGGATCGGTCCCGGGGAGACCAGGAGCACATGCGCGCCCAGCGGCGCCATCTCCAGCCGCACCGCGTCGACCCAGGCGGCGAGCGCCGACTTCGCCACCGCGTAGGGCCCCATCCAGGGGGTGACGAGCTTTCCGGCGAGGCTCCCCACGTAGACCATGTGCCCGCCGGCCTTCGCCACGTCCTCGGCGGCGGCGGTGGTGATCTCGACGGCGGAGAACAGGTTCGCCTCGAGGAACGCCGAGAGGTCCTTCACCCCCGTCGCCAGGATGCTCGCGCGCCCCGAGCGGCCGACGCAGAAGAAGAGGTCGTCGAGGCCCCCGAAGCGGTCGAGCGCCTCGCCCACGACCCGCCCCCCTTCCCCGGCACGGGCGAGGTCGGCGGCGACCCCGAGGCAGCGGCCGGTGCCCTCGGGGAGTCGCTCGAGCGCCTGCCGCACGCTCTCCCCGGAGCGGCCGACGACGAGGACGTGCGCGCCGCGGCCGGCGAGGTGCCGAGCGAGAACGAGCCCGAAGCCGCTGGTGCCCCCGGCGACGATCACGCGCCGGCCACGCCAGTCGCTGCGGTGGGGAGGAGCGGGTCGCGACGTCATGGCTCGGAGTCTACCGGCGGGAGTCCCCCGGACCGTTCCGGGCAGCCATCGAGAGGGAGCGCCGGGGTGGAGGCGGGGCGTGGGTCGGGCAGGATGCCCGTTTCCGGCAAAAAAGAAAGGAAAGTTCGTCGGCGCGATCCTGGGGCCTCCTGCGCCAAGAGTTTTGTTCGTCGCCTTTTCATCGCCGGATCGGCTGGGGCCGCTTGAACCATCGTATGCAGGGAGTCGGGTCGTGAAAAAAGTGCGCTGGATGTCGGCGGTGGCTGCGGTGGCGCTGTTCGCCGCCGCACCGGCTCGGGCGGACCTGCTCGACTACCGGATGGTCGCCGTGGGGGATGTCGGGAACCCGAGCGATGCAAACGGCGTCGGCTCCGTGGCGTACGAGTACGCGATCGGCAAGTACGACGTCACGATCGGGCAGTACACGGCCTTCCTCAACGCCGTGGCGAAGACCGACACCTACGGTCTCTACAGCACGAGCATGGGGACCGACCTGAACGTCGCCGGCATCGCGCGATCCGGCACGTCGGGCAACTACAGCTACACGGTGATGACCAACGGCGGGTCGAGCGCCAACCGGCCGATCACGTACGCGACATGGTTCGACGCCGCTCGCTTCGCCAACTGGATGGCCAACGGCCAGCCGACCGGAGCCCAGACCGCCACGACGACGGAGAACGGTGCCTACAACCTCGCCGGCGCCGTCTCGGGCGCCGCTCCGACGATCAACGGGACGAACCCGAACACGCTCGCCGCGCCGATCTATTGGATCCCGACGCAGAACGAGTGGTACAAGGCTGCTTACTACCAGCCGGCGGCCAGCGGCGGCCCGAGCGACAGCTACTGGACCTATGCCACGCGCAGCGACACGCTCCCCGGGAACGTCATCGGGGGTGCGGCGAACCAGGCGAATTGGCGCTCGCCGACCGGATTCTCGGTGACGCAGTCAAACGCCCAGTCGGTGAGTCAGAATTACCTCACCGACGTCGGGGCCTTCTCGGGGAGCGCGAGCTACTACGGCACGTTCGACCAGACGGGCAACGTCTACCAGTGGAACGACGGCGACCGCTCGAGCGGCGCACGCCAAATCCGTGGCGGTGCCTGGTACGACAATCCCGAGGTGCCGCACCGGCTCTCCTCATCGTACGCCCTCTGGATCCCCACTTCCGACACCGGAACAGCCTTCGGTTTCCGCCTCGCAGGGGCGTATGCTTTGACCGTCCCCGAGATCGACCCGGCCGGCCTGGGATCGGTGTTCGCCCTCGTCGGCGGGGCCTTCGGCCTCCTCGAGCGGCGCCGTCCGAAGCCGGCCTGACGATCGCGGCTCCCGCCCGGGGTTGACGGCGAGGGATCAGGCCGCGCGATGGGCCTTCTCCCTCGTTTCATTCCGGGCCTCGATACCGAGGGCCGGGGAGCGTGGCATGTCGCCTGCTGTCGTTCGTCGTCGGCCTGCTCGACCCGGGCGGCCTGCACGGGTTCCTGGCGATCATGGTGGGGATGCGGTCGTTTGACCGCCGGGGTCCCTGAAGCCACCGAGGATCCGGTTCTCGCTCCGAGGCCCTTCGCGGTAGGCTTTTCGATCTGCCGCCCGCCCCCTTCCCCGCCCGTCCCGGAGGGCCCATGCCCCCTTCCCCGACCGGTTCGTCGGCCGACGCCCGCCGCCAGCCCGAGGCGGCGGGGCGGCCCGAGCCCGGCCCCGATCCCGACCCCGTCCGCACGAAGATCGTCGCCACCGTCGGCCCCGCCTGCCGTTCCGAGGAGGGACTCCGCGGCCTCGTCCAAGCCGGGGTCGACGTGTTCCGGCTCAACATGGCCCACGGCTCGGTCGGGGAGCACGAGGAGACGCTCGCACGCATCCGCCGCGTCGCCGACGAACTCGGCCGGCCCGTCGGGGTGCTCGTCGATCTGGCCGGGCCGAAGATCCGGCTGGGGGAGCTCCCCGGCGGCCAGGTGGAGTGCGTCGAGGGAACGCGCGTCCGCTTCGTCCGGGGGGCGGGGCCCGCGACCGCCGACGCCTTCACCACCACCTACGAGCCGCTCGTCGACGAGCTCGGGCCGGGGGACTCGGTGATGCTCGCCGACGGCACGGTGAGCCTGGTCGTCGAGGAGCGGCAGGCCGACGCCGCCCTGTGCCGCGTCGTCCAGGGGGGGACGCTGCGCAGCCGGCAGGGGGTGAACCTCCCCGGCGTGAAGCTCTCCGTGGCGGCGCTCACGCCGGCCGACTGGGAGCATGCCGAGTGGGCGGCCGCGGCCGGGGTCGATTTCGTCAGCCTCTCCTTCGTGCGTTCCCCGGTCGAGGTGCGCCTGCTCAAGGAACTGCTGCGGACGCACGGATCCCCGGCCCGCGTCGTGGCGAAGATGGAGAAGCGCGAGGCGATCGAGGCGATGGAGGCGATCGTCGAGGCGGCCGACGTGGTGATGGTGGCCCGCGGCGACCTGGGCGTGGAGATCGACGTCGCCACCATGCCGATGGTGCAGAAGCGGATCATCCGCGCCTGTCAGCGCGGGCAGAAGCCGGTGATCGTCGCCACCCAGATGCTCGACAGCATGCAGCACTCGCGCCGGCCGACGCGGGCCGAGGCGACCGACGTCGCCAACGCCATCCTCGACGGTGCCGACGCCTGCATGCTCTCCGGGGAGACGGCGATCGGCGACCACCCGCGGATCGTGGTGGAGACGATGCGACGCATCGCCCGGGCGACCGAGTCGCAGTACCTGGCCGACCGGCGCCTCTCCGTCGAGGAGCTACGACGCGCCCCGTGGCTCTCGGCCGCCGTCGACGCGCAGGCGCCGGAGGGGGTGCCCGAGGGACTCCATCCGATCACGCAGGCGGTCGTGGACGGCGCGGGGCGGATCGCCATCGACGTCGGTGCCCGGCTCGTCGTCGTCGCCAGCCGCACCGGCGCCACCGCGATCGCCCGCTCGAAGCGGCGCGGTGCCACGCCCACCGTGGGGGTGAGCGACAACGTCGCCACGCTCCGCCAGATGGCGCTCTACTGGGGCGTGACGCCGCTGGCCGGCACCGTCTCGGCCGACGTCCAGGCGCTCCTGGCCCACGTCACCGAGTGGGGGCTGGCCGCCGGGCGGCTCGCGAAGGGGGACAGGATCGTCCTCGTGGCGGGGGTGGGATTCGGGACGGGAGGGCATAATATGGCCCTCGTGAAGGAAGTCTGACCGGGCGCGGCCCGCTTCCCTCCCCCCTCCGAACCACACCACTGCAGAACAGGAACCTTTCGTGAGCGGCAAGCGGACGAAGTGCGTGCTGGCCTATTCCGGCGGCCTCGACACCTCGGTGATCCTCGGATGGCTCATCGAGCGCGGCTACGACGTGGTGGCGGTCTACGTCGATCTCGGCCAGCCCTGCGAGGACCGGCAGGCGATCCTGGAGAAGGCACGCACCTGCGGCGCCGTGAAGGCCGAGATCGTCGACGTCCGCGAGGAACTCTGCCGCGACTTCGCCTTCCCGGTCCTCCAGTGGCAGGCCCGCTACGAGGGCACCTACCTCCTCGGCACGTCGATCGCCCGGCCGCTGATCTCGAAGGTGATCGTCGACATCGCCCACCGCGAAGGGGCGACCGTCTACGCCCACGGCGCCACCGGCAAGGGGAACGATCAGTGCCGCTTCCAACTCGCCGCCGAGGCGATCGATCCGAAGATCAAGGTGCTCGCGCCGTGGCGGATCCGTGAGTTTCGCGAGGCGTTCCCCGGCCGCACCGAGCTCATCGACTATTGCGAGAAGCGGAACATCCCGGTGAAGGCCTCGAAGGGGAAGCCCTACAGCTCCGACGAGAACTGCCTCCACACGAGCTACGAGGCGGGGCTGCTCGAGGAGATGACCACCGACGGCTTCGCGCTGGTCGACTTCGGGATGACCGTCTCGCCTCAAGCCGCCCCTGACACGCCGGAGACGGTGCGCATCGACTTCGAGGCGGGGAGGCCGACGAAGGTCAACGGCAGGGCGCTCGCGCCGCACGAGATCGTCCTCGAGCTCAACTCCATCGGCGGCCGCCACGGCGTGGGACGCGCCGACATCGTCGAGAACCGCTTCGTCGGCATGAAGAGCCGCGGCGTCTACGAGGCCCCGGGCATGACGCTCCTCTACGAGGCCCATCGGCTCGTCGAGCAACTCACGCTCGATCGCGATCTCGTCCATCTCCGCGACCGGCTCTCGCCGGAGGTGGCGGAGATGGTCTATTACGGCTTCTGGTACTGCGCGAAGATGGACGCCCTCTCGGCCTTCATCCGCGAGGCGCAGAAGCCGGTCACCGGCACCGTCGAGCTGAACCTCTACAAGGGGAACATGCTCGTGAAGAGCCGCACGAGCCCCAACAGCCTCTACGACGCGGCGATCGCGTCGATGGAGGGGGGCGGCTCCTACGACCAGACCGACGCCGAGGGCTTCCTGCGGATCATGGGGCTCCCGGGCCGGGTCCAGGGGGCGGTGCGCCCGCGGGGCTGACACGGCGCTCCGCGGCGGTCGGCTCGATCAGGGTGGGGGCCCGGGGGAGATCGGATCCCCCCTGCCGCGCCACCGCCGCGACATGGCCGGCGCAGGGCTCGAACGACCGCACGATCCATTCGAGGCCGTCGCCCCCCTGCCAGCGTTCGATCCCGTCGGCGTCCGCCGCGGCGACCTGCACGACGTCGGCGAGTTCCGGCCCCGGGCCGCCGATGCCGGTGCCGAGGCATTTGAGACAGGCCTCCTTGCAGGTCCAGAGCCGGTGCAAGGCCGCGGCCGCGTCGGCCGGGGGAATCTCACGGAGCCAGCGTGCCTCCTGCGGTGCGAATCGGGAGGCGATGCGGAGCAGGTCGTCGAGCGTCCGCCGGTCGACGTCGATCCGTTCGAGATCGACGCCGATGGCGGGGCCGGACGCCGCGCCGATGCCGCTCTCGGAAGCGCCGGGCTCCCCATCGGCGAGGGCGTAGAGGACGAGCCCGGCACTGCGGGAGAGGTTGAAGATGGGCCAGTCGCCCCCCCCGGTGACGGACCGGGCCCCGGCCGGATCGCCCCCGAGGCAGGGTTTGCCATGGGGACCGGTCGACAGCGGCACGGCCTGCGGCGGGCAGCCGAGCCGTTCGGCCAGGAGACGGCGCAGCAGACCGCGCCGGACGACGAACCGCTGCCGGTCGAGTGGACGATGGAATCGCCCGGCCCGACGCTGCTCCCCGGCCGACAGTGTGTCCCCGAAGACAGCGGGATTCCACGCGTCGCAGTCGGCCAAGTGCAGGGTGATCGAGGAAGGCATGGGGAGCGCGGGGTGGGTGACGGGCGTGTCACCGTCAGGATCGTCACGGATGGTCGGACTGGCAACGACGGTTTTTTCGCCCCACGGAATGGCCTCGAGCGCGCGATCAGCCGACTTTCAGGGTGGATCCCCGTCGCTCGATGCCCAGCCTTCCGTCGGTCGCCATGCCCGCACGCTCCCCCGAGCCCTCCGCAGCCCCTCGACCACCGCACCCGCCGGGGCTGGACCGGCAGCCGACGATCCAGGGGGCCTTCGACGCCGTCGCCACGCACTGCCCGGGGGCGGTGGCGATCGAAGGCCCGCAGCGAACCCTGTCCTACGCGGAATTGGCGGCCGAGAGTCGGCGGCTGGCGGCCCGGCTCGAGGCGGCCGGGGTCGCCAGGGGGGACGTCGTCGGCGTGTGCGTGGGCCGGTCGCCGGAGTTCGTCGTCGCGATCCTGGCGATCCTCCGCCGTGGTGCCGCCTACGCGCCGCTGCCGACCGACTACCCCATCCCCCGTTTGTGCGGCATGGTGGCCGACTCGCGGATGCGCGTGCTCGTCGCCGATCGGGCGGGCACGGCGCTCGTCGCGCGGTTGCGCCAGGACGGCGCCGTCCTCGAGGAAGTGTCGGTCGATTCCGCTGCGGCAGCGGACGGAGAGGCTCCGGCCGGGGGCGCCGAGGGCGTCGCCGTCGGCCCCGACGATCCGGCCTACGTGATGTTCACCTCCGGTTCGACGGGCAGGCCGAAGGGGGTGGTGGTGCCGCACCGTGCGGTGGTGGGGCTGGTCACCGGGCAGTCGTACGTCGACTTCGGGCCCGATCTGCGCACCCTCCTCCTCGCCCCGACGGCCTTCGACGCCTCGACCTTCGAGATCTGGGCGCCGCTCCTCCACGGCGGCACGGTCGTCGTCTTCCCCGATGCCGATTTCGCACCGACCCGTCTCGGGGAGGTGCTCCGCGCCGGACGGGTGAACTGCCTCTTTCTCACCACCGCACTCTTCAATCTCGTCGTCGGGCTGGACCCCCGGGCCCTCGCGACCGTCGGCCACCTGTTGACGGGGGGCGAGATGATCTCGATCGCCCATGTGCGCCGCGCCTTCGCCGCGCTCTCCGGGGTTCGCATCACCCACTGTTACGGGCCGACCGAGACGACGACGTTCGCCTGCACGCAGGCGATCGATCCCGAGGATCCCTTCCCCGACGGGACGATCCCGATCGGAGGGCCGCTCGCCCATGCCGACTGCCTCGTGGTCGACGGGCGTGGTGAGCCGGTGACGGACGGAACGCCGGGGGAATTGTGGATCGGCGGATCGGGCGTCGCCCTGGGGTACCTCTCCGGAGACGAGGGTCGCTTCGTGGCCGATCCCCGGCCGGGTCGCGGCGCGGAGCGGATGTACCGCAGCGGGGATCTGGTGCGTCGTCGTCCGGACGGCGCCCTCCTCTTCCTCGGCCGCATCGACCGGCAGGTGAAGATCCGCGGCCACCGCGTCGAGCCGGGGGAGATCGAGGCGGCGATCATCTCCCATCCGGAGGTCCGAGACGCGGCCGTGCTCCCCTTCCAGCGCGACGACGGGACGGCGCTTGCCGCCTTCATGGTCCGTGCGGACGGTGTCGTCGCGCCGATCGGCGGGCTCCGGGCCTGGCTCGCCGAGCGCTTGCCCGCGCCGATGCTGCCGGCCCGGCTCGTCACGGTGATGGCGCTCCCGGTCACGGTCAACGGCAAACTCGACCGGGAGGCGCTCTTGGCCCGCCTCGAGCCCGAGACCGAGTCGCGGGGAAGTCCCGCGAGCCCCGACACCGAGGCGCCCCTCGCGTCGCTGTGGCGCGACCTGCTCGGTGGGCGTCCCCCCTCGCGCGACGACGATTTCTTCGATCTCGGAGGCGACTCCCTCTCGGCGATGCGGCTGGTGACCCGGATCGAGCGGGAGATGGGCGTGCGCCTCCCCGTGCGGGTCGTGTTCGAGCATCCGCGGCTCGCCGATATCGCCGCCGCGATCGAGGCGGCACGTCCCGCCGGCCCGGTGCCGCGCGCGACGCCCGCCGGGGAGGACCGCGACCCGATCGAGTTCCCGGCCCTCCCCGCCCCGCGCGGCATGTGGGCGCTCCACGACCATCTCCCCGACCGGGCGACGTACAACCAGCCCTTCGCGTTCCGGCTCGGCGCGGAGGTCGATCCGGAGGCGATCCGCACCACGCTCGCCGCCGTGATGGCGCGCCATCCGGCGCTCCGTTCCGCGATCGTGGCGTCGCCCGGGGGACCGATCCAGCGGGTGACGCCCGCCGGTACCGCCCGGCTCTCCTGGGGCGTCGAGCCGGCCGTCGGGCCGGAGGGGATCGACGCGGCCCTGCACGCGCATGCCCGTCGTCCCTTCGATCTGGCCGCGGCCCCGCTCTGGCGGGCGACGTTCTTCCCCGCGGCGGCGCCGCACGGCGTGCTCCTGGTCGTCTTCCATCACGTGATCGTCGACGACTGGTCGGTCGGGCTGTTCCTCGAGGAGATCGCGGCGTTGTCGGGCGGGGCACCCGCACCGCCGCCGGCCTCCGCCTGCCGTCTCGAGCCCCCGGACGCGGCCCGTCGCGCGCTGCTCCTGCGGTATTGGCAGGGCGAACTCGCCGATGTGCCGCCGGCGACCCGGCTCCCCGGGGCACGTGCCGCCGCCGGCGCCGGCATGCCCGGCACGACGCGGCGGCGGATCCTTCCCGGTCTCGCCGTCGGGCTGGGGCAGGCGGCGCGCGCGACCCGGTCCACCGCCGCCCAGTGGCTCGTCGGCGTCTTCCACGCCTGGCTGGGGCGCGTCACGGTCGCGCCCGACCTGGTCGTCGCCACGCCGCTGTCGCTCCGCGGCGCGGGTATCGCCGAGGATGCCTTCGGCTGCTGCCTGAACACCGTGCCCATCCGGGTGCGCTCGAGCGACGACGACGACGCGCGGCACGCGGCGGGGACGACGCTCACGGAACTCGTCGCCCGTGTCCGACGGACGATGATCGGGGCCGGCGACCACGCGGCACTTCCCTACGACGAGATCGTCGCCGCGGCCGGCCGGCACGGCCGGCAGGGGGCGGCGCTCGCCGACATCCTCGTGGTGGTCACGGAGGGGGGCCTGAAGCGGGGGCGCTTCGGTGCCGCCGCGCTCGAGCCGCTGCCCTGCGACACCGCCACGGCGAAGTTCGGGGCGACGTTCTTCTTCGACACGCGCGGCGAAGACGTCGAGTTGGCGGTCGAGTACGCCACGAACGTCTACGACGACGCGCTCGTGGCCGCGCACCTCGACACGCTCGCCACGTTCCTCGAGGGGGCGATCCGCGACCCTGC
>CAZMOU010000058.1:17417-24216 GCA_964567835.1 uncultured Chitinophaga sp. | reverse complement strand
GCCGTCAGAACTTCGGCAATTCGTTCCTGATCCCCTCGTCGAGGGGCGGCCGGTCGGGGAGGGCGCCGTGGCGGGCCTGGAGCCGCTCGAGCTCCGCGGCGAGGCGGGCGACGTCGGCGGCGTGCGCCGGATCGGCGGCGAGGTTCCTCGTCTCGAGCGGGTCGGCGCGGAGATCGTAGAGTTCGGCGGCGTGGCGATCGGGCCCGCCGTCGCCGTGCGGAGAGCGGACGTACTTCCAGTCGTCGGTGCGCACGGCGCGGACGTTCGGCGTGTACGGGAACTGCCGCTCGTAGTCGTACTGGTAGAGGAACGACGTCCGCCATCCGTCCGCGTTCCCGTCGAGCAGCGGCGCCCAGGATCGGCCGTCGGCGTCGGGGAGCGCCTCGAGGCCGCACAGGTCGAGGATGCTCGGCGCGAGGTCGAGCGACAGCACCATCCGCCGGACCACGCTCCCCGGCTCCACCCGGCGCGGATAGCGCACCAGGAGCGGCACGCGGATGCTCTCCTCGTAGGCGGTGCGCTTGTCGACCCGGCCGTGCTCGCCCAGGGCGAAGCCGTTGTCGCTCGTGAAGACCAGCACCGTGTCGTCGAGCCGGCCGGTCTCCTCGAGCCGGGCGACGATCCGGCCCACGCTCTCGTCGACCGAGGCGATGCAGCCGAGGTAGGCGCGCACGAACTTCCCGTATTCCTTCTGCCCGTAGAGCGGCCCGCCGAGGCCGTGCCAGGTGGGGTACGACTGCTCGAGCCAGGCGGGCTTGCCGTCGGCGGCGTGCCAGTTCCCGGCGTTGGCCGGCTGGACGACCGGCAGACGGTCGAAGGCGTGCGCGAACCTCTCCTCCGGGACGATCGGCCCGCCGTGCGGCGCCTTGTGCCCGACGACCAGGAGCCAGGGCCTGTCGTGGGGGCGATCGAGCCACTCGAGCGCCGCGTCGGTGACGACGGTGGTGTAGTAGCCCGGGATCACGCGCCGCTCGCCGTCGACGTTGAACTCGTTGTCGTGGTAGTTGCCCTGCCCCTTGTGGCTCATCCAGAAGTCGAAGCCGGGCCGGACGGCGTCGTCGTCCTCCCCCATGTGCCACTTGCCGATGTAGGCGGTCTCCCAGCCCGCCTCCTGGAGGCGGCGCGGATAGCCGGGCAGGGCCGCGGGGTAGTCGGTGAAGTTGTTGCGGACGCCGTGCCGGTGGGCGTAGCGGCCGCTGATGAGCGAGGCCCGGCTCGGCGAGCAGAGCGACGTGGTCACGAACGCGTTCTCGAAGCGGCAGCCCTCGGCGGCGAGCCGGTCGAGATGCGGGGTCTCGAACCAGGGGAAGAGCGCCCGCTCCCCCTGCTCCCGCTGCACCACGCCCAGGGCGTCGGAGCGCATGTCGTCGGTGAGGATCACGAGGACGTTCGGACGCGCGTCGGCGGCCGACGCCGACGCGGTCGCCATCGCCCCGATCACGAGACAGACCGACCACACCCACTGCACGCGCATCGCGACGTCTCCCCGGGAACCCGCTGCCCACCCGCCGGCGATTGTAGTGCGGCCATCGCGCCGGGCGATCGGGGCGTCCCGAGCCCTCCGGCCGCCTCCGGCCCGGGGCCGCCGTGGTCGGCCGGCACCGGAGCCGCCGTGGCTCCGGTCAGCGCCCCCGCCGCGACGCCGACGGCCATGGCGTAGAACAGCCGGCTGCGCTGCCTGCGGAATCCGCCGCACGTCCAGGCCGTCAGTCCGGCCCCGACGCCCGCCGCCAGCGCGAGGCTCGAGGCGACGGCGGCGATCCGCGGCACCGGTATCAGGCCCCGGGCGACGATCACCGCCATCGGCACCGTGACGCATGCCACGAGCGCCGCCCGACGGCGGATGGCGGCGTCGATCGGGCCGGGTGTCCAGCGGACGAGCGCCGCGATGAGCCCTCCCGCCGCCGCCGCGAGCACGGGGGCCGGCAGGGTCGCGGCCAGGAAGCGCTCCGGCGGCATCCCGGTGAGACGCAGGCTGGCGAGGCTCGCGATCGCCACCGTGGGCATGATCCACGCCGTCGCGACCCGGGATCGTGCCGGGATGTCGAACGCCGAGGCGAGCCACGCCATCCCCGCCGCGACGGTGGCGTCGAGGACCGACTGGTAGGGAACGAGCCCGGGCCCGCCGGTCACCCAATCGACCAGCGGCGCGACCGCCGACCTCACCGCGTCGTCCTCCGGCACGCCGGCGAAGAACCCGGCGAAGACGCGGAGGCCGAAGGCCGCGAAGGGGACGAGGCCCGCGGCCAGTTCCACCCGGGGCGACAGCTTCGGCAGCGGGGCGACCCAGATCGCCGTCCAGAGGCTCGTGAAGAGGAGAAGCCGCACCGCGTCCATCCGCCCGAGTCTACCGCCGGACGGATCGATCACCGGGCGGATGGGCAGGCGCGCGAGCGCGGGAAGGGAGGGGGATGTGGGGTCCCGATCGCCCGAGGTGTTCCGCGGGAGGACGCCTGTCCGCCGCCGGGCTTTCCGCTACCATCCCCGCGCCCCGGTGGTCGCGGCACCGCACGGGCAGGCCGTGGCCGGGGCGACGCGCCGTTGGATGCGGCGGCAGAGATCCCTGAAAAAACACCCGGCTTTTCAGGCGTGTCCGCCGTGGATGTGCGGCGTGGGCCGTCGAGCGGCCGGGGCGGTCACGGACGACTTTTTCCACGGCCGGCCCGGGCCACGCCCGTCCCTGCCCTCCCGCCACGGCTCGCCATGGGATGCCGCCACACGATCGTCCTGTCGCTCGTCGCCATGGCACTCGCCGGCGCCGTGGCCACCAGCCGCGCGGATGGCACCGACCCGCTCCTCCCCTCGGAGCTCGCCGCCGGGGACGATGCCCTGCCGATCCCGCTGCCGCCGGTCGATGCGTCGTTCCTCCCCACCTCGGTGATCGAGCCTTTGGAGTCGCTCGATCCGGGGGGCGCGGAGGGCAACGACGGGCTCACCGTTCCCCTGCCCCCGGTCGCGCCGCGCGGGGGGCGCCGCGACGGTCAGCGCGGGCCGCCGGTGAGTCTGGGGGCGTTCTGGGCCCCGGCTGCGTCCGTGTCGGGGCAGCCGGCCGAGTTGGCGATGAACGCCCAATTCGCCAGGGTCGGCGTGCCGCTCGCGCGCCCCGCCGAGGGGGCTCCGCTGTGGATCGGCATCGGTCGTTTCGGAAGGCTCGAACTCGCCACCACCGCGCGCCTCCCCGACACGGGCGCGGAAATCCCCGACGACCTGTGGGTGGTCGAGACGGGCCTCACGCACGTCCGTCCGCTCGACGGCGGCACCACGGTCGGCGGCACGGTGCTCGTCGGGACGGCCAGCGACCGTCCCTTCGCCGCGTTCCGGGATCTGACGCTGATGGCGATCCTCTTCGCCACGCGCCCCGCGGCGAACGAGCGCGACGAATGGAGCGCGAGCCTCTTCTACTCCCCGACGTCGCAGCTTCCCTACCCGCTCCCCGGGCTCGCCTACGTGTGGCGCCCCTCGGAGGCGTTCGAGGCCAAGCTCGGCCTCCCCGCCGGCTTCGAGTGGAGACCGGACGACGACTGGAGCCTTTCGGTCGGCTTCACCCCGCTGGTCAACGGCACCGCCGTCCTGCGCCGCAGGCTGAGGGGCGGGTTCTCGGCCGTGGCGCTGTGGCGCACCGACACGGAGACGTTCCTCCTCGCCGATCGGGTCGTCGATGCCGAGCGGTTCTACGTCTTCAACCAGCGCGTCTCGGTCGGGGTGGAACGGCTGCTCGCGCGGGGGTTCGCCCTGGAGGCGACGGCCGACTACCTCTTCGACCGCACGTTGTTCCAGGGGACGGGCTTCTTCTCCGGACGCACCGACGTGGTGGCCGTCGCGCCGGGGGCCGGTCTCACGCTGCAACTCCTCTGGCGCCGTTGAATCCCGGCGGAGGGGCGGACCCCGCCGCGTGTCGCGGCGCGTCCGGTGCGGGTAGACTCGGGCCGTTCCCCTGGAGCCATCCCACGATGCCGGTCATGTCGCCAGCCGGACGGTCCCCGGGCCCGGGGAGGCTCGTCCGCCGCGCCGCGTGCCTCCTCGCGGCCATCACGCTCGCCGGGGCGGGGGATCGGGTGCGGGCGGACGACGGCGAACCGGCCGTCGATCCGCGCGGCGTCGAGATCTTCGTGGGACTGCGCGATCTGCTCGTGCACCGTTGTGCCGGCTGCCACGGCGCCGGGAGCACCGAGGGGGGCCTCGACCTCTCCACCCGCGAGAAGCTCCTCGCCGGCGGGGACCGCGGGGCGGCGATCGTGCCCGGCGACGGCGCCGGGAGCCTCCTCTACCGCCTCGCCGCCCGGCTCGAGGAGCCGCACATGCCGGAGGAGGGGGCGGCGCTGGCCGCCGACGAACTGGCACGGCTCCGCGAGTGGATCGATCGCGGCGCCCCGTTCGACAAGCCGCTCGTGACCGACGCGGCGCGTGGTCCGTGGACGACGCGGTCGATCGATCCGGCGGCCCGCGACGCCTGGCCGTTCCGTCCGCTCGCTCCCGTGCCGGTGCCGGGCGTGGACGGCGCACCCGGTCCCGCCGACGCGGAGGGATGGTGCCGCACGCCGATCGATCGCTTCATCCTCGCGAAGTTGGCGGAGGCCGGCCTGCGCCCCGCGCCCGAGGCCGACCGGCGGACGCTCCTGCGCCGGCTCTCCTTCGATCTCACCGGGCTGCCGGCGGCCCCGGGGGAGATCCGCGCGTTCGTCCACGACGCCGACCCGCAGGCCTGGAGCCGCGTCGTCGAGGAGCGGCTCGCCCGACCGTCGTTCGGCGAACGGATGGCCCAGGATTGGCTCGACGTGGCGCGCTACGCGGAGAGCTTCGGCTACGAGCAGGATTACGACCGGCCGCACGCCTTCCACTACCGCGACTTCGTCATCGGGGCCTTCAACGACGATCTCCCCTACGACACCTTCCTCCGCTGGCAGCTCGCCGGCGACGAGCTGGCCCCGGACAACCCGGCGGCACGGATGGCGACGGGATTCCTCGCCGCGGGGGCCTTCCCCACCCAGCTCACGGAGAAGGAGTTCGAGAGCGCCCGGTCGGCCGAGATCGACGACATGGTGTCGACCGTGGGGACGGCGATGCTCGGGCTGACGATCGGCTGCGCCCGCTGCCACGACCACAAGTTCGACCCGGTGCCGCAGGCCGACTACTACCGCCTCGCCGCCACCTTCACCTCGACGATCCGTGCGAACGTGGAGATCGCGGTCGCGCCCGAGCGGCACGAGGCGGCGCTGCGGGCCTGGCAGGCGGAGCTCGACGCGGCGATCGCCGCGCGTCGCCGCATCGAGACCGAGGAGCTTCCCGCGCGGTTCGAGGCCTGGCTCGCCGGCTGGGATCCCGCCGCGGCCGGCGCCGCGCCGGCCTGGCGCCTGGGACGCGTCGTCGAGGCGTCGCGGCAGGGGGGCGCGGGCTTCGAGCCGCTCGCGGACGGTTCGCTCCGCGCGCTCGGGGGAGCCACCGACGCCGACACCTACACCTTCCACATCGACGTGCCGTTGGACGAGATCGCGAGCCTGCGGCTCGACGCCCTCGCCGATCCGGCGCTGCCGCGCGGCGGCCCGGGCCGCGTCGAGCATGGCAACTTCGCCCTCTCCTCGATCGTCGTCGCGGCGGCGCCGCTCGGGGCCGCCGGCGAGGCCTCGGCTCCGGCGGCACCGGTGCCGATCGGCGCGGGCCGCGCCGACTACTCCCAGCCCGGCCTCGACGTGGCCGCCGCCTTCGACGACCACCCCACGAGCGGCTGGGCGATCGATCCGCACGTCGGCACGCCGCACGTGGCCGTCTTCGACTTCGCCGAGCCGGTGCGCCATCCCGGCGGCAGCCGCCTCACCGTGACCATGGACTTCCGCACGAACGTCCGGCATGCGATCGGCCGGCCTCGGCTCTCGTTCTCGTCGCGGGCGGGTCAGCCGGCGGTGCCTCCGACGGCCGACGCCGATCCGGTCGGCGCCGGCGACGCGGCGCGGATCGGCGAGATGCTCGCCAGGGGAACGCGGACCGGAGCGGAGGAGGCCGAACTGCGCCGCCTCCAGCCGCGCTTCGACGCCGACTGGCTCGCGGCCGACGCCCGCGTCCGCGCGATCGAGCGGACCCGGCCCGTGCCCGAGACGGTGACGGCGCTCGTCGCCGGCGACGGGCTCAAGCCGATCCCGCACCATGCCGACGACCGCGGCTATCCGCACGCCTACCCCGAGACCTTCTTCCTGCGGCGTGGCGACGTGAAGCTGCGCGAGGGGGTGGCCGCCCCGGGTCTCCTGCAGGTGCTCCTCCGCGCGCCGGAAGGGATCGATCGCTTCGGGACGACCCCCGCCGAGGGGACTCCGGGCCGGCGCGCGGCGCTCGCGCGCTGGATCACCGACGTCGATGGCGGGGCGGGGGCGCTCGCGGCCCGCGTGATCGTCAACCGCCTCTGGCAGCACCACTTCGGCCGGGGGCTCGTGGCGACGCCGAGCGACTTCGGGGCCCAGGGGGGATCGCCCTCCCATCCGGAACTGCTCGAGTTCCTCGCCGGTGAACTCGTCCGGGGCGGGTGGCGCCTCAAGCCGCTCCACCGGATGATCGTGGACAGCGCGGTCTGGCGGCAGGCCGGGGCGGGCGACGGTCGTGGCCCCGTCGTCGACCCGGGGAACCGGCTCCTCGGGCGATTCGAGCGCCGCCGTCTCGACGCGGAGGCGATCCGCGACACGCTGCTGGCCATCTCCGGCACGCTCGACACGACGACCGGCGGCCGGGCCGGCGCCGACGACACGAGCCCGCGCCGCAGCATCTACCTCGACGTCAAGCGGAGCCGTCCGTCCCCCTTTCTCCGCGCCTTCGA
>CAZMOU010000058.1:0-17386 GCA_964567835.1 uncultured Chitinophaga sp. | reverse complement strand
CGCCGCGCCCGACCGGGTCACCGGCCAGGGTACGCGCGCGGTCACCACCACGGCGCCGCAGGGGCTGCTGCTCATGAACGCCCCGGCGGTCCGCGCCTGGGCGGAACGATTCGCGGCACGCGTGGTCGCCGAGCCCTTCTCGTTCGACCCCGCCGCGGCGGATTCGTCCCCGGTCGTCACCGCCTACGCCCGGGCGCTCGGCCGGGCCCCGACCCCGGACGAGCTCGCCGACGCACGCGGCTTCCTCGACGGCCAGACCGCGCGGTACCGGGCCGACGGCCGGGCCGACGCGGCTTCCGTGGCCCTGGCGGACTTCTGCCAGGTGCTCCTCGGCCTCAACGAGACCCTGTTCCTGGAGTGAGCGAGCCATGGACGATCGCGGAACGGATCGCCCCCTGCCCCGGCGCCTGGCGCTCGCGCGCTGCGGCGCGGGCTTCGGATTGCTCGGGCTTTCCGGGCTCCTCGCCGACGACGCGGGCGCCTCCGGCGACCCGCTCGCGCCGCGGGCGCCGCACTTCCCGGCACGCGCCAAGCGGGTGATCTGGCTGTTCATCAACGGCGGCCCGAGCCAGGTCGACACCTTCGACCACAAGCCGGAACTCACCCGGCGCGCGGGGCAGCCGCTCGACGGGTTCGACGTGAACACCGGGTTCTTCGCCGGTGCCGTCGGGGGATTGATGCCGAGCCCCTTCGCGTTCCGGCAGCACGGCCAGAGCGGTGCCTGGGTCTCCGACATCTTCCCCCACCTGGCCCGTCATGTCGATCGGATGGCGTTCGTGAAGAGCTGCTGGACCGATTCCAACAACCACGCGCCGGCGCTGCTGCGCATGAACACCGGCTTCACGCGCGTCGGTTTCCCCTGCACCGGGAGCTGGATGACGTACGGCCTGGGAAGCGAGAACCGCGACCTCCCCGGCTTCGTCGTCATGCTCGACACCAAGGGTCGCGGCATGCCCAAGGGCTACGCGCAGAACTGGTCGGCCGGCTTCCTCCCCGGGGCGCTGCAGGGCACCGCCATCGACACCGGCTCCGGGCCGATCGCGAACCTCGTCCGCCGCGGCGACCAGACCGACCCCGAGCAACGCTCGCAATTCGACCTCGCGGCCCGCCTCAACGGTCGCCACCGGGACGCGGCAGGGCCCGACGCCGACGCGCTCCAGGCGCGGATCGAGAGCTACGAGCTGGCCTACCGCATGCAGATGGCGGCCCCGGAGGGATTCGATCTCGCCGCCGAATCGCGCGAGACGCTCGACCTCTACGGCGTCGACGATCCCGTCTGCGGCCACTTCGCCCGGCAGTGCCTCATCGCCCGGCGTCTCGCGGAGCGTGGCGTGCGCTTCGTGCAGATCTATTCCGGCGGCGAGGAGAACCAGAAGAGCTGGGACGGCCACGCCGACATCCGCGGGAACCACTCCGGCTTCGCCGCGGAGACCGACCGGCCGATCGCGGCCCTGCTCGAGGATCTCGAGCGGCGCGGTCTCCTCGACGAGACCCTCGTCGTGTGGGGGGGCGAGTTCGGCCGGCTGCCGGTCGCCCAGAAGGGGGCGGAGCCGGGACGCGACCACAATCCCCACGCCTTCACCGTCTGGCTCGCCGGCGGCGGCGTGAAGGGGGGCGTCACGCACGGGGCCACCGACGAGTTCGGGTTCAAGGCGGTGGAGAACCGGGCGAGCGTGAACGACCTCCACGCCACGATCCTCCATTGCCTCGGCCTCGACCACACGCGCCTCGCCTTCCGCACGAGCGGGCGCGACTTCCGCCTCACGGACGTCTCGGGGGAGCCGATCCGCGCGATCCTGTCGTGACGGCGTGACGGCGCGACGGCGTGCGCGGACATGGCGCGTGCGCGGCCGCGCGGGGCGCCGCAGCGCTCACTCCCCGCCGATCACCCGGCAGAGGACGCGCCCCCCGCCCGCGTCGCGCTCCTCCCACACCGCGACGAGAAGCGCGTCGGGCCCGGTGCCGGTGGCCAGCACCGGATCGGCCGCGTGCTCGGCGAGTGTCACCGGCTCCGCCGCCCCGGGACGGAGGAGGAGGAGCGTCCCGCCGCGCGCCGTGACCCAGGCCACGGCCGGGCCGGAGGGGGTGCCCGCGATCCACGGCTGCTCCCCGGTCCCGAGCGCGCGCTCTTCGGCCGCGGTGCCCTCGACGAGGTAGACGGTGCGGTCCCGGCGCCAGGCCGACGCGACCTTCCCCCCGTCGACGGCGATCGCGCCGCCGTCCATCGGGCAGGCGGAGAGGGGCCAGGTGCCGCGGCCGAGCTTGCTCGCCTCGCCGAACGTCCTGCCCCCGTCGCGGGAACGGGCCACGAACATGTCGCGGTTGCCGGAGAGGGAATTGCGCCACTGCACCCAGACGTCTCCGCGGCCGTCGTAGGCCACCGCCGGATGGCAGCACTCGCAGACGCTCTTCTCCGGCGAGCGGTAGACGAGCGCGTCGCGGGTCCACGTAGCGCCGCCGTCGGCGGAGGTGGCGGCCATGATCTCGGTGCGGCCGTTCCGCAGGTCGAGCCAGACGCAGCACATCGCCCCGTCCGGCCCCGCCGCCAGGCCGTGCAGCCCCTCGCGCGCCGAGCCCTCGACCGCGTTCACCCGCACCGGGGCCGACCAGCTGGCTCCGCCGTCCGTCGAGCGCACGGCCCACACGTCGCCGTCGCGCCCCTTGCCGGTCGGCCCGCCGATCGCGGTGATGCAGACCGACCCGCCCGACGCCGCCACGCGCGGTCCGCGCCGCATCCCGAGGGCCATCACCGGCGCGAGCGACAGCGAGCTCTCCCCGCCGAAGGCCTCCTCCCCGGCCCGCGCGGCGCGGTGGAAGACCCTGTCTCCGCTCCCCCAGGCCACGTGGATCGTGCCGGCGTCGTCGACGGCCACCTGCGGCTGGCAGGGGGGCGCGGGTCCACCGCCCGCGGCGACGACGCGGGGCTCGCCGGCGGCGCCGGCCCGCGCGACGAGCCCGAGGAGGACCGTGGCGACGACCGCGGCGCGGAGAAGCTTGGGCATCGGCATTCGATTCCTCCTGGTCCTGGCACTCCCGGCCGGTGCACCCCGCCCGGGGAGCGCCTGCGAGGTCGCGGGCGACGATCGAGCGACCGCGTCGCGTGGACGTTCACCACGCCCGACAGAGTGTACCGATCGGGAGCTTGATGTCGCCGCGGGAACCGCTCCCCGCTCCGTGCGGTCGACGTTCCGGAAGCGGTGAACACTCCCGATCCAACCTCGGCTGCGGTGAGGTGGCGCCGCCGTGCATCGCGTGCATAGACTGGGGCGGGCCGAACCCCGGTCGGGCCCTCCCTCTCCGCGGACACGTGCCGTGACCCGATCCGAGACCGAGCGCAAGCGGCTCACCGTCACGGGCGTCGTGCAGGGGGTCGGATTCCGCCCCTTCGTGTGGCGGCGGGCGCGGGCCCACGGCCTCGGCGGCTTCGTCGAGAACGAACCCTCCGGCGTCGTCATCGAGATCGAGGGCCCCTCCCCCGCGGTGGCCTCGTTTCTCGAGGGGCTCGCCACGGCGGCGCCGACGCAAGCCCGGATCGAGCGCGTGGAGGTGGTCGATGGCGTGCCGCACGGCGCCGGCGGTCGCTTCGCGATCCTCGAGAGCGCCCTGCGACCCGGGGCGACGACGGCGCTCCCCCCCGACCTCGGTCCCTGCGCGGAGTGCCTGGCCGAGATGCGCGACCCCGCCTCGCGCCGGCATCGCCATCCGTTCATCAACTGCACCGCGTGCGGTCCCCGGGCCACGATCGCCACCGGCCTCCCCTGGGACCGGGCGCGGACGACGATGTGCGGCTTCCCGATGTGCGGGAACTGTGCGCGGGAGTACCACGACCCCGGCGACCGGCGCTTCCACGCGCAGCCGATCGCCTGCCCGGCCTGCGGACCGCAGGTCCGCTTCGTGCCCTCCGACGGCCGCCCGGGAACGCCGGGGCACGCGGCGATCGACGCCGTGCGCGCGGTGATCCGCGACGGCGGGATCGTGGCGATCAAGGGGGTGGGGGGATTCCACCTGGCGTGCGATGCCACGCTCGACGCGGCCGTCCTCCGCCTCCGGGAACGGAAGGCACGCCCGTCGAAGCCGCTGGCGCTGCTCGTCGCCGACCTCGCGTCGGCCCGCGCGCTGGGGCGGGTCGGCCCGCTCGAGGAACGCCTCCTCACCGGACCGGAGCGGCCGATCGTCCTCCTGCGCCGCGAACCGGGCCGGGTGTCCGCGCACGTCGCCCCCGGCATCGGATCGCTCGGCGTGATGCTGCCGCCGAGCCCCCTCCACCGGCTCGTCGCCGAGGGGATGCCGGCGCTCGTCATGACCTCCGGCAACCTCGCCGAGGAGCCGATCCAGTACCGCGACGAGGAGGCGACGCGGGTCCTCCTCCCGCTCGTCGACGGCTTCCTGCTCCATGACCGGGAGATCGTGTGTCCGTACGACGACTCGGTGGTGGCCACCGCCGCCGGGGCGGTCCTCCCCGTGCGGCGCGCCCGGGGCCTCACGCCGCTATCGATCCCCCTGCCAGCCCTCGGACGGCCCGTGCTCGCCCTGGGGGGGGAGATGAAGGCGGCACCGTGCCTCGCCGACGGGGATCGGGCGATCATCGGCCCGCACGTCGGCGACAGCGCGCACCCCGAGACGCTCGACGCCCTCGCCCGCGCCGCCGATCGTCTCCGCGACCTCTTCCGGGTCGAGCCCCGCTGCATCGCCGCCGATCTCCATCCCGGATCGTCGTCCGCCGACCTGGCCGGGAGCCTCGCGGCGTCGCGCGGGATCCCCGTCGTGCGGATCCAGCACCACGAGGCCCACGTGGCGGCGCTCGCCGCCGAGCACGGCCGCCTCGGTGGGGCCTTCGTCGGCGTCTGCTTCGACGGCACCGGCTACGGCCGCGACGGCACGATCCAGGGGGGGGAGTTCCTGCACTTCGCGGGGCCGCACGCACCGATGCAGCGCGCCGCCCACCTCGATCCGTTCCCGCTCCCGGGCGGCGACGCGGCCATCCGCCACCCGTGGCGGACGGCGCACGCGCTCCTCCACGCGGCCGGGATCCCGCCCGACGATCGGCTCCCCTGCGTCGCCGCCGTCCCCCCCGCGTCGCGCTCCCCGTTCGCACGGCAGCTCGACACGCGCTTCGCCTCCCCGATGACCTCGAGCATGGGACGGCTCTTCGACGGCGTGGCGGCGCTCGCCGGGGTCGGCCTGTGCGTCACCTACGAGGCGGAGGCGGCACTGCTCCTGGAATCGCTCGCCGACGGCGTGGACGATCCCGGCCGCTACGCCTTCGGGATCGGCGGCGGTCCTCCGCTCCGTGTCGACTGGCGGCCGGTGGTGCGGGCGGCGGCGGCAGACATCCTCGCCGGGGTGCCCGCCCCCGTCGTGGCCGCCCGTTTCCACCGGGGTGTCGCCGGGATGATCGGGGAGGTGTGCCACGCGCTCCGCGACGCCGGGGCGGGCCCCGTGGTCGGGCTCACCGGCGGGGTGTTCCAGAACGTCCTGCTCGTGGAATCGACGCTCGAGACGCTTGAACGGAACGGCTTCGAGGTCCTCCTCCACCGGATCGTGCCGCCGAACGACGGCGGCCTGGCCCTCGGCCAGGCGGTGCTCGCCGGGACGGGATGAGCGGCGAGGGGCTTCGCTGTCCCGTCGCCGGCGGGGGCGTACGATACGGCGGTCGGATCCACACTCCCGGAGACACGCAGCAACGTGCACGCGCTCGTGATCGGCTGCGGCAATCTCCTCTGCGGCGACGACGCCGCCGGGCCGCTCGTCGTGCGGCGGATGGCGGCGCGGGGCCTGCCCGACGGCGTGGAGTGCCTCGACGCCGGCACCGTCGGCATCGACGTCGCCTCGAGGATGCGCGGCGTCGGGGTGGTGGTCGTCGTCGACGCCTGCCGTTCCGGTGCGTCCCCCGGCACGATCCACTCCCTGCCGGGAGAGGACCTCGCGACGCCCGCTCCACCCTCACGGCTCGACCTCCACCGCTTCCGTTGGGATCACGCGCTGGCGGTCGGCCGTTGGCTCCTGGGGGCCGACTATCCGTCGCGCGTCGCCGTCTGGCTCGTCGAGGGGGTGTGCTTCGACCCCGGCGCCCCCCTCTCCCCGCCGGTCGAGGCGGCGGTGGACCGCCTGGCGGAGCGACTGTGCCTCGAGTTGGCCGGCGGCGGCGGGACCGGATCGGAAGGACGCTAGGGAATCCCCCCATGTGCCTCGCCATCCCCGGGCTCGTCGAATCGATCCACGACGACCGCGGCACGCGCATGGGACGCGTGAGCTTCGGCGGCGTCGTGAAGGAGGTCTGCCTGGCCTGCGTCCCGGAGATCGCCGTGGGGGACTACGCGATCGTGCACGTCGGCTTCGCGATCGCGAGGATCGACGAGGCGAGCGCCCGCGAGACGCTGCGGACGCTCGCCGAACTCGGGCTCCTCGCGGAAGCGACCGCCGAACTCCGCGGCGACGGCCCCGCCGGCGGCGACGCGGAGGGAGACCCGGTCCCCCACACGCCATGAAGCACCTCCACGAATACCGCGACGCCGCGGCCGCCCGTCGGCTCGCCGCCGCGATCCACCGGATCGTCACGCGGCGCTGGGCCCTGATGGAGGTGTGCGGCGGCCAGACCCACTCCATCCTCCGCAACGGCGTCGATCAGCTCCTTCCCCCCGGGATCGAGCTGATCCACGGGCCCGGCTGCCCGGTCTGCGTGACGCCGGTCGAGGCGATCGACAAGGCGCTCGCCATCGCGTCGCGGCCGGGGGTGATCCTCTGCTCCTTCGGCGACATGCTCCGCGTGCCCGGGTCGGAGGGGGATCTGGTGCGCGCGAAGGCGGCCGGGGCCGACGTGCGGGTCGTGTGGTCGCCGCTCGACGCCGTCACGCTCGCCCGCGAGCACCCCGGCCGCGAGATCGTGTTCCTGGCGATCGGTTTCGAGACGACGGCGCCGGCCACCGCGATGGCGGTGAAGATCGCGAGGGACGAGGGCCTGTCGAACTTCTCGATGCTCGTCTGCCACGTCCTCGTGCCGCCGGCGATCGAGGCGATCATGCGGGATCCCGCCAGCCGCGTGGACGCGTTCCTGGCGGCGGGCCACGTGTGCAGCGTGATGGGGACGGCCCAGTACCCGCCCCTCGCCGCGCGCTTCCGCGTGCCGATCGTGGTCACCGGCTTCGAGCCGCTCGACCTGCTCGAGGGGATCCGCCGCGCGGTCGTGCAGCTCGAGGAGGGGCGGGCCGTGGTGGAGAACGCCTATCCACGCGGCGTCACCGAGCAGGGCAACGTCGCGGCGCGGGCGCTCGTCGACGAGATCTTCGTGCCGACCGACAGGGCATGGCGCGGCCTGGGGACGATCCCCGCGAGCGGCTGGCGGCTGGCCGACGGCCTCGCCCGCTTCGACGCCGAGCGGCGCTTCGACGTGGCGGGGATCACGGCCCGCGAGAGCCCGCTGTGCAGGAGTGGCGAGGTCCTGCGGGGCACGCTCAAGCCGCCCGACTGCCCCGCCTTCGGCAGGGAGTGCACGCCCCGGACGCCGCTGGGGGCGACGATGGTGTCGCAGGAGGGTGCCTGCGCGGCGCACTGGCATCACGGCCGGTGGCGGGAGGCGCCACGATGACCGGCCGCGATGGGGAGGGCACGGCGTGCCCGCTGCCGCTGCGTGATCATCCCTGCATCGTGGCGGGCCACGGCGGCGGCGGGGCCCTCTCGCGCGACCTCCTCGAGCTGGTTTTCCGCCCGGCCTTCTCCAACCCCCTCCTCGACCGGCTCGGCGACTCGGCGGTGCTCGACCCGCCGAGCGGTCCCGCGGCGGGGGACCGCCTCGCCCTCTCCACCGACTCCTACGTGGTGCGTCCGCTCTTCTTCCCCGGCGGATCGATCGGCGACCTCGCCGTCAACGGCACGGTGAACGATCTGGCGATGAGCGGTGCCCGGCCACTCGGTCTCACCGCGGGCTTCATCCTCGAGGAAGGGCTGGCGATCGGGACGCTCGTCGACGTGGTGGGGCGGATGGCCGCGGCGGCGCGGGCGGCCGGCGTGCGGATCGTGGCCGGCGACACGAAGGTGGTGGAACGGGGGCGCGGGGACGGGATCTACGTGAACACCGCCGGCCTCGGCGTCGTGCCGGCGGGGTGCCGTGTCGGGGCGGAGCCGGTGCGCCCCGGGGACGTCGTCCTCGCGAGCGGCACGCTCGGCGACCACGGGATGGCGATCATGAGCGTGCGCGCGGGGCTCGCCTTCGAGGCGGAGATCGCGAGCGACACCGCGCCGCTCCACGGCCTCGTGGAGGCGATGGTCGCGGCCTGCCCCGCGATCCGCCTCCTCCGCGATCCGACGCGTGGCGGCGCGGCGGCGACCCTCAACGAGATGGCGGGGCTCGCCGGCGCCACGATCGAGATCGACGAGGGATCGATCCCGGTCGACGCGGCGGTGGCGGCGGCCTGCGAGATCCTCGGGCTCGACCCGCTCGAGGTGGCGAGCGAGGGCCGGCTCCTGGCGATCGTGCCGGAGGAGGGGGCCGACGCGATCCTGGCGGCGATGCGAACGCACGACCATGGCCGCCGGGCCACGGCGATCGGCCGTGTCGTGGGGGGGGGAGCGGCACGTGTCGTGATGCGGACGGCGCTCGGGGCGCGGCGGATCGTCCCCATGCCGCTCGGCGAGTTGCTGCCGCGGATCTGCTGACGGCGTCTCCGTGACTGGGAGGCGTCCCCGGGGGATCGGCTGGCGAGCGTGGTGAAGGCCTCGGGTCGGGGTCCGGGGCGCTCCACGCGGAGCCGACGTCCGGATCAGAGCATCCGCCGGGCCTTGATCGCCAGGTACTTGCTCACCAGGTCGGCGGTGAGGTCGGCCGGCGCCGCGTCGAGCGTGAGGATGCCGTCGGTCTCGAGGCCCGCCAGGACGCTCCGCCGCCAGAGGAGGATGTCGGCGGCGGCCCCCGCGCGCTCGAGGGTGCCGGTCGGGGGGACGCCCGGCGGACGCCGCACCCAGCCTTCCACCGCCGCGAGGAGCGAGCGGTCGCGGAGCAGGACCACCAGGGGCAGGTGGCGGCCGACGGTCGGCGCGAGGTGGGTGCGGATCCGCTCGGCGTTGCGGTCGTCGATGACGCTCGTGATCACGATCAGGAGCGTGCGTTTGCGGCACTGTCGCGAGAGGTGGAGGAGGGCCTCGTCGGCCCGGCTCTCCACGAGGTGCGGCTGGACGTCGTGGACGGCGGCGATCATGCGGTTGAGCTGGGCCCGCCCCGCGCGGGGCGGCAGCCAGCGGGTGACGCGCTCGTCGTAGCAGAGGATCCCCGCCTCGTCGCGCTGGGCGAGGGCGACGTGGGCGAGCGTCAGCGCGGCGTCGAGGGCGGCGTCGAGGAGCGACTCGCCGCCGGTGCGGTTGACCATCATCCGCCCGCAGTCGACCGCGAAGACGACGCGCTGCCGTTCGTTCGCCTGGTGGTCGCGCACGGTGAGCTTGAGACGCCTGGCGGTGGCCCTCCAGTCGATCGCGCGGAACTGGTCGTCGGAGGCGTAGTCGCGCAGCCGCTCGAACTCGTTGTCCGTGCCGACGCGCCGGCTGCGGCGGACGCCGAGGAGCGACATCCGGTCGGCCCGCGCGTAGAGGGCGTAACGACCGATCTGGCGGAGCGCCGGGTAGACGCGGACCGTGGCGTCGCAGGCGTAGCGGCGGTGGCGGTGCCAGAGACCCAGGCGGCTGCGGACGCGCACGTGGACGCGTTCGAGGCGGACCTCCCCCCGTTCCCCGGGCACGATCCGCGTCGCCACCCGCTTGCGGCCGCCGGGCGCGATCGAGAACGCCGGGATGGGCACCGGCACCTCCACCGAGGCGGGGGTGTCGTCCACGAGGAGCAGTTCGAGCGCGCGCGAGGCGCGGCTCTCGACGAGGAGCGTGACCGGGTGGGGCACGCCCCGCGTGGCGATCGGCTGCACCTCGCGCGCGATCGCGAGCGCACCGCGGCCCGGCAGCGTGGCCAGGTCGACGAGGGCCACCACCACCACGAGCGCGTCGGCGACGACGACGGCGGGCCAGAGCGCCTCGCCGGCGAAGAGCGCGAGCGTCGGCACGAGCGGCACCAGGGCGAGGAGGCAGGCCAGCCGGGTGGGGGCGATCACGACCGGGGAACCTCCACGCCGGCGACGAGCGCCGCGAGGGCGCCGTCGGTCGTCTCCCCCGCCACCTCCGCCTCGGGGGCGAGGATGACGCGGTGCCGCAGCGCCGGGATCACCAGTTCCTGGACGTCGTCCGGGACCACGTAGGAGCGCCCCGCGAACGCCGCCAGCACGCGCGCCCCCGCCACGAGCGCGATCCCCGCCCGCGGGCTCGCGCCCACGGCGAAGGCGGGCCAGCCGCGCGTCCGGCGCACGATGGCGCTCGTGTACGCGATCACCTTGTCGTCCACCCGGACCCCGCGGCAGAGCGCCTGCAGGGCGAGCACACGTGCGGGATCGAGGATCCTCCGGATGCCGCCCGACACCTGCTCCTCGACCTGCCGCGGCCGGCAGTGGAGGCGGAGGATGTCGTCCTCCTCGGTGGCGGAGGGGTAGTCGACGACGATCTTGAAGAGGAACCGGTCGAGCTGCGCCTCGGGGAGGCTGTAGGTGCCCTCCGACTCGAGCGGGTTCTGTGTCGCGAGCACGAGGAACGGCGGCTCGATGCGGTGGGTGGTGCCATCCACCGTCACGCGCCCCTCCTGCATGATCTCCAACAGCGCCGCGTGCGTCTTGGCGGGGGCCCGGTTGATCTCGTCGGCGAGGAGGAGCTGCGTGAACACCGGCCCCGGCCGGAAGCGGAACTCCTGCGTGCGCGCGTCGAAGACCGGCTGCCCGGTGAGGTCGGAGGGCATGAGGTCGGCGGTGAACTGGATGCGGTTGAAGCGGCAGCCGAGGGCCTCGCCGAGGATGCGGACGAGCAGCGTCTTGCCCAGGCCGGGCACGCTCTCGATGAGGACGTGGCCGCCGGCGAGGAGGGCGGCGAGCGTGAGCCGGACGAACGCGGTCTGGCCGACGTAGACCTTCGCCGCCTCGGCGAGGAGCTCGTCGACGACGGTGCGCACCTCCTCGAAGGGCCCGGCGGTCGTGGCCTCGGGGTTCGGGTCGGTCTCCATGGGGATGTCTCCTGATGGCATGGGCGTGCGCGACGGTCGGTCAGAGCGTGCGGCGGCGACGGGCGGGCGCGGAGCCCGCCTGGGGTGGGCGGAGCCACTCCTCGACTCGCCCCAGCGCGAAGGCGGCGCCCTCCGCCGGCACGCGGGCCAGGAGGGCGGCGAGCGCCTCGACATGGTGGCCGAAATCCTGGGCGTGGTCCGCGCGCACGCGGCGCGGACGGCCGTGGATCGGCGCGGTGCACCAGCAGAACATCCCGAGCGCCGCGATCGCCTGGAGCGTTACCCAGGGGAGCGGCCGCACCGTGAGGATCTGCCAAGGGGAACGCTCGTCGTCACCCTCTTCGCCGGCCGAGGAGACCTCCGCCGATCCGACGACGAGGAGATCGCCATCGGCGGGGAGGATGTCCGCCAAGCGCTCGGCGAGCCGCCGGTTGCCGGGATCGACGAGGCTGCCGTTGAGCAGCGGCAGCGCCGTGGCCAGGACGAGCACGTCGCCGTCGGCCACCCGGGTGCGGACGAGGAGCGGTTCGCCGTCGGCCTCCCAGAGCGTCTCGCAGCCACGGGGATCGGCGAGGCGGCGATGCCGCTCGTAGCGCGCGGCGATGGGGGGCGCTTCCTCCGGGGGCCCGATCCGGACGGGAAACGCCTCCGACCCCGCGCCGCGAGGGGTGGGCTCGAGCCCGTCGGGGTAGGGGGGGGTCGCCGCGCGCGCGACCGCCGTCGCCGACTCCAGGGTGCGAACGGCGTCATCGAGGCGGGCTCGCGCCTCGTCCCGTGCGCCGCCCTCGAGCGCCCCCCGCGCGAGGATCGCGCGGAGGTAGTCGGGGGCGGCGTCACCGTCGCGGAGCAGGAGGAGGAGCGTGCGGGGCCCCTGGCCGCCGAGCCAGCGGTCGATCGCCCTCTTCGCCCCCTCCGAGAGTCCGCCGAAGGAATCGTCGAGGAGGACGAGCGTGCGCACGTCGTCGCCGATGGCGGCGGGCAGACGCCGGCGGGCGACGGTGGCGTGGCCAGAGTCGCGGAGGAGCCGCACGAACGCCGAGATGCCGTTGATGCTGTCGCCGCGGATGGTGCCGTAGTCGGTCTCGAGATCGGAGGCGCATCCGGCGACGGCGGAGAGGAGCGCCACGAGCGGGACGAGCCGCGTCCCCCGCCGCCTCGCCGCGGGCTCGTGCACGGTCGGCGTGCTCATGGGTTCACCCTCGCGACGGCGGACGAGGCGACGAGATCGCGCCGCTCCCAGACGGCGGCGAACCGGTCGCGCGGCACGGGAAGGTGACCGAAGAAGGCGTCCTCGAAGAGCCGGCTCGACGATCGGAAGAGCTCCGCCACCTCCGGCAGCGACGCGGCGACCTCGGCGGCGTACTGGCGATTCGTCTTGCCGCGGGCGAGGGAGAGGGCGCGGCGGCGGTCGAGTTCGAGGAGGATCCAGGCGTGCAGGCTCTGGATCGCGGCCGAGTAGTCGCCCCGCTCGGCGAGGGCGGCGGCCTGCCCGAGGAGGTCGCCGTCGGCGGGGATCAGGCCCGCGGGGAGCGCGGCGGCGACGTCGTCGACGGTCGGCGCCACGCCGGGGTCGGCCAGGGTCCGGGGCGGACGGCCCCCGTCGAGCAGGCCGTGGCGGACGACGAGGAACACGATTCCCCCGACCGCGACCACGAGCAAGCCGACCACGATCGCGGCGCCGAGCGTGCCGAACACCTCCCCATCCAGTTCCGTGGCCGTGTCGGGACGCCGGGACGAGCGATCGGAGGCGGACGCCGGCGGACGGACGATCGGGCGGTAGTCGTCCGCGGTCCGGTCGTACCAGGGGAACGATTGGCTGGCGAGCGCCTTCCGCGCCCGATCCCCCTCCTCCGCCTCCGCGGCTCGGGCCTGCGGCGGCGCGAGGGAGGCGAGCGCCACCAGCATCAGCGCCGCCCCGCCGCGCGCCGCGATCGCGGTCCGCCGGTCGAGGCCGGCCCAGGTCTCCTCCGCGCGGAGCTTCAATTCGACATCCCATCCCTCGCGCCGGATCCGTGCGTCGAGGTAGGTGAAGAAGCGGAACACGGTGAGGAAGCCGCACACCGCGAAGAACGCCGTCTGGTTGGGCCACCAGAGGACCGAACCGACCCTGCTTCCCTCGTCGACACCCGGGTCGGAGACCGACCCGCCCCACAGCGCCGCTGCGGAGGCGATGGCGTAGGAGACGAGCGGAATCCCGCACGCCATCACCAGGCCGTCGACGCCGAGCAGCTGCGTCACCCGTCCGACGTTCCCCTCGTTCATCGCGGTGCGGCGGCGCCACACCCGCGACACGGCGGGACGCTCGAGGAGGATGATCTGGTCGATGTAGTAGTGCCAGACGAGGAGAAACGGCGCGAGGAACCAGAAGGCCGTGCAGAGGCCGCGGAGGAGGCCCTGGAAGAGGAGCAGCCCCGGCAGGCCGCCGACGAGCGCCCGGATCGCCGCGCGCCAGGAGAACCGGGTCGAGAACACCGACTGCCCGAGATAGAGCGTGAGCGGCACGGCGACCCAGCCCGCCTCGAAGAGCAGGAGGAGTGCCAGGAAGGGCAGCGAGTCGTCGGTGGCTGCGGCGAAGAGCCAGCGATTGAGGAACGCCCAGGGGAGCGCGCCGATCGCGGTCGCCAGGGCCACCGCCAGCGGACGGCGGCCGCAGTACATCACCGCCAGGTCGAGGCATTCGAACGTGCCGCGCGGCCGGACGGCCACGCGGAGCGAGTCAGCGCGCATGGCGATCCTCCCTGCGGCGACCGACGCCGGTGGCGAGGAAGGCGACGAGCGCGACGGCGCTCGCCACCGCCACCGCCGTCTTCACCCACCTCGGGAGCGGGGAGGGGGAGACGAAGGCCTCGATCGCGGCGGCGAGGATGAAGAGCACCGTCGCCATCCCGGCGGTCGCCAGGGCCTCGGGGGCGGTGCGCCGCAGCGAATCCCCCCGGCTCCAGCCGCGGGTGTCGACGATCGACCATCCGAGTCGGAGGCCGGCGGCCGCGGAGAGGACGATCGCCGTCAGCTCGAATGGCCCGTGGGCGGTGACGAACTCGGCGAAGTGGTCGGAGGAGGGCGACGCGAGCATGTGGCCGAAGATCGTGCCGAGGAAGAGCGCGTTGAAGGCGAGCACGAAGAGGCTCCCCACGCCGAGGAGGATCCCGCCGGTGAAGCAGTGCAGTCCGATGCCGGCGTTGTTGAAGACGTAGAAGCCGGCCATCCGCGCCCGGCCGCCGGTGAGGCCGCCGTCGTCCGGGCGCTCGGCGTACATCGCCTCGATCCGCGAAAGTCCCCCCTCGCCGACGACCTCCTCCGCGAAGCCGGGGCGGAGGTTCGCGGCGAGCATGCCGCCGCCGAAGAGCGTGACGAACACCGCGGCCGCGATCCAGGTGCAGGGATCGGTCACCGTGCGTCGCGGCACGGCGAAGAGCAGGGTCCGCAGCCAGGCGAGGATGCTGAAGGACTCGATCCGGTAGAGCTCGGTGTGGGCATCGGCGACGAGCTGCTGGAGGTAGTCGACGGTCCCCTCCGGGAAGCGCATGCCGGTGGCGAGCGCCAGGTCGCCGCAGGCCGCACGGTAGCGCCGCGCGAACGTCGCCAGCCGGTCGGGGTCGAGACGCCGGGCCCGGGTGCCGCGCAGCCAGGCGACGTCCTGCTCGAGGGCCCGCCATTCCGGGGACCGGGCCACGATCACGTCGGCGACCTTCACGGTTTCCCCTCCGCATCGGAGGCGATCGCCATCTCGTAGAGGCCGCAGACGAGGGCGTCCGGATCGCGCGGCAGCGGCCGGCGCCACGCGGCGCACAGGCGGGCGGCGCCGATCGTGGCCAGCTCGCGGCGGCGGGCAGGCGAGAGTTGCGGCCGTCTCCCCACGTACGCGGCGAGGGCCTCGACGATCCGTGCGTCGGCGCGGAAGCCGGCGGGGACGACGTCGGTCGCGTCGGCCTCCACGCGCGGGGCCTTCGGCAGGCGGCGCGTCCGTTCGAGGACCACGATCGTGCCCGCGGCGAGATCGCCGAGCCGCTGGAGGCGGGAGGTGAAGGCCATCGTCGCCACGCCGGGGAAGAACGGCGGGGCCAGATCGGCGGCACGGAGGAGATTGCGGAGGATCGCCTGTGCGGCGTTGATCGAGAGGCCGGTCTGCGAGACGACGCGCAGCCCCAGCGCCGCCTTCCCCGCGGTGCGGCCGTTGGCGAACACCTCGCAGGCGGCGCCGTAGCCCCACCAGACGAAGAAGGCCGCCACCAGCAGGAGACCGCTGAAGGCCTCCGCCGCCACCCCGAACAGGGCGACGATGATGCCCCCCGCGATGAACAGCGATCCGATCAGCAGGCCGTCGAGGAGGAACGCGACCGCGCGCAGCGCCGGCCCGGCGAGCCGGAACTGGAACGCGATGTTCTCCGGGCTGACGACGGTGAGCACCGTGTCGAGCGGCGGAGGGGAATCGGTGGCTTCGGGATCGCCCATGGCGGATCGATGGCCCCCGCGGCGGCTCGCTGTCCGATCGTGCCCAGCCCCCAGACTATCCCCTCCGCCGGGAGCGTGCGACCGCGGGTGGCGTCGCGATCAGGAACCGACCCACTCCGGCAGGCCGTCGAGGAAACCGGGGCAGGCTCCCCGGATCCGGGCGAAGCGTGCGTCGATGCGTTCGGGGTGGATCACCCGGGCGCCGTAGATCCCGATCAGGCCCGCGACGATGAGCAGGAACGGCAGCAGCACGGCAGCGGCCACGGCGCCGACGTCGCCGAGCCCGGAGAGGGCGAACGGCAGCGCGATCGCGAGCGGCACGAGCGACCAGGCGATCGCGATCCACATCCGCCGCCGGAAGCGGTGGCGATCGCAGATCCCGACGTCGAACGTGGCGGTGTGGCGGACGATGAGCGCCACGACGATGTACACCAGCGGGCTCATGAGGACGAGGAGGTACCACCAGGGGGCGTGCCAGGAGAGCTTGCGGCGCAGTGGCCCGCCGGTGGCCGGAGCGTCGCAGACGACGCAGCGCGCGGGGAACGCGGCCCCCTTGGTCGCCACCAGCACCCCGCCATCCCGCCACAGGTCGGCATCCTGCGGCCCGTCGTCGGGTGACCGCGACGGCGGCGCCTCGGCATCGGGTGCCGCGTAGGGATTGAAGTCCGACATGCCGGCACTCCATGCAACGGAGGGGACCGCTCCTTCGCCCGGGTGGGCAGATGCTAGTCGACGAGGGGGCGCGGCTCAACCCGCAGGGGCGCCCTCCGCACGGCGACCACCCTCGAGAAAGCACCGGATGCCCCTCCCCTCGCCCGGCGCCGCCGGCCGGCGACCCGTGCGGCGGTCGCGTCCACGGGGAGTCGGCCCCAGTGACCGCGTCCTATAGGAAGGGTTGCCCGAACGCCACCCCCGCCGTGCCGGCGCGACCGGGGCGCGGAGCGGGCGCCGCCGGCAGCCCGCCCCGCGCCGCACGTCCCGAGGCATGCCTGTCCTCGGTCAGGGCTTCGGAGCGTCCTTCCCCGTGACCACCTCGATGGGGATCGCGTGACCGAAGACCGCCCACACCGCGCCGTCGGTGACGACGGAGAGCGACATCTTCCCGTCGGCCGTGATGATCATCTTCACGCCGCGACCGTGCTCGACGCCCGAGAGGAGCCACTGGCCATCCGATTCGACCACCGAGTCGATCTTCGTCACCTCCCCGCGGCGCGACTCGGGTACCAGGAGCGTGACCTCCTTCTTGTCGAGATCGACCCGGAGGAAAATCGCCCTCTCGCGATCCCCCGGGTCGGGAGGTCCGACGGTGCCGTCCTCGTCGACGGCGACCGCCGAGGAGATCGCGCAGATCCAGGTCTGGCCGGCTCTCGCGACGCCCCCGATCGCCAGGTTCACCACCACAAGCACCGCCATCATCGTCGTTCGTGTCGTCATGCTCGATCTCCTCGGGTTCGAATGGTCGTCCTCGTCCGGGCAGGCGATGCCGTTCACCGGACCGTGTAGCCCTTGGCCTCCATGGCCGCCATGTAGTTGCGTGCCCAGAGCCCGAACTGCTGCTGGTACGTCGCCACGGCGTTGGCGGAGGCGTTGCCCGCCGTCCGCACGGCGCGTCGCGAACGCATGCCGCCGGTGAGTCCGGCCGACGAAGCGCCGATCGCCGCCCCCCTGCCGGCGTCGCCCGCGATCGCGCCGACCACCGCACCGAGCGCGGCTCCGCCCGCCGCTCCGCGGACGCCGCCCCCCTTGGCGGCCGCCGCCGCGTCACCGGCGGCGTGCCCCTGCTGGTCGAGTGCCGCCTTGGCCTGGTATGGATCCCAACCGGTCTGCCGCGTGGCCCAGTCGTAGGCGGCCGCC